>JAAYJD010000197.1 GCA_012523135.1 Clostridiaceae bacterium
CCCGAAAGCTACGGTGCCCGGGATATCCTGGCCGCCTACAAGGGGCAGCAGGAGGTGGAGAACAGCTTTCGTCTGCTGAAGACGCCCGCCGTCGCTTCGGTCATCTATCTGGAAAACGAGCAGCGGATTATGGGTCTGACCATGCTGCTGCATGTGGCCCTGTTGATCCGAGCGTTGATCCAGTACCGGATGCGCAAGGGGTATGCCGCCTGGCTCGATGAACATCCCGGCCAGCATCTGGCGATCGGCTGGGCCAACCAGAAACCCAAGAGCCTCACATACAAGATGTTCTTCGATCACAGCCGGGGCATCTACTATCTCTGGGAGACAAATGGCAGTTTCACCCTGAGCTATGCCAGTCAGGAAAACTTCGACAAGATCGACAGTTACCTCAGTCTGATGGGGCTGGGCCTGCAGGATCTGCTCGAGAAGGCTTGAGATTGGCACAGGTATGGCTTGTTGCTGCAAGATGACAGGAAAATGAGGGCGATTTCTATGGATTGATTCCGCCTACGGCGAAACGCAGCCCGTCAGATGACGGCGCTGGGACAACTTGCTTGGCTATGACCAATAATTCCTGTTGTATTTCACGTCACATGCCGAAAATGGGTTCTAATTTGATCGTCATAACATCTCCTGCATCCGGCAGCACGATCCATTCGACCGAACGGCGGGCTGGTCTGTAAAACAGGAATCAATTTCACTATAGCAGTCAAGTCATTGGCAAGTGAAAACGCAAGTTACCATAACACAGGCATCGTGCAGCATCAGCCATCAAGTGCCGTTGTTACACGATGCCACAGCCGAAACACCGCTTGGTATTTGCGAATCGGGACACGGATGTGCGCAGCGCGCTACACGGACTGCGTATGTACGTTCCCGCCGTGTTCCACGGTGTACCGGCGGTTCTGGTAATCCACCGTGATCTGCGTGCCGTCGGAATAGGTGGTGCGGTACACGCCGTCAGCGCATTTTTCATGGTTCTCCATGAATTCATACTGGAGATGATGCAAAGGCACATAGTCGTCCCACGCCTTGCGGATGGCAGTGACACACACGGGTATGTCCGTTTCCGTTTCGCAACGCAGGTCGAGATCGCCCATCCAGTTTTTCCGCTCGCCGAATTTGCTGTAAAGATACATAAGCGGCCGCCCGCCGTATTCGATGAAGCGCAGATGTTCCTTTGCGCCCTTGAGCGGATAATTAACCGTATGGGCGTTGGGATTTGACAGCACAAGCCCGTGCCACACCAGCTGCCAGAGCGGGATCATCTCATCGAAAAGCGGATTGACCGATGGATCCAGGTGATTCCGGAATGATGTATACATGACATAGTCCACATCCGCGTTCATGAAGTCCAGCCAGCCCTCGGACTGGAACCCGCCAAAAAGCTTTGTGGCGCGTTGCGCGATCTTCCGGTAGGCTTCCTCCCCTTCTTTTCTCGTGCAAGGGTGCTGCGGATGGCAGCACGTCCATGTGGCCACCGCTGTCAGTTCATCCACAAAGTGAAGGCCTGAAAAACCGTAATCCCGGACTTTCGGCAGATCGTCCACCGCATATTTCTCATATGCCACTTTGGGGCAGATGACATACGGGACACCGCCGGAAAGGCCGCCAGCCCGGGCATAGCCGTCGTTGAGCATGGGTATGCAGCGCCCGTCCCCGGTCCGGCGCTGCGCCATGGCTTCAAGATCGAAATTGTCAGCGATCTCGTAGGCCTCCATGCTTCCGGTGTGGCAGACGATCTGATAGCCCAGCGCCTGTGCCTCCCGGATGGCATCCTTCATTGCCTCTACCGTGCCGTAGGCTGGTTCAGAAGGAACTTGCTGGGGGAACCTGCCGTCGTGTCCGCCCTTTCCCCAACCGACAAGGCAGATTTCACACTGCCTGATGCCCTGCCGCTTCATCTCCCGCATGAGGGCGCAGAGCTTTGCAATATCGCATACAACCTTGACCGGCGGTTCGTTTTCCGGTGTTTGATGAAACTCCGGCGTTGGAACAGGTTTCCAGCCCATACGGATCCTGAGTTCCGGTGCTTCGATGGCGTACTTCAGCGATTCACGCTCGGCGGCCCGTTCCCGAAGTGTTCTGCAACCCCGGACCTCCATCTGATAATGCCGGTAGGCCCGAGCCATGTCGGCGTAGGTCGCTTGGGGCATGGGACGGTAGGCAATGACCAGATCCTCTGACGGTTCGACACCATCCAGATCGAACACCGGGCACAGCCGGTAGATGCCGCCTTGCACCTCCGTATGAAAGTGGCTGTCCGCGTTCCCGCTCAGGATCTGCACCATGACGGCATCTGCGCAGCCACCGACCCCCGCGAAGGAAAGCGAATCACGGCGGGAATCTTGCTCAGCGTCAGGCCGGAGTGTGAAATGCGATAAAGCCGACCCCTGGTCAAAGGCCGCGGGATAGAAGAGATACCCCTCTGCCGGAGCCTGCACGGTGGTCCAGGACGCCACGACACGCAGCCGCTGGATCTTTCGGCCGGAAAAGAGCCGGGCCGGAAAGGTCAGGATCACCTCGCCATCCCTCCGGTGAATGTCCGGGAGGATTACCTCCGGGGCGCCGGAAAAGACAAACGCATCAGCGTATGCGGTGAAGGTGTTCATATCGCTTCCTCCAATCAGGCGGATCCGGCACCGCACCAGCGTATGCCGTTTTCATCCTGGAACAGTATCTAGATTATAGACATCCATCGCATAAACGTCCATGCACCTAAAGGCAACCCGCCATGGCATCCGTCTGATGCCGCAGCCAGAGTGACTGGAAGCAGAAAACCTTTCCTGCATGGGTACGCGAAACACAGGCATGGAAATACCTGCCTGGCGTAAACGCCGGCTCCTGCTTTGTCACGTCTTTACCAGCAGGCAGTTCTTCCACGATCGTTGTTTCAATCCCTTGATACCTGATGTGTCTCAGAACTATGTCATGGTGACATGTGCGTTTGCCACGTGGCGGAAATGATACCCGTAGATGGAAAGCGTAATCGCCAGCGGGAACAAGCGGGGGTGCCGGAACAGGGACCAGAAGAAAAGCTTCCAGTAGTGTACGCGCTCGATACCGCGGATTCCCAAATGATAGATTGAACGCCCCAGCGCCAGAATCGTTTGCAGTTCTACATGGTGCCTTATACGCAATGGCTGGTATTGCTGCAGGAAATTCCTGACCCGTTCGTAGTAGAATTTTGGCGAATAAATCTGGTCCAGGATCTCGCGATAACCTTGCCGCAGCTTATCGTAACCCATCTTGGGCATGATGTTGGTCGAGCCATCCACATTATCGCCTGAAAACCTGCTGAGCAGCCGTTTTTCTTGCTTGAGGCGATCGTACAGGTGTGTGCCTGGAGGCGCTTGCAGCAACCCGACCATGGCCGTTACGATCCCGCTGCGCTGAATGAAGTCCACCTGCTTCTGAAAGATCGTGGCCGTGTCATGATCAAAGCCGACGATAAATCCCCCCTGGACCTGGAGGCCGGATTTTTGCAGCAATTTAACACTTTGCTCAAGATCCCGGCCCCTGTTCTGAAACTTGTTGCACTCGGCCAGACTATCGTCATCGGGGGTTTCAATGCCGACAAAAACAGTATCGAAGCCTGCTTTTGTCATCAGACTGACCAGTTCCGGATCGTCGGCCAGATTGATGGAAACCTCCGTGTTAAACCGCATGCCGATCTTGCCTTTTCGCCACTCGATCAAAGCCGGCAGCAGTTCTGTCTTGAGCTGTTTCTTGTTGCAGATAAAATTATCATCCACGAAAAAGACCCCGTTTCGCCAACCCAGGGCGTAAAGGCTGTCCAATTCGGCCATAATCTGTTGGGTCATCTTGGTACGCGGCTGATGCCCCAACAGTGAGGTCACATTGCAAAAGTCGCAGTTATAGGGACAGCCGCGGGAGAACTGGATGCTGACCGAGCTGTATTGCTTGAGATTTGCCAGCTGCCAAATCGGCACAGGGGTTTGGTGGATATCCGGGAACTCGGTTGTCCTGTAAATACGTTGCGCGCACCCCGCAGCCAAGTCCTTCAAGAAAGGCGGCAACGTCAGTTCGGCTTCGTTCAGCACAAAATAATCGACCTCGGGAAACAGCTCTTGCTCCATGGTAAAGAGAGGCCCGCCGGCCACGATCTTGATCCCTGCCTCTTTACAGCGCTTAATCAGAGATTGTGCTGCGTCCTGTTGAATGGTCATGGCACTGATGAAGACATAGTCAGCCTTTTGCAGATCTTTCTGGTTCAACGAATCTACATTGAGGTCAACCAACTGAAGGTTCCAATCGGCAGGCAGCATGGCGGCAATGGTCAACAGGCCCAAGGGCGGCGTGCTTGCTTTTTTATGGATAAACTTAAGTGCATGCTTGAAACTCCAAAAGGTATCCGGAAATTCGGGGTATACGAGCAAAATATTCATGTTCCCTCCCTCAATCATGAGAAGACTGCTGCCGCGAACGGCATTCCCGTTCGCTTATTCACCCATGAGACGCTCTTCATGGTCATGATGGCAACAGGTGATTGAATATATGATCATGATCAAAAAGATCAGCAACAATAGATTACCATTATTATATCATATATTTTAGGTATTATTATGTGAATTTTTTGTATTCATATGATGACTTTTTGTTTCACAAGAAGGACTTACGGCTTTTTTTCTCGCACCATGGACTTGCCCTGGCAATGACCGCGTGTTTTCGAAAAGCGGTTGATGACGCCCGAGCGACGCGATGCATACGCGCCTTTTCTAGCTGTGATCGATACCGTAAGCCTAGACGATATCTGTTTTCGAGAAGGCTATTTTCCACGCGACAGCCTGATTGCCATACACCGGAAACACGATGCGGCAGACCCCATCATGGCCGTTCTCGAGTGTTTCATAGCTGCTTTGCGCCGGGTCGACCGAATAGTCACGGGGGATGTGGATGAACAGCTCATACGGTTCATTTTCAACCGCCGAGGAGATTCCCGACAAGACATGACGATCGTTATCCCAGATCATCGCTTGAATTTCCGCAGCGCCCTGGCTGATGTGACGGGACGTGGAGACAAGCTGAGGCCGGTCGAGTCTGCGGCGAACAGAAAGCACCCGGGTCGCATGCGCGCGAAGCCGGATCGGAACGTTCTCCTTGAATGAACCCAAATAGTGCTTGTTCCAGAAATCGAAAACCAGGTATTCGGCTGGATCTGCGGGATCCAGGTTCGCATCGGCCTGAAGATTGATTAGCACCTCGGTTGGGTGGTCCTGGATGTTCAAGATGCCCAGCACATGCCACTGTTCGTACGGCATGCAGATAGAAAGCCCTATTTTCACAACGCGGCCGTCACAGGCGTTTTCGCGAATATCGAGCGGGTGGATGTCCAGGGGCGGCGTTACGCGCCGCAACAGCTCCACCCGTTCCTCAGGCAAAGCGGGCAGATCATCACCGTACGTAACCGGCAAGCCCAGCAGCCCGACCAGCGATGCGCGGGAGACAGCCTCGTCATCCGTGTTGTATTGCGGCCGGATCACCAGGTTGTCCGGGTCGTTCAGACAGACGATGTTATGGAACGCATAGTATTTCATGACCCTGTCGATGCACTGGCTGACAAATTCGTCCCACGCGAAGATGTCCCCGCCGATCCGCATCGCGTCGAAAAGGTCTATCGCCATGGTGATCTGCCGGAATCCCCCGCCAGAGCAGGACAGCATGTAGAACGCATCCCCCACGGTCTCCCGGGCCTTTTGCACCAGGCGGCGCAGAGCGTCTTCCGTGGAAACGCCCGGATCGTAGAAAAGAGCGTGGTTTTCGTCGCAGATTTGCAATGTGATCGGGAAACAGTCCCATTTGAGCGCCTTGTAGCCCCAATCAAGGAGCTGGCGAAAGGCTTGGGGAATATATTCATGCACGACCTTGGGATGGCTGGGATCCAGAAAATATCGGCCGCACCAGCTGGGCTTCACGCACAACACCACTCCGGGGTTATCCCGGATGAATTCCGTCTGGTTGACATCGTTGCTGGCACCGATCCAAAGCGCAGGGATGAGGCCCAGCTTGCGGATCTCAGCGGCGACATGAGCCAGCCCCCGCGGATAACGTTCCGGGTCGGGATGGAAAACATCCACGCCTTCCCGGTGGGTCCCCGTGAAATCCTTGTGGTACCATTCCCAATCCACCCAGATGCAATTCGCACCGTATTTTTTCAAATTTGCCGCCATCCAGCGCGCGTTCTCAAGCACGGTGTCTTCACACGCATTAAATTGGACGGCATACCATGTCATCCAGCCAGCGGGCGGCGTACCGAACGTATTCTGCCGGTTGTATGGCTTGTACGCGATGCCAAACCGCTCCTGGTAAACGTGTTGGTGAATGCGGATCCAAAACGCCTGGGCTTGATCCTGCGCCGAGGGTTGCAGGCAAACCCGGTAATCCTGCAGGTCCCAGTCATAGCCAAGCCGGACTGAGCGACAGCCGAGAAGCTCCAGCGCTGAATCGGTTTGCCGGTCGAAGAGCGCGTGATCCGAATAACCTGAGGCAGGCCCCAGCGCCGCGCGCAAATCGAACCCGCTTCGGTTGAGATTAACCGGGAAGGTATCGGTGCCGGGGTGAACGCCCCAACGGATCCTGCCGCTCAGGTGAAGATCCAAATCGTCCGGGCATGCATACGTAATCGAAAGCGTATCGCAGGTCAGCCGAAAGGTCAGAATCATCTCATTCTGAAAGGAACAGCCGCTGTACCGGATGCGCAGCCAGACGCCATGGCCGTCTCCGCTGTCTTCGCCGCAGGTCCAGGTTGCCTCGCTGAAGGCATCCAGATCATACTCTTCCGTTCCGCGCAGCGTGATCTGATCCAACCCAAACGATTCGAGGATGGTTCCCATCGCGCCGCAGCGCACATCGAACCGGTGTGTGCCGGTGTCGTAGATGACCTGAAAGCTTTTGTAGTTGGCATAAGCTGTTTGACCCATGATAATCCGCTCCTATACGCATGATGATGCCAGATACCTGGCAACGGTCGTCTGCGATCGGGATAAACGATCGGAAAGAAGCAACAGCAGCGACAGACCCGTCTCAGCTTGGGCAATGCCGCTTCAGGTCGGACCTGTTCCGATTGGCGGCAGCCCGAAGGCGTGCGGCCGGCAAAATGTATCCTTGCCGTCATTATACCGCAAAGAAGGCCGAATAATGGCATCTGTCTTGCCTGCGATCATCGAAACGGCATCACGTACAGGTGACCGCGCTTGCGGTGCACCGCGCATAACGCGAGCCGAAAATGCCGTTTCATGTGATGCCGCATCTTCAAGCCGCGCGAATAAGGGTGTTTTCTGCGTTGGGCCTATTGGGCCAGCCATGACCGACTGAGCGATGTGCATTAGTCATGGCCTAGTCCGGTGCTTCTCCCATCGTGACGAGCAACTCATGCGTCTGGTTGTCATCTTGCAGGTTGATCTGGCGATCAGCCACGTGGATGCCGTCGATTGTGATGGATCGGACGCCGGTCATCACGCCATCCGGATTGATAATCCGGATATGGTAGCTGCTCGAACGGTGCCGGTACGTGATGCTGTACGCTTTCCACCGCCCCGGAATACAGGGGTTGATGACCAGCGTGTCGCCGGTTTTGCCAAAGCCCAGGATACTGTTCAGCCCGGCCTGGTACATCCAGCCGGCGGAGCCGGTGTACCAGGACCAGCCGCCGCGGCCCGTATGCGGATGCGTGGCATATACATCGGCGGCCATGACATAGGGTTCCAGCTTATAACGGCTGTTTTCCCGGTCATTGCGCGTGTGATTGATCGGATTGATCAGATCGAACAGTTCAGCGGCCTGTTCTCCATCGCCGAGACCGGCAACGGCCATGATGGCCCAAACCGCAGCATGGGTGTACTGGCCGCCGTTCTCACGGATCCCGGGGCCATAGCCCTTGATGTAGCCTGGCTCAGAATCACCGTGGTCAAAGGGCGGGGTCAGCAGCTTGATCAACTCATCCTGCCGCTGAATCAGGTGCTCTTCCAGCGACTTCATCGCGGTCCGCGATCGATCCAAGTCTGGGTGACCCGACAAAACCGACCAGCTTTGGGCAATCGAATCAATCATGCAGTCATGGTTCTGAATCGATCCCAGAGGCTGTCCATTGTCGAAATAAGCACGCCGGTACCAGGCGCCATCCCAGGCGCTGTCGGCGATCGCAGCAAAGATCTGCTGGCGGATCCGCGTGTATTGTTCTGCGTTTTTTGCATCATCCATTGCCCGGCAAATTGGGACCATTCTCTCGAGCACAGCGGCTAAAAACCAGGCCAGCCAGACGCTTTCGCCGCGTCCCTCGTTGCCGACCGTGTTCATGCCGTCATTCCAGTCGCCCGAACCCATTAACGGCAGGCCATGTGCGCCGAAGCTGAGCGAAATGTCCACAGCCCTGATGCAGTGAGCGTACAACGAGGCTTGTTCTTGGGTAACTGCGGGGGTGCCATAGCGTTCATCTTCAGCGTTCTGCAAGGGCTTATCGGCAAGAAACGGAATCCGTTCGGCAAGAATCTGGCTGTCGCCGCTGATCCTGACATATTCCGCGACGACATAGGGCAGCCAGAGCCGGTCGTCGCTGTAGCGCGAACGGATGCCCTTGCCACTCGGCGCATGCCACCAATGCTGGACATCGCCCTCGGTGAACTGGCGGCTGGCATGGAGAATAATCTGGCTTCGGGCGATTTCCGGCCACAGCAGCGCGGCGGGCAGGCTGTCCTGCAATTGGTCCCTGAATCCATAGGCGCCTCCAGATTGATAGAACCCGGACCGGGCCCACAATCTGCAGGATAGCACCTGGTATTGCAGCCAGCCATTCATCAGCAAATTCATCGATTTGCTTGGTGTATTGACCTGAACGACGTTGATCTTTTTCTGCCAGAATGCCTGTGCGGCCAGCAAAGACGCCTTCGCCGGTTCAACAGCCGCGTACTGCTGCACCATGTCCTCCGCTGACGCACATGTTTCAGCCATGCCCAGCAGAAAGACGACATCACAGGCTTCAGCGGGCTTGAGCGTGACCTTTACCTGGATGGCCGCGCAAGGATCAAAACCGGACCCCGTCGTCCCTGAAAGCGAGGTGCGATCAAGGCTGTCCGGTCTTGGCATGCCGCCTGAGCCGAAAAACTCCTGCCGGTCACATGTCCAGCTTCGTTCGCCCGGTGATGCGGCTATAAAGGCGACGTGGCTGGCAAAATCATCGTTGTACGCGTTCTGGATTAAAAGCGTGCCTGCCGCGCTGAGCTGGCTTCGGATATGATAGGCGGTCATCTGCTCGCTGACGCCGAGGACCGGCCGCACGTAGTAGGTCAGGATCAGGTTCCTGGTCTGCGCTGTGGTGTTCCGCAACGTAAGCAGGCTGACCTTGACAGCTGCGGTAACAGCGACATGCTGGGACCAGGATTGCGCGATGCCGTGGCTTTCATGCTCAAAAACCGAATACCCGAAACCATGCCTGATTATATAAGGTTCTTCTTCTCTGATCGGCAGTGCGGTTGGTGTCCACAACTGCCCGGAATCGCTGTCGGCGATGTAGAGCACTTCGCCGGGACTGTCCGAAACCGCGTCATTATTCCAGGGCGTCAGCTTGTTTTCGCGGCTGTTGCCAAACCAGGTATAGCCTGATCCAGCTTCAGAGACCATAAACCCAAAATCCTGGTTGGCAATGACATTGACCCATGGCATCGGCGTCATCTGGTTTTTTGCTAACCGAATGATGTATTCATGACCATCCGGACTGAACCCGCCAAGGCCGTTAAAGCAGCTCAGGTTCGGCTCATAGACCGCAGGAACGCGCGGGGCTGGAGATGTGTTGCCGGTCTGCTTTACGCGCTGCTCAGGCAAGTCCTGTTGGAAAAACGCGAGTTGTTCGGCCATGCGGCGGCCGTCGCCCAGCAGAATAATCCTGGCAGCCGCATAGAACAGGCTGACATCGGCCGCCGTCATCTTGCTTTGGTCAAGGATAAAGATGTCTTTGGGCTTGTTGAGGCTGGCGCCATTCTGGCTGAATGAGACAATATCTGAAAGCAACGTGAACAGCGGCAGGGAATAGTTATATTCCTCTACGCTCAAAATAACCAGATCCACGTTCAGATCCATACGGCGCCAATATTCATGGGCTTTCAGGGCTTCGCTCAAGATCGCGACTTTATCTGACTTGTCAAGGACCAGCAGGACAATCGGCACATCCCCGGAAATGCCATATTTCCAAAATGACGGCTGATTGAGCCTGTTCTTTGAAATCTGATCTGCAAAGGATCTCCTGGTGGGGCTGAAGTAGATGATATGCCCGATCATGTTCTGAAAAAGTTCCAGTTCCGCGGCGTCCAGGTTCAGATAGGCTGTTTCCAGTTTGCTTCGCGTCAAAGCCAGTCGGAAAGCGCTTTCAACCGCTTCGGGTTCCATATATTTGTCAATCTGGGCGAGCAGCAGTTCATGGCTTGCGCCAACGGCCGTCACAAAGGAAATGCGAGCGCCCATATCCGGTGCCAGCTTCACGCGGACCCTAAGGCTCATCACGGGATCCAGCACCGTTCCCACCGTGTTGGATAACGATTTACCCACTTGCATGGCCGCTGGATTGCCGACGTGACAGCCTCGCCCGATCATCTGCAGACGGTCTGTTTCATATTGCATCTCACCCAGGGTCTCCCCTTCAATGATTGCCGTATGGGCGATCCAGACATTTCTGTCCGTATCCGATCGGGACCGCCTGGTTGCGAACAGGCTTTTGCGCTCGGCGTCAAAGCTGGTTTCGACAAAAAGATTGCTGAATGCCGGATGCGCCAGATCTGCAGCCTGGGTTGTCAGCACCAATTCGAAATAGCTGGTCAGCTCCAGTATGCAGGGCTGATCACCCTTGTTTTTCAGCGAAATCCGCCTGATCTCCGTATTGTCATCCGATGCCACGACAATCTCCGTTTTTGTTTCGATGAAGCCATCCAGACGGACGATGGTGGCTTTGTCCGTTTCAAACGTCACGTCATAGTGATCGGGCTGAACATGCACCGGGGAAAAGGCCGTCGACCAGACGGCGTTGCTCGCAACATTTTTCAGATAGATAAACATCCCGCTTTTTTCCAGTGTGCTGTCCGTACGCCAGCGGGTCACGGCAACGTGATTGACTTTGCTGTACCCGGTGCCCCGGTCGGTGATCAGCACGGAGTATGTGCCATTTGATAAAATATGCGCCCTGGGCAAAAGCGGATCAAGCCCGCTGAACCGGCGTACAACGCTTCTGTCTTTCGTGTTTGCAACGGTATAAGGGACCACTTTTTCCTTGGTATCTTTGGTAAAGACCAGGCGGGCAGGCACTTTTTCCTGCAGCAGAAGACGCGCCGCATGCATGGCAGGATCAGCATGGAAGCGCTGCTGCATGATGTTATCATGGAGGAAGTTGTTGATTGACACCAAACTCATGCCCTGGTGATGGGCCATATAGCTTTTGACAACGACTTGCCTGGAGGCGACAGGCAGCCGCTCCGGCGTATAGTCAACGGCTTCGTAGAAGCCATAGGGGCCATCGAGGCCTTGCTCCCGCAGGCGTTTCAGGTTTTGTATGGCGGCTTCAGGTTCGAGGGGCAGAGTCAGGAACGTGGCGTAGGGGGCAACCACTGAATCTTCCATCAACCCGCGCTTCAGCCCCAGCCAAGGTACGCCGATGGCCTTGTACTGGTAGTCGAGGTTGACATCCAGCAAGCTGTACCCGGATTCTGATGTGCCCCAGGGCAGATTTTTCTGGCGGCCGTATTTTTTCTGGCTCTTGATGACAAAAGAGAAGGTTTCGTCCAGCATGGTGTTTTTATACGTTTTCATGATCAGCAGCGGCATCAAATACTCGAACATGGTTCCCGTCCAGGAAATCAACCCCTTATAACGGTCAACAACCGTCAGGGCACGCCCCATCTTGAACCAGTGGGACAAAGGTATTTCGCCTCTGGCGATACAGATATAGCTGGTCTGTCTGGCTTCAGAAGCCAGCAAGTCGTAATAGGAATTGCTCAGCTTGCCGTCTTCCAGGTTGAACCCGATGTGGAAGAGCTGCTTTTTTCTGTCATAGAGCGGCAAAAACCGCATGTCCTTTGCCAGACGCTGAACCCGCGTGATCAACGCTTCGATGTTCTCTTTCAGTCTTTTTGCAGCAGTCAGCGCCGTCGCCAGAGCATCCGACAATCGGGAAAGCCAATCGAGCAAAGCCGGCGCTCCCCCATCTATGCTATTTTCGATGTCATGCAGAAGCTGGGCAGCCTGACTGGATGCAGCCAGATAGAGCCCGGGGAGTTCATTCACTTGGGCGTTGGTTGCCAGCAAACTCCGCAAGATTGCCATCCTGGCGGCAACATCCGGATCGTTTGCCTGTTCAAGCGGAACCAATGTCTGCATGGCCAGCAGGCCGGCACCGGGCAGCAATTCGGTCATTTCTTTTGCGAAGATGTCGACCTGTTGTTCGATTTTCGCTTTCCAGACTTTGCTCTGAATCTTGGCGAGCCGCGGATGTGCTGCCAGATCCGTCAGCGTTTTCCGCCAGCCGGACAAATCGACCCGGTCGATGTCAGTAAATGCGACGGTCAAATCCAGTTCCTCGAGGACAACCCGGCCGTTTTCGTCCGAGCAAAGCAGCGTATCACGGATCCCCTGGGCAAATCGGCTGTCCACAAGCGGGCTGTGCAGATAGCCATGTAATCCCTGAGCCAGTGTGATCAGGTAGCCCAGCAGATTGCCGCTGTCAACGGTTGAAACATAACCCGGATGCAAGGGCTGCAAAGACCGCGTATCGTACCAGTTGTACAGGTGCCCGTTCCATTTTTGCAGGATTTCAAGTGTCGAAACTGTTTCGTCAATCTTCTCGGCCAGCACAGATGTGCTGATATAGCCCAGATCTCGTGCCGACAACGAGGCCATCAGACCCAACCCGATGTTGGTCGGCGAAGTGCGGCCGGCAATGCCGCGCGGCGGATCGGCCTGGTAATTGTCCGGCGCCAGGTTGTTGTTCTTCGCATTGGCGAATTCTTCAAAATACCGCCAGGTTTTACGGGCAATCCGGCCCAACTCGTGATAATCAGCTTCGGTTACAATCGGCTTGCTTTTCTTGATATCCCTGCTGATCCAAAACGCGATGAACGGTGCAACTGCCCATAACCCGATCAAGGGCAAAACGAAGAGCACGGCTGCGGGATTCAGGATCATCACCAAAGCCAGCAAGACCGCAGCGGCCCAGAAGGAGGCGCTCATCAGGACCAGATAACTGCGGCAGGTGTTTTTTTGACTTTTATCTGCATCCGCTGACGTGACCCATTCGAGCAGGTTCTTTTTGGTCAGCAGAACACGGATGAGTGTCACAACAATGGCCTGGATCATGGACCACGCTTGAAAGGGTAAAAAGGTCAGCAGCAGCAAGGTCTGGATCAGTGACGCCTTCAGGCCGTTGATCACCGGCATATGCCGTTTGGTGCTGTCTTTCCAGATTTGTCCGGATACGACGGTGTTCAGGAGCGTTGTCAGAAGCGGCATCCCAATCGCTGTCAGCAAAAAGCCAAGCCAGATCAACAGATTGCCCGGCAGAACTGTGAAGCTCAAAACAGCCAGCAGCAGCAAGGCTGGTTCCAGCAGGCTTCTGCGCATGTTGTCGCATATCTTCCACCGTGATAAAGACGAGAGCGGGTTTTTGATGACGCCCTGGCTTCGGCTGGCGATTTTCCCGAAAAGCAGCGGCAATAGTTGCCAGTCTCCCCTGACCCAGCGATGCACGCGGGCTGCGTGCGAATTGTACTTGGACGGATAGGAATCCACCAGTTTGAGATCGGTCACCAACCCTGTGCGCACATACGATCCTTCAAGGAGATCATGGCTGAGGATGGCATCATCCGGAATGGCATGTTGTAAGACGTTCTGGAAGGCATGAAGGTCATAAATACCCTTGCCGATGAAGATGCCCTCGCCAAACAAATCCTGGTAAACGTCAGATATGGCGTGGACATAGGGGTCAACACCTTCCTGCCCCGTAAAGATGCGTGCAAACTGCGATTGATTGGAATCTTCAATCGCGACGTCGATTCTGGGCTGCATCAGGCCATAGCCCGCGACAACAATGCCGCGCACGGGATCGATGACCGGCTGATTCAGCGGGTGGGCCATCGTTCCGACCATGCTGCGGGCCATGCCGATGGGCAAGATGGTGTCACTGTCCAGCGTGATGATGTATTTGATCTTCGCAAATGGGGGATTTTCACACGACCGGTATGAAAAACTGGTATTGTCCGAGCCAAGAACAAGATCGTTGAACTCCATCAGGGCGCCGCGCTTCCGTTCCCAGCCGATCCATTTGTTGTTACGCTCATTGAACTGGCTTTCCCGATGGAAAAAGTAAAACTTATCCGGCCCAGCTGCCGCATATTTCTGATTCAAGGCGCATATCCCGTTCATGGCCGCATCAATAATGTTGCTGTCATTTTGGCGGGTGGCCTGATGCGAGTCATTGTAGGCGCCGATCAGGGCAAAATACAAATGGTCATCCCGGTTCGACAGGTAATGGCTTTCCAGATTGGCAAGCAGTTCGGTCACCCTGCTGACATCCGGCAACAGGGTTGGTATGACGACGATGGTGCCCAGATCCTCCGGAATGCCGTCTTTCAGTTCCATTCTGGGAAAGACAGCCGATGGCTGCGCTTTGCTGACAGCCCAATTGACCGTCTTGATGGCAATTTCCGACGCCGGGATAAGCAAGGCGACGATGGCCAGCAGCGCCCATAAAACCGCATTTTGCGGTGCGTTCAGCCATGAATAAACCGCACCCAAAGCCAACAGACAGCCTGTAATCAGGAAAACTGAACCCAGATAGAGAATGCCTGGAACCCGTTGGCTCAAGCGTACATCTTTAGGTTTTTTCGCTCCTGACCGAGCCTGCTTTTGCAGCAGGCCTTGCCTTCCCTTGCCAATCAGGTAATAGCCGACATGTCCGCTGCGCGTGTCCGGGTCATCATCCAGGCGAGCCTGGGCCGCCAGCTTGATGGCGTCTCTGGCAATCTGGAGCTCCGACACGCCCAATTCCGCAGCCAGTTCTTCAGTTTTCTGCCGATAGTAGTTCCGAGTCCTGATATCCATCAACGCATATGTCCCATCCGGGTCCTGCCTGAGGATCTGGTCTACGAAACTGACGGACTCGAAAAGGACTGACCAGTCGAGAGACGCAAAATATTGAAGGCTGGTTATGCAATTGCCGATCGACTGTGTATCGATCGATTGTGTGTTACGCTCATGCTGAGCGATGTTCTCGGTTGAATCGCCCCATTTTGCCAGATTCTCATCCATGGCCTTGAGCACATCAACATAGCTTCGTCCTGATCTGCGCAAACGAAAAATCAAGTGCTCGATAAAAGCCGGATTGATTTCATCCCGTGACGCGAGGTTGACTTTGAATTTATAAACCGCCTGATCCGGGTTATCATCCTGATGAACCAGCCAATCCTGGTAGACAACATCCGCATCATGCCAGAACGACTGGGTGTTCTTCATGTTCTGGCCAATAAGCCGGATCCGCTCCAGAAGGGCCAGCCGGATCATCATCGGTATGGCCCAGATTTCCCGGTCAAAGAGAACATTGTGCGATTGATAGGCTTTCAGGTAGTCTGACAAGATTTTTTCATCCATCCGGCCGTCGGTGTGCGCAACCAGCTCCACAGCGATTGCGAAGATGCGGGCATATCCTTTGAGCGATCCTGTCCGCAGGACCGGCAGCCGCAAATAGCTTCTCTTGTTTAGATCCCGCCGAAGTCCTTTGACCTGCTCCTCAAGGATGTAGAAATTGTCCAGCAGCCACTCCGCAGCTGGCGGAACAGCTTTCTTCCTTTGAACATCTTCGTTCAGCCTTTTATATAGCGAGAGAATGAATTCATAGTTGTTGTTCATCCTTGGAACAGGCCAGTTCAAAACATTTCTTTTGCGGGAAACCGCGTGCTCCCGGGCGTTTTCCCGGGCGTGCTCCTCAAGCTCTTCACTGGTCAGAGAAGCATCCCGCAAATTGAGTTTGCGTGAATTTCTCGAATTGTTAAGAATCAGCAGCAGCAATATGACCACCAGGCCAATGAGCACGGCCGCCCCCATTAGAATTTGTAGATATTTATCCATTGATCTCTCGTCCGGTCATGAACCACAGTTGTGCTGTTTGAACAGGTCAAACAAGCCTGAAAAGCTAACTGCATGCGGTCAGGCAGCCATCCACATCGAAAGCCAGATCAGACAGGGCCGGGCTATACGTTTTTGCACATGTAACCTTATTATTATATACCGGTTTGCCCCGTTTGTATATGCTTTCGCGAGGCGGTGGCACGACAAACGCATCAATTCACGCCAGACAGGAAATGAGCTGTCAAACTAAGGATAACACACCGGGCCAAGCAGAATGACAGGTCAGGACACAGTACGAGCGATGCAGGCTGCCGACATGCGAAGACGCGAAAAGCGACTGGGGAAGCAGCCGCAAGGCAAACGTGGTATGTTGTGCTGAACGGCTTAGCGGGCGGCCGACCCGATCGC
>JAAYJD010000198.1 GCA_012523135.1 Clostridiaceae bacterium
GATGCAGATCAAGAACGATTCATTTTTCAGCACGATGATCCTGACCGAACTGGAGGACATCGTGGGGCGCGACAACATGCACCTGGCGTCGGCCGAGAAACTGAGCCATGCCGTCGACTACTACTGGGGCCCGCGCGTCTGGGTGGACCGGGGCAAGATCCCCGAGCAGCCGGATGTCGTGGTCTATCCGCAGGACACCCGCCAGGTTTCCGAGATCGTCAAGGTGGCTGCCCAGCACCGCATCCCCGTCACCCCCTGGGGCGGCGGAGCCGGCTCCCAGGGCGGCGCGCTGCCGGTGCACGGCGGTATCCTGGTCGACATGAAGAAGATGTGCAAGGTGACGGAGGTCAACGCCGTGGCGTACACGGCGACGGCCGAAGCCGGCATCATCCACCAGGATTTCGAGTGGGCGCTCAACGAACAGGGCTTTTCGACCATGCATTTCCCGGCCTCGATCGGCTGCTCCACGCTGGGCGGTTTTTTGGCCCACCGTGGCACCGGCGTCCTCTCGACCAAGTACGGCAAGATCGAGGATCTGGTCGTCAACCTTGAAGTCGTGCTGCCCAACGGCGACATCATCAACACCTTGCCCGTACCGCGCAACGCGTCCGGCCCTGACCTGAACCAGGTCTTTGCCGGATCGGAAGGCACGCTGGGCATCATCACCAAGGCGACCGTCAAGATTTTCGATGAGCCCCAGTGCCGCAAGTACTGGGCCTACCTGTTCGGCAACATGCATGACGCCCTGGAAGCCGGGCGCAAGATCATGACACGCCGGCTGCAGCCCTGCGTCATCCGCCTTTACGACGAGGCGGAGACCGTCCACCAGATCCACCGCGTTTTGGGTATCGAAAAATACGGCGCCTACCTGGTTTTCGGTTTCGACGGCTATGAAGACATCGTCGATTTCCAGCTGCGCCACGCCCGCGATATCTGCGAAGAGACCGCGATCGAGGATCTGGGCAGCGAATGCGGCCAGAAATGGTGGGACAGCCGCTACAAGTTCTTCTATCCGCCGTACATCATGGATCTGCCGGAAGCGTTCGGCACCATGGACACGGTGGCGACCTACGACAAGGTCGAGGAGATCTACGTCGGCATGAAGGCGGCGGCGGAGCAGTTCCCGGGCACCAAGTTCATCGCCCACTTCTCCCACTGGTACGAATGGGGCTGCATGATGTACGACCGCTTCATCGTCGACCCGGCGTATGTGCCCGAGGATCCGGCCGAGGCGATGGCGATGTACAACAAGATCTGGTACACCTGCATCCGCGTGGCCATGGAAAAAGGCGGCGTGCTCAACGAACACCACGGTGTCGGCCTCAAGATGGGCTACCTGATGCGCGAGCAGTACGGGTCCGCCTTCCAGGTGATCCAGAAACTGAAGGACGCCCTCGATCCGCACCGCATCATGAACCCGGACAAGATGGGCCTGTAAGGAGAGGACAAGATGAGAATTCGTCAGGAAAAAACAATCGACCGCTGCCGTTTCTGCTTTATGTGCCGGCATGTCTGCTCGGTCGCCCGCGTGACCCATGAAGAAAGCGTGACGCCCCGTTCACAGGGCCTGGTCATGTCCCTGATCAACCGGGACGCGGCCAAACCGGAGCCGGATGTGATCAAGAACATCTACGACTGCACCCAGTGCCGCTGGTGCGCTGAATGGTGCGAAGGCGGCTGGGATTTTTCCGCCTGCATCGTCGCGGCGCGCGAAGCGCTGCGGGAAGAAAACCTGGTTCCGGCTGCGGTTCTCGAGCAGATCGAGCGCCTGGTCCGGCAGCCGAAGCCTGAGGCGCCGCAGACCGCAACCCTGGTCCTGGCCGAGCCCATCTGGGTTGACGGAGCCGCCGCTCAGACCGGGCAGGCCGAAGCGATCCTGCGCCATGCCGGCCTCGCCTGCGCCGCCACCACGGCGCCGTCCGCTGTTTTTGCCCTCTATGCACTGGGCGCCCGGGCCGAAGCGGCTTCAAGCCTTGCCCAGCTGATCGCCGCGATC
This sequence comes from Clostridiaceae bacterium, assembly GCA_012523135.1. Taxonomy (GTDB): domain Bacteria; phylum Bacillota; class Clostridia; order Saccharofermentanales; family UBA5734; genus JAAYBY01. The sequence goes on from JAAYJD010000198.1 coordinate 1,997, forward strand.
AAGGGCAGCGGCTGCCAGACGGTTGTCGCCCTCTCCCCGGCAGATGCCTACGCGCTGCGCGAACTGCCGGCCATCCTGGATGTGACATCGCTGCCCGAGTCGGTCGCCGTTGTGAGCTGGCCGGATCAAATCCAAAAGCTGATCCAGGACAAGCTGCTCGCGCCCAAGCCGGCCGAGGCGACATTCACCTGGCACGACGACGACTTTTCCGCCCGCTATACCCACGAGACGGCCGCCCTGCCCGCCATCCTCAAGGCGATCCCGGAGGCGACTGTCGCGGAACCGACCTGGAAAGGCAACCACGCCCATTCCAGCGGCGGAGCCTCCTGCGGCTGCTCAGACCCGGCGATCATCGCCAAACTGGCCAGCCAGAGGCTGTCTGAGCTGCAGGCGACCGGTGCCGGCCGGATCATCACCGCCACGGCCGACGACGCGGCCCTGCTCGCCCGGTCCGCCCAGGCCGACGTGTCCGTCGAAACCCTGACAGAGCTTGTGGCATCCTGGATCAAGTAATTATCCTGTATGAAGCCTGAGCAAGAAAGGCGGTTCCGCGATGACAGAATCCCCCCTGATGCTGAAGATGCAGACCTTGCGCAAGAGCCTCAGCCAGACGGAGCAGAAAGTGATCGACTTCATCCTGGCTCATCCCCGCGAAGTGATCTACCTGTCCATCACCGGGCTGGCCGAAAAAAGCGGTGTCAGTGACGCGACCATCGTGCGCGTCTGCAAACGAATCGGCATGCAGGGCTACCAGGACCTCAAGGTCAACCTGGCCCAGGACATCGTCTCCCCGCTGGAGAGCATCCATGAGGAGCTGAAGGACGGAGACGGGCCGGAGAGAATCCTGGAAAAGGTGTTCAACAGCGCGATCCATACCCTTGAATACACCCGCCGCATCGCCAGCGCCGGCAGCCTGGAAAAGGCTGCCGGCATGCTGGCATCTGCTGAGGCCGTCATCATTTTCGGCCTGGGTAATTCACATGCTGTCGCGGTGGACCTGATGCATAAGCTGATGCGCCTGGGTATCCACGCCACCGCCTTTACGGATTCGCACATGCAGGCGATTGCCGCGACCCACACCGGCCCGCGCGACGTGATCGTCGCGATCAGCCACTCCGGCAGCTCACGTGATGTCGTCGATGCCGCCGAATTGGCCAAAAGGCAAGGCGCACTGGTTATTTCGATCAGCAATATCGGTCGGTCGCCGCTCTCGGATCTGGCCGACATCCACCTGGAAACGGCGTCGCAGGAAACCCAGTACCGCATCGTGGCGCTGGCGTCGCGCATCGCCCAGTACACGATCATCGACACGCTCTACACCCTGATCGCCATGCAGCAGCGCGAGCAGGCCAATACCCGCTTCCGGGCGATCGAAAAAGCCCTGGAAAACAAAAAATACTGAGCCCGCCAGGCGCGCTCAAAAAAACAATCGGAGGAAAGTGCCATGTTGGATTATTCATTGAAAATAGGTCTGGCGTCCTGCCGGCGCTGGCTGCCCGGCAAACGGACCGGGATCTTTAACCCGGACTATGCCAGGGCTAACAAGAAGCACGTCGAAAGCTGGGTTCGCGCCCATTACACCGACGAGCAGACGACCTTCACTGACCTTGATTTTCTCAATGACGAGGGCATGATGTTCGATGTCGCCCAGGCCGAAACCATCGCCGCCGAGTTCAAGAAACAGAAAGTCGATGCGTTGTTCATCATCAACTGCAACTACGGCTGTGAGGAAGTTGCTGCCCAGCTGGCCCGCCTGATGCAGGTGCCGACGCTGCTCTGGGCGCCCCAGGACACGATCTTCGAAGCAGACGGCACGCGCTACACCGACGCCCAATGCGGCCTGTTCGCCATGAGCAAGCAGTTTATCCGCTACAAGGTTCCGTTCGAACACATCGAGAACTGCCCGGTCGAGGCGCCTGTGTTCGCCAAAGGCTTTGAGCAGTTCCTTTCAGTCGCCTGCATGCTCAAGAATTTCCGCAAACTGCGCGTCGCCCAGGTTGGTCTGCGCCCGCAGCCGTTCACCTGCGTCATGTTCAACGAGGCGGAGCTGGTCGAGAAATTCGGCATCGATGTCGTCCCGGTCAACATGCCGATGGTGGTGGAAACGTTCGAGGACGTCCTGGCGACGAAGGGCGATGAACTGGCCGCCGATGTCGCGCTGCTCAAGGACCGCTATCAGGACATGGGCGGGCTGGACGATGAGGCCCTGACCCGGATGGCCGCCTTCCGCGAGACGTTCCGCCGGATCATGGACAAGACCGGCTGTCAGGTGATCTGCACCGAATGCTGGACCTGCATGCTGCAGACCGTCAAGGCCATGCCCTGCATTTCGATGAGCACGCTGGCCGACGAGCGCCTGATCGTGACCTGTGAAACCGATGTCATGGGCGCGATCACGATGGCCCTGCTGTCCTGCGCCGCCCGCGGCAAGGAGATCCCGTTCTTCGGCGAATTCACCGTGCGTCACCCGGAAAATCCCAACGCCGAGCTGCTCTGGCATTGCGGGCCCTTTGGCTGGTCGCTGAAAAAGCCAGAATCAAAAGCGCGCATCTTCAACATGAAGCCGAGCTTCCAGGTCAAGGACGGCACCTACACGATCGCCCGCATGGACAGTACGCAGGGCCGCTACACGCTGCTGGACGGCACATTCAAGACCGTCGACGGCCCGTACACCTTCGGGACCTACCTCTGGGCGGAATTTGACGACTACCGGAAGTGGGAGAAGAAGTTGATTTACGGCCCCTACATCCACCACATGGCGGAAATCGCCGGCGACTACAGCGATGTGCTGGAAGCTTTCTGCCGCCATGTCCCGGAACTGACGATCGACCGGCCTTGACGGCGGGAGGAGAACACCGTGAGAGAAAAACTGCTGCTGGACTTCAACTGGCTTTTCCACGACGGCGAGATCGAGACCGGTCTGCCGCCGACCAAGACCCCGCTCTACATGCAATCCAAGACCGAAACGGCCCTCTGGGGGCCGGCTGCGTTCGACTATGCCGATGGGGGCGCCCGCTGCCTGGAGAACTGGGAAGCGGTCGACCTGCCGCATGACTACATCATCCGCCAGGAACCGAAACAGGCGAACAACAACACCCTGGGCTACTTCGACTACCACAACGCCTGGTACCGCCGCCATGTCCAGATTCCGGAGTCCGACCGGGGCCGGCGGCTGCTGCTCGTGTTCGAAGGCGTCGCCACACACGCCGTTGTCTATGTCAACGGCTGCCTGATGCAGCGCAATTTCTGCGGCTACACCTCATTCACGGTCGACATCAGCGACATCGTGCGCTTCGGGGAGAAGAACGTGATCGCCGTCCACGTGATCGCGACCGAGCACGAGGGCTGGTGGTATGAAGGCGCCGGCATCTACCGCCATGTCTGGCTGGTCAAGACCGAACCGGTCGCGGTCGACACGTGGGGCGTCTGGGTCAATCCCAGCCGTCAGGATGCGCATCGCTGGCAGGTACCCGTGGAAACGACGCTGGTCAACAGCGACCTGGCGGCCCGCGAAGCAAACCTTGTCTCCTCGGTCATCAGCCCGGAGGGAAAGGTGGTCGCCAGCGCGACCAGCCAGCTGGTTGTCCCGGCCAAGAACACGGCCGTCCTCCAACAATCCATGTCTGTGGCCGATCCGCTCCTCTGGGACACGGAAAAGCCCCATTTGTACACGCTGCGCACGCAGGTTATGGTCGGCGGAATGCCCGTTGACCAGCAGGACACGACCTTTGGCTTCCGGACCATTCGCTTTGACGCCGAGAAGGGCTTTTTCCTCAACGACAAGCCGGTCAAGATCCGCGGCGTCTGCTGCCACCAGGATTACGGCCTGACCGGCAAGGCCATGCCGGACCGGGTACACCACTACCGGCTGCGCCGGCTCCGGGAAATGGGCGCCAACGGCTACCGCACCGCCCACTATCCACCGGCGGAGGCGACCATGGACGCTCTCGACCGGCTCGGTTTCCTCGTCATGGACGAGACGCGCTGGTTCCAGAGCACGCCGGACGGGCTGGCCCAACTGGAGATGCTGCTCAAGCGCGACCGCAACCACCCGTCCGTGATCATGTGGTCGGTCGGAAACGAAGAACCGCTGCACAAAACCGACATGGGCCGTCGCCTGCTGGAGACCCTGACCGCCTTCGTCCATCGCTACGACTCGTCGCGCCCGGTCACGACCGCGATCTCGCACGATCCGCTGCACAGCCCGGCAACAGGCGCCTCGGAGCTGATCGGGATCAACTACAACCTCAAGCAGTACGATGAGATCCATGCCCGCTACCCCGACAAGCCGGTGGTGGCTGCCGAGTGCTGCGCTGTCGGCACGACCCGCGGCTGGTACCTGCCGGACGACGAGAAGCGCGGCTACCTCTGGGCTCACGACCACGCGGTCGGGGGCTTCATCAGCGACCGGCGCTCGACCTGGCGCTTCGTCATGGAACGGGACTGGGTCTGCGGCGAATACCAGTGGGCCGGTATCGAGCATCGCGGCGAGACCGTCTGGCCGCGCCTGTGCTCGCAGTCCGGCGCCCTCGATCTGTTTCTGCAGCCCAAAGACGCCTATTACCAAAACCAGTCGCACTGGACCGAGCAGCCGATGGTGCATATCCTGCCCCACTGGAACCATCCCGGGCGGGAAGGCGAACGCCTGCCGGTCTGGGTGTACAGCAACGCGGATGAGCTTGAATTATTCCAGGACGGTGTCAGCCAGGGCCGGATCAAGCCAGACCGTTATGAGCCGGGTGTCTGGAACTTGGTCTACCAGCCGGGCGAACTGCGTGCGGTCGCCTACCGCCAGGGCCGCCAGGTTGCGCAAGAGACGGTTCGCACCACGGGTCCTGCAGTCGTCCTGCGATTGCGCCTGGAGGACGAGAATGTGCGCGCGGACGGCGAGGATGTCGCCATCGTGACCTGCACGTGTGTCGACGCCGACGGGCGGACGGTTCCCGACGCCGCGCCGTTTATCCGCTTTGATACCAACGGACTGGGCCGCATCCTGGGCACCGGCTCGGATGTCTGCGACCATCGGCCCGTTCCGGAGCAGGACCGCCAGATGCGATCCGGTTTGTGTTCGGTGGCGGTCAAGGCCGGCTTCAAGCCCGGGACGCTGCGGGTGTATGCCCGTGCTGCTGGACTTGACAGCGCTTCGCTGGCGATCGAGCTATCAGACAGCGGCCGGCGGCCTTTCGTCGAATAGGAGAAGGTTTGTGGCCCTGCATTACGGTGTCTGCTACTACCCGGAGCATGTTCCCCCAAAAGAGCGGTCAGGCCGGATCGCCGAGGACATCCGCCTGATGCGGGAAGCCGGACTGAACGTCGTCCGGATCGCCGAATTCGCCTGGTGCCTGATGGAGCCCGAAGAGGGCCGTTATGACTTTGGCTGGATGGACGCGATCGTTGAGCAGCTTGGTGAGGGCGGGATCCGGTCGGTGCTCTGCACACCGACCGCCGCCCCGCCGCTCTGGGTGTCCGAACGCTACCCGGAAGTGCTGTACCAGGACTGCCACGACCTGAGGCGCAAGCCCGGTGGCCGGCGCTACACCTGCGTGAGCAGCGAACCCTACCGGCGGCTCAGCCGGGCGATCGCCGAACAACTGGCCCGACGCTATGGCCACAACCCCCATGTCCTCGGGTTCCAGATTGACAACGAGCTGGCCCAGGAATACAACGGCCGCTGCCACTGCCCGGTGTGCCTGGAGCGTTTCCGATCATGGCTGAAGACGCGCTACATGTCGATCGATGAACTGAACCGGCGCTGGGGCACAATCTTCTGGGGGCAGACGTTCAGCCATTTTGGCCAGATCCGCTTGCCGGTCCGTTCGATCGAGCTGCAAGGCGACCTGGAGTATTCCCGGGTGCTGCACGACCTGAGCGCCGATAATCCGTCGCTGCGCCTGGAGTACGAGCGCTTCGCCAGCGACGAGCAGGTAGGTTATTGCCGCCTCCAGCTTGAGGCAATGCGCCCGTTCACAGCCAAGCCGATTACGACCAACGGGACCGGGACCAGCACCAACGACATCGACACCTACGACCTGTTCCGCGACCTGGATGTCGTCGGTCTGGACCATTACCCGGGCGCCCGCGACACCGACTGCACATCCTCCTCGTTCCGTTACGCGATGGCCAGGAAGACCCCGACCCGCAACGGGCCGGGATCCTTCTGGCTGCTGGAGACGCTTTGCGGCGGCGGCCACGGCAACTGGGCGTTCCAGGGGATGCTGCATGGCTTCCCGGGCACCTTCCGCCAGAACAGCCTGTACGCCTTTGCCTCCGGCGCCAGCCTGATCACACTGTTCAAGCTGCACGCCTTTCCCTTCGGTTTCGAGCAGCTCGGCTCATCCCTGATCGACCTGGACCGGGTTCCCCGGCGCCGCTACGCGGAAATCTGCGCTGCGTCCCGCGACCTCGCCCAAATCGGACCCCTGCTGGAACGCACCGGGATCCAGGCCCGGGCTGCGCTGCTGTTCAGCCTTGAAAACCTGTGGTCGCTGAAAACAAAGCCGATTCACCGCCAGTTCGATGTCCTGGCCTATAGCCAGCAGATCTACCGCGGACTGCGCACACAGGGGGTAGCTGTCGATGTCATCGGCCAAAAAAACCTGGAGCAGGTGACAGAATCGGGCTATCGCCTGCTGGTTGTGCCGGCCGCCGTGATGGTAAACGAACCGGAACAAGCCGCACTGCGCCGGTTTGTCGCCCAAGGCGGTGTTCTGCTCGCGACGTTCCTGACCTCGATCAAGGATTTGGACAACAACGGCCTGACCGTCAGCGTGCCCGGCGGTCTGACCGATCTTTTCGGCCTGCGCCTGGCTGAGGGCGAACCTGTTTTTGCCGGCCGCTCGGAAGCGAAAATCGGGCTGGACAACGGAAACGGCAACACGGACGCGGCCAACTGCTGGTGGACTGAGAGCCTGGAACTGCTAGGTGCCCGGGCGATCGGGCGCTACGCGGACACCTTCCGGAAAGACGAGCCGGTCATCACCGAACACCGTTATGGCCAGGGCCTTGCCTGCTACCTGGGCTGTGGGCTCGATGAAGCCGGCTTGCGCTGGGTGCTGAACCACGTGTCAAACCTGGCCAAGATCGCGGCCGCACCAATCCTTTTCGCTGCAGGCGTTGACGTCATCACGCGGTCAAACGCGTCAGAAACGCACCATTTCGTCTTCAACTTCAACGAGGAGCCGGCTACAGTCCGTCTGCAGCGGCCGATGCATGACAGCCTGACCGGACAGCCGCTGGCAGCCACGCTGCAGATACCCGCAAAAGGCATGCTTCTCGCGCAGGAATGATAAACCTGCCGCATGCTGGCGACCTGTTCCAATCTTGGCTATAATAGATCCAATGCATAGCCAGGAGCGGAGGACAGGACATGTACTTTACCAAGGAGCGCATTGAGCGCGTCTGCAAGGATCTGAAGGACCTGATTTACCAGCCGAGGCAGCCGGTTGACAACATCATCTGGCAGCAGGGCCGGCTGACATCGCCGGCCGGGGCGGATGGCGGCGACTGGGTGCCGTTCAACCCCGGCGACCGCTGGGGTGTCTACGACGGGCACGCCTGGTTTAGGGCCGATGTGGTTGTGCCGGACGCCTTTGACGGCCGGCGGGTGCTGCTCGACGTATCGGTCGACCGGGAAAACTGGTTCGCAGACAGCCGCCAGTTTCTGTTGTTCGTCGATGGCCGGATCAGCCAGGGCATGGATGTCAACCACCGCACCAGCGTCCTGCGCGAACAGGCCGCCGCCGGTGAGACGATCCGCATCGACCTGCAGGCCTACGCCGGACTGGTCGACAAGCCGACCGAGCTTTTTCTCCAGCTGTTCGTCGAGAACACCCCGGTCAAACAGCTGTACTATGACCTCCATGTGCCCCTGCAAGTCGCGGCTGAGCTGCCCGAAGGCGACAAAACGCGCCTGGACATGCTGGACAAGCTCAACCAGGCTGTCAATCAGCTCGATCTTAGAAAGCCGCTCAGCGCAGCGTTCCAGGCGTCCGTCCAGGAGACGATCGACTTTCTGGAAACGCACTTCTATCAGGCGCTCTGCGGGCCGTCCGAAATCCGCGCTGTCGCCGTCGGGCATACCCACATCGATGTCGCCTGGCTCTGGCGGCTGCGCCAGACACGGGAGAAAACCGGGCGCAGCTTCGCCACCGTGCTACGCCTGATGGAACAGTACCCGGAATATGTTTTCATGTCCTCTCAGCCCCAGCTCTACCAGTTCCTGCAGGAGGATTTCCCGGAGCTGTTCGACCAGGTCCGCGCGCGCATCCGCGAGGGGCGCTGGGAGCCGGAAGGCGCCATGTGGCTGGAAGCCGACTGCAACCTGACATCCGGCGAGTCGCTGGTCCGCCAGCTCCTGCACGGCACGCGCTACTTCCGCGAGCAGTTCGGCGTCGAGAACAAGATCGTCTGGCTGCCCGACGTGTTCGGCTACAGCGCCGCCCTGCCCCAGATCATGAAGCTGGCCGGCGTCAAGTATTTCATGACCACCAAGATCAACTGGAACCAGTATAACCCGATCCCGGCTGACTCGTTTCTCTGGGAAGGTATCGACGGCTCGCAGATTTTAACGCACTTCATCACGACCACGTCGGAAAACTACAACCCGACGCCGCATTTCAGCACCTACAACGGCATCCTCGAGCCGCGGCCGGTCATGGGCGGCTGGAAACGCTACCAGGACAAGCAGATCCACAACGAGGTCCTGGTTTCCTACGGCTACGGCGACGGCGGCGGCGGACCGACCGAAGCCATGCTCGAAACAGGCAAGCGCATGGCGCGGGGCATCCCGGGCTGTCCGCAGGTGGTCCTCGACAAGGCGCTGCCGTTCTTCGAGAAGCTCGAAGCCGACACCAAGGACAGCCCCTGGCTGAAAAAATGGGTCGGTGAGCTGTATTTCGAATACCACCGCGGTACCTACACCTCGATGGGCCGCAATAAGCGCTACAACCGCAAGTCCGAACTGCTGCTCCACGATGTCGAGACGTTGTCCGCCGCGGCAGGGCTCTGGGCCGGTCATGATTATCCAGGCCAGGCCATCGGCCAGGCCTGGGAAACGGTCTTGCTCAACCAGTTCCACGATATCCTGCCGGGATCCTCGATTGAACCGGTCTACGAAGACTCCCGCGAGCAGTACGAAGCCGTGCTGGCCCGGGGCCGGGAACTGGCAGACCAGGCGATCGACAGCCTGGCTGGCCAGGTTCAGGCGGACGAGGAAACCGTGCTGGTCTTCAACACGGCCGGCTACGACCGCAGCGAACTCGTTCGCCTGCCCTGGCCGGAAGACCGGCCGCTGCCGCGCCTGACCTGTATGAACAATGAACTGGTCCTGGCGGTCCAGCGCAGCGGCGGCGACCTGCTTTTCCTCAGCCAGCCGGTGCCGGCCAAGGGCTATTGCAGTTTACTGGCGTCAGAAGACGATTCGCAGGACAAGACGCCCGACATGGCAGCCTTGTCCACGCTGGATGTATCGGCGCGGCACATGGAAAGCCGCTTCTACAGCATCGACCTGGACGAGCAGGGCCACTTTGTCCGCCTCTTTGACAAGGCCGCCCGCCGCGAGGTCCTCAAGGATGGCAGCAAGGGCAATGTGCTGCGCGTGTTCGAAGACAAGCCGATGGCGCACCAGAACTGGGACATCGACATCTATTACCAGCAGAAGAGCTGGGTCGTGGACAACCTGGCGGCAGCCGAGGTCGTGGAGACCGGACCTGTCCGCGCCGCCCTGCGCCTGACCCGGCCGTTTTTGGATTCTACGATCGTGCAGACGATCTACCTGTACGACCAGCTGCCCCGCATCGAGTTCGAGACATTTATCGACTGGAAGGAAGACGAACTGCTGCTCAAGGCGGAATTCCCGGTCGAGATCCACGCCGACAGCGCGACTTATGACATCCAGTTCGGTAACGTGACCCGGCCGACCCACTGGAACACGTCCTGGGACTGGGCGCGTTTCGAGGTCTGCGCCCAGAAGTGGGCCGACCTGTCCGAAGAGGGATATGGCGTCAGTTTGCTTAATGACTGCAAATACGGCCACGATATCCGCGATGGCGTCATGCGCCTGACCCTGCTGAAAAGCGGCATGGCGCCCAACCCCCATGCCGACCGCGAGCAGCACTGGATGACCTACGCGTTGTACCCGCATCTGGGCGGCTGGCGTCAGGCCAACACGATGCAGCAGGCCTACAACCTGAACCTGCCGCTTTACGCCCGCCTGATCGCCCCGCAGACCGGCCCGGCGCCGCGCCACCTGTCCCTGGTCCAGGTGGACGCGTTTGACCATGTCATGCTCGAAACCGTCAAGCGGGCCGATGACGAAGACGGCCTGATCCTGCGCTTGTTCGAGTACACCAACCGGCGCGGCCCGGTGACGCTGACCTTTGCCCAGCCGCTCGCGTCGGCCGCGTGCTGTGACTTGCTCGAGCGCCCGCTGCACCCGCTGGAACTGGCTGCGGACAGAAGTCATCTGACGTTCGAGATCAAGCCTTACGAGATAGTCACCATCCGCATCCAGCCGGCCTGAGCGCCGCTGACTGAAACCGAAAGAGGCTGCCTATGCTGACCCGGACCATTCCCCGGACGGAACTTGACGCCAGCGTGATCTGCTTTGGCGGCGGTGCGGTCACGCACAGCGACCGCGCCGGCTTTGCCATGGAACAGCTGGACCTTTACCGCGACCTGGGCGGCAATTTTATCGACACGGCCAACATCTACGGCAAATGGCTGCCCGAAGCGACCAACGTCAGCGAACAGTACATCGGCGCGTGGCTCAAAACCAGGAATGTGCGTAACCAGGTGGTTCTGGCGACCAAGGGCGGCCATCCCCACCTGGCGTCCATGACGGTTTCGCGTCTGGACCGTCAATCGCTCCAGCAAGACCTGGATGAAAGTTTGAGGTCGTTGCAGACCGATTGGATCGACCTGTACTGGCTGCATCGTGACGATCCGGATCTTCCGGCTGGCGCAATACTGGATGTGCTGGAATCGTTTGTCCGCCAGGGCAAGATCCGCCACTACGGGTGTTCCAACTGGCGGCCGGAACGCATCCTGGCAGCCCGCCAGGCGGCGGACCAGGAAGGCTGGCAGGGCTTTGCGGCCAACCAGCCGCGCTGGAGCCTGGCCGAAGCCAACCCCCAGGGCATCACCGATCCGACCCTGGTCGGCATGGATGACACGGCCTGGGCGCTGCACCAGCAGGCTGAGCTGGCGGCGGTTCCCTACACGGCCCAGGCCAGCGGCTATTTCCAAAAGCTGCGTGATAGCGGCAAGGCCGGCATGCCGGACGGCTTGCGGCGCCGCTATGACAACGCGATCAACGACCGACGCTTCGAGCTGATTTCGATCCTTGCCGGCCAGAGCGGCCTGACTTTGGACGAACTGGTGCTGGGCTACTTGCTGGCCCAGCCTTTTCCGGTCTTTCCGATCATCGGGCCGCGCAACGCCGAGCAACTCAAAGCCAGCATGAAGGCCGGCAGCCGTGTCTGGCCGCCGGCCCTGGGTGACTGGCTGCGCCGGGCGGAGCCGCTGTTAGACGGCGGCGCCGACCTCGCTGTCCGTCTGGGGATCTTGCGTTAAGCGCATCTGCTCGCGCATGAACTGGTTGGTATACAAGCGCCAGTAGACGCCTTTGAGCTGCAGCAGCTCGCGCTGGTTGCCTTCTTCGACGATCTTGCCCTTGTCAATGACCAGGATGCGGTCGGCGGAGCGGATCGTCGACAGGCGGTGGGCGATGATAAAGCTGGTGCGGCCGCGCAGGGCGTTCTGCATGGCCTGGTGGATCAGCTGCTCGGTTTCCGTATCCACCGAAGAGGTTGCCTCGTCCAGGACGAACATCCCCGGATCCGACAGGATCGCCCGGGCAAACGAGATCAATTGCTTCTGACCGGTCGACAGCCGGCTGCCGCGTTCGCCGACTTCGCTGGCGTAGCCTTTGTCCATGGCCATGATGAAGTCGTGGGCATTGACGATGCGGGCCGCTTTTTCGATCATCTCGTCGCTGACCTCCTGGCGGCCGTAGGCGATGTTGTCCCGGACCGAGCCGCTGAACAGGTGCGGTTCCTGCAGGACATAGCCCAGGTTGGCGTACATCCAGAGCAGGGGGCGTTCGCGATAGTCGACGCCGTCGACCAGGATGCGGCCTTCGGTCGGCTCGTAGAAGCGGCAGGCCAGGTTGACCAGGGTCGTTTTGCCTGAACCGGTCTCGCCGACGATGGCGATTTTTTCCCCGGCCCTGACCGTCAGATTGAAATGCTCGAGGATGTTCTCGCCGTCCTTATAACGGAAGGTCACGTCCTCGAAGGTGATGTTGCCGGCAAAATCCGGCCACTGCTCGCGGTTGGAATTGAGCATGTCACCGTAGGTTTGCTCGACCAGCTCGTTGTCGCGGATGCCGGCTTCCATGTCGATGACGGACATGACGCGCTCGGCCGAGGCCTGGGCGTAGTTGAGCTCCGTGAATACGCGGGCGAACTGCTTGACCGGGTCGAAGAACTGGACGGCGTAGGATATGAAGGCCACCATGGTGCCGTAGCCGATGCTGCCGGGCAGGCCGGTCTCAACTTGGATGCCGCCGCGCCAGAGGACCAGGCCGGTGGCGATGGCGCCCAGCAGCAGGACGATCGGGGTGTAGACCGCCGAGACGGTTGCCGCGCGCACGGCGAAGTTGCGCATGGTTCCGGTGGTCTCCTGGAACTCGCGGTGCATCGCGTCCTCGATCGACAAGGATTTGATCGTCTTGGCACCCGTAATGCCTTCGTTGAAGCCGGCCGTCACGTGGGAATTGAACTTGCGTACCTTGCGGAAATTGAAAATAATCCGTTTCTGGAACAGGATGCTGACCGCGACCAGGATCGGCACGGTCACCAGGACCATCAGGGCCAGCTTGACGTTGAGCAGCAGCATGAAGACCATCATCAGGATCATCATGGCCAGCGACCAGAACAGGTCGATCACGTTCCAGGACAAGGTCTCGCCGAGCCGGCGGCTGTCCGAGGTCAGCCGGGCCAGCAGCCAGCCGACCGGCGTCTGGTCATAGTAGGCCAGCGGCATGGTCTGGAGCTTGGCGAAAGCCGCCTTGCGGATATCGTAAGGGATGAAGCACTCCAGCCGGCCGGCGTAGAGGATCATCAGGCGGACATTCAGCGCCTGCAGCACGATGACCACCAGGGCGATCAGGCCGAACGGGATCAGGCGCTCCAGCCGGCCGGTCAGGGCGATCTTGTCGATCGCGTAGCGGTTGAACAGCGGCATGACGGCGTCGACCAGGCCGAGCAGAAACATCTGACCGATCAGGATGATGAGCTGGCGCCGGTAAGGCCGGGCGAACTGGAGCAAGCGCTTCCAGACATTCAGGTCCAGCCGCTTGCTGTATTCTTGTTCTTGCAGATTCATCTTGGTTACCTGCGACTTTCTTTTTGAAACACACGTGCTGACACGACAGGTTCAGGCAATGTCTTCCATATTGCTTTGGATGGCCCAAATCTGTTTGTAATGGCCTTCCTGGCGGATCAGTTCGTCATGGGTCCCGCGCTGGACGATCCGGCCCTGGTCGAGAACCAGGATCTGGTCGGCTTCAGCCAGCGTCGTGATGCGGTGGGATATGATCAGGGTTGTCGTTCCGGTGCGCCGCGCCTTCAGGGCTGCCCGGATGGATGCGTCGGTCTCCGTGTCCACGGCAGACAGCGAGTCGTCAAAAATCAGGATCGGCACATCGCGCAGCACGGTCCGGGCAATCGCGACACGCTGGCGCTGGCCGCCGGAGAGGGTGACGCCGCGCTCGCCCACAACGGTTTCGTAGCCTTCTTCAAACTCGCCGATCGCCTCGTCGACACAGGCGATGCGCGCGGCGGCCTCGATGTCCGGATCGGCCGCGCCCGGGCGTCCGACCCGGATGTTTTCCCGGATCGTGCGCGAGAACAGGAACGGCTCCTGCAGCACGATGCCGACATGGCTGCGGATCCAGTTGCGGCTGATGGAGGACAGTTCGGTGCCGTCGATGGTGACCGAGCCCTCCTGGTAATCGTAGAGCCTGAGCAGCAGATGGACCAGCGAACTCTTGCCGGAACCTGTCGCGCCCAGAATAGCGGTTGTCGAACCGGCGGGAACATCAAAGTTGACCTTGTCCAGGACCCACTTGCCGCTGTTGTAGCCGAAGCGGACATCCTTGAACGCGATCGCGCCCTGGATGGGCAAGCCGTTCTCGCCGCTGCTGTAATCCTCCTGGACATGGTCCAGGATCTCCTGGACGCGGGTCAGCGCAACGAACGCCTGCCCCATGAAGCCCATCATCTGGCCGAGCCCGCGGATCGGCCAGATCAGCATGCCGGAATACGTGACGAAGGCGACCATGACACCCAGCGAAATGCGTCCGGTTGCGGTCAGGAAGGTGCCCGTCAGGACGACGATCACCACCTGGAGCATGCAGAGAAAGTCTGACTTCGACCAGAAATCGGCCATCAGGCGGGTAATTTTCAGGATGTTGTCCCGGTAGGTGCGGCTGCTCTCATCGAACTTAGCCATCTCAAACTGCTGGGCGGCAAACGCCTTGACCACGCGCACGCCGCTCAGGTTCTCCTGCAGCGTCGACGACATCACGCCTTCGGATTCGTCTGTCTCCAGGAAGAGGGTCATCATCGAGCGGAAAAAGCGCACCGTCAGGATCAGGATCAAGGGGATCAGCATCACCGAGACCACCGTGAAGGGGATATTCAATGACAGCATGATGCCCAGGACCACCAGGACCTGGAATATGATCGAGATCGCTTCTACGGAACGGTTGGCGACGAAGTGCTGGGTGGTCTCGATGTCGGACGTGCAGCGTTGGATGATGTCACCGGTCTGCGACTTGACATGGTAATTATAGGGCTGGCGCAGGACATGCAGGTAGACCCGGTCGCGCATGCGCTTGGCCGAGCTTTCACCTGTTATGGAAGCCAGCTTGGCCCGGGTGAATTGCATCAGGCCCTGGACCAGGGTCATCCCGAGCAGGACGATCAGGAGCACCCACAGGTTCTGGCGGATAAAGACGACGCCGCCGATCTGCTCGACCGGCCGGATCAGGTAATTTGGCAGGTCGAGCGGCAGGTCGCCCAGGATGCTGTCCAGGGTGACGCGAATGACCATCGGCACCGCAGTCGCCAGGGCGACGTTGCCCATGACGGCCAGCAGCGCGCCAAGGTATGTGAGCCGGTTTCCTTTAAGGAAACGCAGCATAAGCGTTATTTTATTCATACATTCCTCCGGTTGTCATGCCATCAAGACGCAAATCTGCCTGGTTTTGTTCCGCGTGTGCCGGCAGGCGAACAAATGAATAGAACCGGTCCTGGTGGCCGTTTCATGGCAGTGATGGCTGGAATTGGGTCAGCAGGTGTTCGATCAGATCAGGGTGGCTGCTTGGCCGGATCCGGTGGCCGCTGTCATGAATGTGACGCTTCTGTTGTCAAGTTGTGCTTCGTTGTTAACCCCGTTAAACAAATGATTCATCATCGCGACCTCCTTTCTGGCTATCCTGTTTACAATCGATATGAGACGTCTTGGCGACGCCACATCATATTAGCTTATTTTTCTGCCTCTGGCAAGACATTTTTAAAATTTCTCCCGGTGTATAATCAAGGGGGACAGACGGCTGCGGGTCAGGGATCGGCAACGAGAGGAAAAGAAGGGAGTGGATTGAGATGAAAGTTGGTTTTATCGGCCTGGGCAGAATGGGCAGCGGCTGCTGCTCGAACATCATTGCCAAGGGTTATGGTGTCGTGGTTTACGATCTGGCGGCAGACGCCATGCAGGCCTTCCAGGGCCGGGCACAACTCGCCCAAAGCCCCGACGAGGTGTTTGCCGGAACCGATGTCACGATCCTGTCGCTGCCGGGCTACCCGGAAGTCGAAACGCTGACCGCAGGTTTTCTGGCACAGGGTGTCTTGGGGAAAGGCGTGATCGACATCAGCACGAGTTATCCGGTTTCCAGCCAGCGTATCCATGAGCGATTCAAGGCCGCGGGCGGGCGTTATCTCGACGCGCCTTTGACCGGAACACCGGCCATGGCTGCAGAGGGGACTTTGGTCGTCAACGTCGGCGGCGATCCGGACGATTACGTCTATTACAAAGCCCTGATCGAATCGTTTAGCAAAGCATCCCATTACATCGGCAAGGCGGGCTCGGGCAATATCGCCAAGCTGGTCAGCAATTACCTGGCGATCATGTACGAGGCGCTGTATGCCGAGTGTTTTCCCCTGGCTGAAAAAATGGGCTGCGATGTGGCCACGCTGTTTAAAATCATATCTGACAGCGGGGTCAACTGCGGCATGTACCAGAACACCGTGCCGAAGATGTGCATCCGTAAAACCTTCGACCGGGGATTTCTGCTCGATTACTGCCTGAAGGATCTGTCCTACTTCAAGATGCTTTTCGATGAGCTCAAGGCGCCGAGCCTGCTGCTGGACGCCGGTATCAACCTGTTCAAGATCGGCCATGCGCAAGGGCTGGGCGAAGAAGATGCCAGCGCGGTAGCCAAGGTCAGTTACAAAAATCTCGGTCTGGATGCCTGAATGCCCAAAATCAGGGATCTGCCGGACCCAGGAAAACAGCCAGCGGCTGGAGCATATAGGTCCTTTCGGCTGGGTTTGCCTCCGACCATGCCACGTAGATGCTTTGAAAGACGACGGTTAGCTTGACCTCGCCTGCAACCGTGGTGACGAGCATGTCGTCGAAAACAACAGCCTGCCCGTCGGTTCCGGCATAGCGGCCGGCCAGTTCAGCGAGCCAGACCTCAAGATCGACATCGGCGGCAACCTGGCTGTTTTTCTCGATCAGGAGGCGGGCCGTCGAACGATCCGGCGCCTGGTTCAGGACAACCCTGTAGTGATCCGATTGCCTGGTAAAGGCGGCCAGGGATTCCCCTTCCTGTTTGAAGGCGACGAAAGCGACCTGCTCGTATGCGCTGACCGGCAAGGTGCCGACCGGTAACAGCAGGCTGAACGAACCTGTGGCCGGCTGAGGTTCGCCTTGGTCATCTTTCGTATAGGGAAAACCGAAGACGCGCTGGAAGTCGGATGTCGCGTTCAGGGACGTGGTAAACCAGTCTGCCCGCCAGCCTTCGCTGGTGAGCAGGAAAAAGGCCGCATCCGAGATCAACGCCTTGTCAGCCGGACTGACCGATTGCCTGGCCGGCTCGATCCGGCCATCGACGAACATCTGGTTGCGCACCAGGGCCGACTTGAGCCGGGCGGTCTGGGCCAGCCCCGGGGCATCCAGAAAGCCGGACAGGGGCAGCACGGCCAAAAGGGCCAGTCCGGCCGCGATCCAGGCTGTCATCCGAGCCCGCTCAACCGTGAAGACCAGCAGCACGCCCGCGCTGGAAACGGCAAACAGCCAGACCAGAGCCGCAAAATAGGTTCCGGTCTGCAGGCCGTGTGCCTGAAGCTCCCGAATCCAGGCATAGGCTTCGAACGCCAGGAAAAGCAGCGCGGCTGCCGGGAAGATGCGATGGAACAGCCCGGTCAGCCGACGATCGTCTCGGCTGGTCATAATCATCAGGAAGATGCCGCTGAACACGTAAGCTGAGAAAATGACCGACAACTGGCTGAAGGCGGCCTCCTGGCGGCCGATTAGCACCTGCAGGGCCCAGATCAGCAGGACCAGGGACAGCAGCGCGGTCAGGGGAATCAGGATGTTGGCAAACAGCAGCGAAATGAAGCGCGGCTGCGAGCAGGCCACAGCCAGCTGCGGATCCGCCTGACCTTTATTCAGGTCGGGGAAATAGCCCAGGAACAAGACATAACCGACAAAAAGACTCCAGACAACCAGCGTCAGGTAGATTTTTTCATCCATGGCTGGGTAGAGGAGCGATTCGACCGCAAACGCGGTAAAGAGCAGTCCGGCGATCAGAACCAGGGCGTAGACGGCCGCGACCACGGCCGCCTTGAGGGTCATGTAGGCGCCCAGGTTGAAGTCGACCGGCTGGTTTCTGGCGGACAGCTGCAGCAGGAAAAAGAGAAAGGCGATCAAGGTCAGGGCGGCGATCCAGCTGACGGAGCGGATGGAGATCTCGCCTGAGGGCAGATAGAGCAAGAGAAAGCCCGCGGCGGCGACGACCAGGGCAGCCAAATTCGTACCGATCAGCCAGCCTGTGCGATGCTGACGGCGAGCTGCCAGCAAGGCCAGCGCCATGGCCAGCACGCCGGCCAGAAGCAGGGCCAGCTGCAGGCTGTCAACCAGCTTAGTCGGTTCCGGCCCCTGGTCCCAGATCCGGATGGTCGCAATGACCGCGATCAGGATGGCGCAAGCGCTTGAAGCAGAAAAACGGGTCAGCGAACGGGCACCGCCGGACAAGACCCGCCGGATGGCCTGAGGGAAAGCCGCCATGCCGGTCACCTCCTCGCGTTTTGGGATACTTAGGGACTGTTCATCAATAAGTTGCTCTATAGGTTCACCGAGAGATTGACCAGACTCGTCAATCTCTCAAAGAAAAGAGCAACTAATTCCTTAACAGTCCCTTACATCATAATCGTCTTGCCAGATGGGGGCAAGCCAACAGCTGTCTCTTGCCAATCCCCGCATGCTATAATGCCCCTGTAGAAGACGTGCGTATCCAGATCGGAAGACAGGAGGAAGCCAGCGATGTCAATCAGGAAGCGCAAATTCAGACGCTGGTGGCTGCCCGGGGTGATCATCCTGGTGCTGGGCTTGCTGGTGTTCGCGATCACCGACTGGATCGCGGCACCGGCCGTCGACCGCTCGCTCCGGGAGGAACTGACAGCTGGTGTTTCTTTCCGGGAGATCGAAGGCGCGCAGCTGGCTTTCCGCCAGGCCGGTGACAGCGGCGATCCGTTGCTGCTGATCCATGGATTCCTGGGCTCGTCATATGACTTTAACTTATTGATGCCGGAGCTGGCCCGCGATCGCCAGGTGATCGCGGTCGACCAGATCGGATTCGGCCTATCTGACAAGAACCCGGACCTGACCTACAGCAAAGCGCAGATGGCCCACCTTTGTATCGCCCTCATGGCTGACCTCGGTCATGACCGCTACGATGTGCTCGGCCACTCGATGGGTGGGGAGGTCTGTTTGCAGATGGCCCTGCTGGCCCCGGAGCAGGTTCGTCGTCTGGTGCTGCTCAACAGCGCCGGCCTTGAGGATCTCCAGCGGGGCATGCGCGGTACGCTGCCCGCCTGGTTTCTCGACGGCGTGTTCAAAAATTACCTCATCCAGCGGCTGGGCTTTCCGTTTTCGGTTTACAACCGCGACGCGGCAACGACCGATGTTTTCAACCACTTCTTCTTTTTCA
>JAAYJD010000199.1 GCA_012523135.1 Clostridiaceae bacterium
CCCAGCAGGCGGTACTGGTAGGTGACCAGGCCGTCCAGCCCGACCGGGCCACGCGCGTGCAGCTTGCTGGTGCTGCTGCCGACTTCGGCGCCGAAGCCGTAGCGGTAGCCGTCGCTGAAGCGCGTCGAACAGTTCCAGAAGACATTGCCGGAATCGACCGCGCGCAGGAAGCGGCTGGCCGCGGCCTGGTCGGCGGTCACGATCGCGTCGGTGTGGTGCGATCCGTACCGGTTGATGTGCTCGATCGCGTCGTCGAGGCTGTCGACGATCTTGATGGCGGCTGTGTAGTCAAGGTATTCGGTATGCCAGCTACCGGCCAGTTCGCAGCCCAGCCGGGCACAGGTCTCCGCGCAGCCCAGCAGGATAACCCCGGCCGACTTGAGGGCGCCGGCCAGCTCATCCAGGAAGTCGCCGGCCAGCGAGCGGTGCACCAGGATGGTTTCGGCCGCGTTGCAGACCGCCACGTACTGGGTTTTGCTGTCGACCGCCAGCCGGATCGCCATCTGCCGGTCCGCGGCCGCGTCCAGGTAGAGGTGGCAGACACCGTCGGCATGGCCCATGACCGGGATGCGCGTGTTGTCCATAATCATGCGGACGAACTCGTTGGTACCGCGCGGAATCAGCAAATCGACGGTCTCGTCCTGGTCCAGCAGTTCACGGACATCCAGGCGCGTCTCGAGCAGGGTGATCCAGCCGTCGGGCATGCCGGCGCTGGCGGCCGCTTCGCCGATCACCCGCGCCAGGACGCGGTTGGTTTCGAGCGCTTCGGAGCCGCCCTTGAGCAGGACGGCGTTGCCGCTTTTCAGGGCGAGCGTCGAGATCTGGACCAGGGCGTCGGGGCGCGATTCAAAGATCAAGCCGATCACCCCGATCGGGCAGCTGACGCGATACAAATCCAGTCCGTCGTCCAGTTGCGTCGCCAGCAGGGTGCGTCCGACCGGGTCGGGCAAGCCCAGCAGGCTGTCCAACCCGGAAATGACTTCGGCTATTTTTTTGCTGTCGAACTTGAGGCGCTTTTGCAGCGGCGCGGCCAGCCCTTCGGCCTGGCTGCGTGCCAGATCGGCCTGGTTTGCCGCCTCGATCGCATCGGCTGACGCCAGCAGTGCCGCCCGGATTGCGCGCAGGGCCTGGTTTTTTTCCTCGAGCCCGAGCAGCGCCAGCGCACCGGCGGCCTGGCGGGCTTTTTGTGTCAACTGCTGCATTCTCATCGGCTTATCCTCCTGTGAACCGTTTTTTCTGCCTGTATTCGAGCCGAAAAGGCAAGATCAGCCTGTGGATAATGTGGATAACTCTGTGCATAACTGCAGGACAGGCCTTTGGCGGATTTTGGCTTTGGAAACCCCTGCCGCTGCGGTGTTTCATTTTATGAACGGGTCAGGGGCTAAAACCGAACGCACTTTTGCCCTTAAGCCTGAACCCCTGAATCAAAAGCATCACAGCCCATCGGCAGCCTTTGGGGTTGCCGGTTGTTGTCCGTCTGTCGCGGACACAGGAAAAGTTGTCATGACATCTTCATACGCCTCCGGTGTTCCGATGTCGATGCAGGTGCCGTTAAAGAAAAAAACGCGGACCGGTTTTTGCTGGTAGAGCCAGGTCGGAAAATGACCGGGAGCATCCGGATTATTGCCTTCCTCTAGGTAGCGGCCAATGAGCGGCAGCGTGTCCCGGCGATAAAAGTAGATGGCATAGACCCCGATATCGCTGCGGGGGCAGGCCGGTTTTTCTTCGAGGTGTTCGACCAGTCCGGCCTCGTTGACCTGGGCGATGGCGAAGCGGTGCCGGTCTGCGGGGTTGTTCAGCCTCTGGGCCAGGATCATGTCTTCGCTGTGCTGCCGGAAATGCTGCCAGGCGTCGAGCAGCGCCCAGGTGAACAGGTTGTCACCGGCCATGACCAGCAGATCGTCATCGATATCGTCGTGCCGGATCACGTACTGGATGTCGCCGATGGCCCCCAGACGGTCGTCTTCATGGGTCGTCTGGTCGTCGATCACGTGCAGATGCATGTGAGCGGGCAGCGTCAAGCGGCGCGGTTCGGCCCACTGTTCAAACTGGCCGGCAAAGCGATGGTTGCTGACGACATAAATCTCGTCGAGATCAGGCAGTGTCACCGCCTGGTCGATCAAGTAGTCGATCATGGGGCGCGAGCCGACCGGCAGCAGCGGCTTGGCACAATTGAGCGTCAGGGGATAAAGGCGGGTCGCGTAGCCAGCCGCCAGGATGATCGCTTTCACGTGTTTGGGCTCCTTTTGCGAAAATATTGGTACAGGGTGCACTTGATCATGCCGTTGTAGAGCTTGCGCCGCTTGTCTGCCGGCGCGCCGGCCAGCGTTTCGAAGCGCTCGAAGGGTGTCAGGACGAAGAAACGGATGCCCGGCCGGGGCTTGCCGTGCTCCAGGAAGGTCTTGCTCAACGTCCGGTAGAGCCGTTCCGCCTGGTCGGGATCGAGCATCCGTTCGCCATAGGGGGGGTTGCAGACAACCAGGTGCCGCTCAAAACCGGTCAGCTTGGGCAGGCCGGCAGCCTTGATTTCCTGCACATCGGCCTGGTGAACGCGGATCCAGGCCTGAACGCCTGCCCGCCGGGCGTTGGTCTGGGCGATTGTCACGGCCTGTTCCGAAATGTCTGAACCAAAGATACAGGGTTTGTCCGGCTCGGCGGCGACCGCCGCGCGTGCCGCCCGCCGGGTGCTGTCGAAGGCGTCTTTGCCGATCAGGGGCCACTGCTCGCCGGCAAAGGGGCGGTTCAGGCCGGGTGCCTGCCGGGCCGCCAGCAACGCCGCTTCGATCAGGAAGGTGCCGGATCCGCACATCGGGTCGAGCAGGGCTTCCGGGCCGTCAGGCCAGTAGCGGGCCAGGCGCAGGATGGCGGCAGCCAGGGTCTCCCGGATCGGCGCCTCGTGCTGCAGGGGGCGATAGCCGCGCTTGTGCAGCCCGTCGCCGGTCGTGTCGCCCATCAAGGTGACGTGGTCTGCCACGATCGAGAACTGGATCCGGATCAGCCCTTTGGCGCTGTTTTCCGGCAGCTGGCTGCCGGCAGGCAGCCGCCAGGCCTCCAGCAGCCGGTCCACGATGGCTTTCTTAATCAGGCTCTGGCAGGCCGGAACCCCGAACAGGCGTGATTTCCGGGAGTAGCCGTTGATGTGGAAAGCATAGCCGTAGGGGATGAAGTCTTCCCAGGGCAGTGCGCGGGTCGCGTCGAACAACGCCTCGAATGTCACGGCGGGAAAGGAAGCCAGCTGCAGCAGAACGCGCTCGGCGGTCGCCAGATGGATGTTCAGGCGGGCGACGGCGGCGACGCAGTCGGCCAGGCTTTCGCCGGCATCGAGGACGACCTGGCCGTCCGTTACCGTGATCCGGTCGCGCTCATAGCCAAGCTCGGTCAGCTCGGCAGCGGTCACCGCTTCAATACCGAACAGGGTTGTCATGATGATATTCACAGCAGCATTTCCCTTCCAGCCGGGCACACGACAAAAAGAAGCGCGGCCCGGTCTCCCCCCATTATAGCAGGAACCGCCCGCGGCGGCATCCGGGCCTAGGCCAGCAGCATCCGGCTGATCAGGACGGTCGCCGCGGCCAGCAGCCAGCCGCCGAAGATATCGGTCAGCCAGTGGACATCCAGGTAGAGCCGGCCATAGGCGGTCAGGAGGGCGGAGACCAGCAGGTAGCCCATCAGGACAGCCAGCAGCGGCGGCGGAAGGTAGGAACGGAACACCGCGGGGATCAGGAAAGCGCAGGAGAGGCTGACCGAACTGTGGCCGCTGGGATAGGAACCCGTGGTCATCAGGATGTGGGATGCGATCTGGGGCGGCCGGTCGACGGACGTCAGCTGCTTGCTGACGCCGATCACCGCGGTCTGGATCAGGACGCTGGCCGACAGGACGGTCGCCCGGTACCAGTCGTGAAAAAGCAAACCGGCCAGCAGGCTGAGCACGACCAGCTGCACGGACAGGGCCAGAATATCGTTGGCATGGTGGGTCAGGATCATCAGGGAGCGAAGCTGCGGCCGTCGGGTGCGGTTGACCCAGCGCCGGACCACCAGGTTGACGGTGTCAAACCAGGGATTGGCCAGGCCCAGGACGAGGAAGGCGGCCAGGCAAAGCAAAATGGCGATCCACGGTCCCCTCATCCGGCGCGCTCCACGGGCAGCCGGAAGCGTTTGACCACCGGATATGCCGCAATCCCGGTCAAGGTGCCCGTGACCAGACCGGTCAGTAAAAGCGGCGGCAGATAGGTCAGCAGCAGGAGCGGTTCCTGCAGCACCAGGCTGGCGACGGCGACCTGGCCGACATTGTGGGCGGCGGCTCCGGCCAGGCTGATGCCGATGACCGAAAATATCTTTTCGTGACCGCGCACGGCAAGGAGCATGAGAGCCAGGGCCAGCAGCCCGCCGGCCAGGGAAAAAAGCAAGGTTGTCGGGCCGCTGATTGCACCCAGGATCAGGCTGCGCGTGACGACGATCAGGAACGCGTCGGACCCCTGCAGGCGCAGGACGGCAAACAAGGTCACGATGTTGGCCAGCCCCAGCTTGATGCCGGGCACCGGCACCAGCAGCTCGAGCGGGATCCAGCGTTCCGCCAACGACAGGACCAGCGCGAGTGAGACCAGCAGCGCATCCAGGGTCAGGCGGCGGATGTTGCGCGATGAACGGTTCATCGGACGATCACATCCACGTCGTCGGTCTGGTCCGGGTCGCCTGTCCCGGTCAGCTTCAGGATCAGGTCGCCCGGCACGCAGGCGGCGATCTGACCCGGGCGGCTGATCCAGCCGGTCCGGACACAAATTTTGTCCGGGCAGTCGGCTTCGGCAAAGCGGATCCGCCCATCCGTGTAGACCAGATGGTAGTGGTAAGCGCCGGAGACAACATCGGCCGACCCACTGGCGGCAAGATCGGCGGCAGACAGGGTCAGGATGACCTCGCCGCCGCGCTCCAGCACGGCACCGGTTCCCGGTGACGCGAGACGGCCGGGCGCTAAAGCAAACATGACGGCCGCCAGCAGGCCGATCAAAGCGTAGAGGACCCAGTCGCCCCATTTCAAATACTGGTACCAGCGCACCGGTTGGCGGCCGACCGGGGTCCTGCTTGGCTTTTCGGCTGTTGTCGTGATGGTGATCGCTCCAATCTGCAAGGGTTAACGAGTACTATTATACGAAAAAGATGCTAAAATTAAAGCAGGTGGAAGATCGGACCCTCACGGGTAACCCCATGTGCCTCGCAAATGGAGGTGAAGAGCGTGGATATAACCGTAAAAAACGAAGGATTCATCGAAAAACTAACCGACGACGATGCGCTGATCATCCGGCTTGACCGCACGGCATTTTCCGTTTCCCGCAACTTGCTGCCTGACCAGGCCCGGGTTGGCGACTTCATCGTCCAGACCGATGCGGCGCGTTACCGCATCGACCCGGAGCGCACGGAGAAGCGGCGTCAGGAACTGCGCCGCATGACGGATTGCTGCATGAACTAGGATCTGTCAAGGCCCGGGGTCGGCCGGCGTGATTTCCGGGGAAGGTTCCGGGGTCGGTTCCGGGGTTGGTTCCGGGGTCGGCTCCGGGGTCGGCTCGGGTTCCGGCAAGGGGCCGACCATCAAGGTGATGGCGGTTCCCGCTGTGACCGTCTCCCCTGCCCGGATCGACTGCTCGTAGACGAGGCCCGGATAGCCTTCAACCGGAAAATCCGCCGGAACGAACCTGATGGTCAGCTTCTTCAGGTACTCCGCCGCGACGATTTCTTCTTCGGACAAACCCCGGAAATCGGGCAGCGTCACGGTGACATCGGCCGGGGTGTATTTGAGCGTGATCTGGGTTCCCTCATAGACTTCCCGGCCCGGATCCAGACTCTGGTGCCAGATTTCGCCGGGTAAACGGCCGCTTTTCTTTTCGGCCACGAAGATCGGGATCAGGCCAACCGCTTCACAGGCGGCCGTAGCCGTCTCCCGCGTGATGGCCTGGCCGTATACAGACCCCTCGGGGGCGACCAGGTCCGGAACGGAGACCATTTTGCCCAGGGAGACGGTGATCGAAATGGTTGTCCGGGTCCCGATCACGGTGTTGGTCTTGTCCTGGTAGATGATCGTGTCGCGGGGCGCGTTGTTCTGAGTCTTGGTCACGCTGATATGGATCGAGGCGCCCTGTTCGTTCAGGCTCTGGGCCCAGGACTCGATCGCGGAGCGCGGCTGGCCGACAAAACTGGACAGGACGATCTTGTTGCCGAGCGAGTAGACCAGCTCCAGGATGTCGCCGCTTATGTAGATGGAGCCGATTTCGAGGCTCTGGGAGATGAAGCCGCCGCTTTCGCGCGAGGAATAGCGCTCCCGGACCGACATGGCGATGCCCAGTTCGGAGGCGATGGCATTGGCTTTCTCACGCGAATAGTCGGAAAAGTCCGGGACCAGGATCTTGCGTCCCCTGGAGACGGTCAGGGTGATCTGGGTACCGGGTTCGACTTCTTCTTCCGGCGCGATGCTCTGGTCGATGATCGTGCCGTTGGGCGCGAAATCGTCATACTTCTCGATGATGTGCAGCACCAGGTCGTTGTCCTTGGCGAACAACTGGCTCTGGGCAACCGACAAGTCCCGGAAATTGGGTAGCTCGATCAGGTCGACGGTCAGCGGTTCAGGCCCTTTGGATACGATCACGTAGATCGGGGTGTTGCGCTTGACCTCGTCGACGACCGTGTCGTCGTTGATCTCGTAACGGATCACCCGGCCGGAAACCACGGTGTCGCTGTATTCGGTCGTGATGCGGACCTTGGTCATAAAGTTTTCCGCGGCCCAGGCTTCGACCTCCTGCATGGTCATGTCCAAAAGGTCGGGCAGCGGCAGCGTCACATTGAGATCGTGGCCGAGGGAAACGGTGATTTTGAGAAAGCCGCCCTTCTCGATCTTGGATCCCGGTGAAACGTCCTGGCGAATGATCTGGCCGGCTTCAAGATCATCGTTGTATTCTTCAGCCACCTGCAGGTTGACATTGTTGTCGCCTGCCCAGAGCTGAGCATCCGTCAGGGCCCAGCCGGTCAGGTCGACCGCTGTCGTTCCCCGGCTGAACAGCCAGATCAGGAAAGCGGCCAGCACCGCCAAGATGACCAGAACGATGATAACCGGCATCGCTTTTGAGCGGTTCGGCCGGTTGTTCAGGACAACTGGAGGCGGTGCGACAAAGCTTGGCTTCTCTTCGAAGCGCAGCGCCTTGGGTTGTTCGGACAAGCCAGCCGGCGCATCCGCTGCGGGCGGCTGCGCCGGTTCATTCTGGTTGTCGAGCTTTTTCTTGTAGGAATCTAAGAAAGGGTTTTTGTCATCCATGCCAGGCTCCTCGTTAGTTGACGATGTCACGCTTCTTAAATACATAGACGGCGATACCGGTAAAAAGGGCAGACAGTGCCAGCAGCTGCAGCACCCCGAACGTCAGGTTCAGGTTGACGCCGCGCTGGATGATGTACTGGATGTTGGAGTAGCGCGAGAAGAAGGACGACATCTGCAGGAAGGGCAGCGGCGTATAGGCAATCCAGTTCATGTTCTCCTGGTAGGCAAAGATGTTCATCACGATAATGCTGCCGATGTAGAGGACAATCGGGACGGCGATCGAGATCGCGATGTTCTTGACCAGGACCGAAAGCATGAAGGCGATCGCGAAGGCGAACAGGATCGGCAGGATGCAGGCCAGCAGTTTGGGCAGGTAGTAGGCAACGAAGCCGATCTCACCGGCGACGGTGTAGTTCGGGAAGGCAAAATCGGAAAAGCCGAACAGGATGCCGTTGGTCAGCAGGTTGAGCAGGCTGCCGATCAGGTCGACGGCCAGCCAGACCAGCAAAGCAGCCAGGAACTTGGACAAGAGGATCTTGGTGCGGGTCTTGGGCCGGATCATCAGGAGACGGATCGTGCCCTGCTGATATTCGCTGGCGATCAGCCAGCCGCCCAGCAGCACGCCGAACAAGGCGACAATCGAGCCGTAGGACAGGAACTCCACCGTGCGGCTGCGGGCCCCTTCAGGTACATACTTCATGTCCGGCTGATCGGCGTCGAGCGATTTCTGGGCGATGATGATCGTCTTGTTGAGCTCGTCGATCTGCTTTTGCATGGAAGCGACGTATTCCTGGTAGGACTGCCCCTGTTCCTTGTCGTAATAACCGCGGCTGTTGTTCCATTCCTCTTCGGTCATAATCCGCATATAGGTCAGCTGGTTGCGGCTGTTCTCGACATCGCTCAGGGCGTTGTTTTGCCAGATGTTGAGTCCGGGGATGATGTTCTTCGCCAGGCGGTATTCCAGGATCGGGATCGTGTTGGTCTGGATGTTGTTGATCTGGCGGCGCAGGTCCTCGATGATCTGGTTGAGCTGCTCTTCCTGGGAGGGGTTTTCGATGATCGCTTTTTGCTGGATGGCGATGTTTTCCTCCAGGTTGGCAATATCGGTATTGGCCATCTCGATGCGCATGGCGATGTACTCCGGGAAATCGTTGTTGACGACGATGTTGCGCAGCATGGTTATTTCTTCGTCGGCCTTGTCGATGCCCATCAGCCGTTCCGTGGCCGTGATGTCGATGTATTTGCGCCGGAAGCTTTCTGGATCGACGCCCTTGCGGAACATGGCGACCTCTTCCAGAATCTTGGCATCCACATCGTTATGCTCGAAAAAGAACTTGTCATAGAGACTCTCGACGCCGCGCCAGGCCAGTTCCATGCGGTAGTCCTGGTAGGTCGTGATGTGCTGGGCAAAAACCAGGTAATACTGGATTTCCTCGTCGATCATGCTGAGGAAAAGGTCGAGGGCGGCCGGCGAGCTGAATGGGTTCTTGTCGCTCTCGTAGGCGGTTTTCTCATTGATCAGGGACTGCAGGTTCCAGTAGAACGGGTTGTCGCTGTAAATGGTGATCCCGTCGATGGTGATCGACTCACCCTTGTCGCCGTAGATCGGGCCGGGATAACGGATGCTCGATGCGTAGTAGACTTTCTCCATGCCGTCCCGGGCATACGGAATATAGGTCGGCTCAATGATGCCGCCGCCATTGTTGTTACGACCCGCCAGGA
>JAAYJD010000200.1 GCA_012523135.1 Clostridiaceae bacterium
CGGCGCCCTGATCACGGAAACGCTGTTCCAAATCCCTGGGATCGGCTACACGTCCTACCAGGCGATGGTCAGCGGTGATATTCCCTTCTCGATGTTTTACCTGGTCTTTATGGCCGCACTGACCTTGATGGGCACCTTGATCGCAGATATTTTGTATGCGGTCGTCGACCCACGTGTCAGGGTCAGCTGAGAAGGGAGTCAACCATGAGTGAAATGAATAAAAACTTACATAGCAAGCCGCCTGCCGGGGATGAAACCAGGCAGCATATCAGCACAACGATGGCGCTGGACGACGAACAGCGCATCAAGGTTCTGTCGCCGGCAATGCTGGTGTTCCGCCGCTTTATCCGCAACCGGCTGGCCATTATCGGTGTGCTGTTTATCACCGCCATGTTCGCCTTCTCGTTTGTCGGTGGCTGGATCATGCCTTATGGCGAAAGCGAAACGTTTAAGAAATACGTCGACATGTCCAAGCTCTATGCCGGCGTGACGCAAAATCAGGATTACCAGTTTGTTATCGCCGGAGAGCAAGATTTTCCCTCGACGGCGCGTGCGCAGTTTGTCCTCGCTGTCAACAACAAACAGACGGATTTCGAAGCACAGGGCAAGCGCTATACCGTTGAGACAATTTCCGATGAGCTCTATGTTGTCTCCAACCTGATGACCGTTGCTCAAGCCATCAACGTCATGAAGCAATACGACATTTCCCCCGCTGCCGGCGTGTCGCTGCCGTCTGACTTCAACGACGCTTTTATCAGCGCCATTCAGACCAAGGCCGACCAGTTCACAGCCGGCGGTGCTACCTACCAGATAATGCTCGAGCGCAAGATTTATTACGCCTACAAGAGCGAACAGCTGGCACTGGCCACCTACAACATCATGGACCTGGCCGTCGCTGACGCGCCGATCAGTTTTGAATTCCGCTACCAGGCGGAAAAGGCGGCCAGCCAGGGCCAGGACGCGACGTTTTCCGCGGATGGCCTGAACTACGCGCTCAAGGTCACCGATGACACGGCTGAGCTCTATCGCACAAACGGCTCAGAGCAAACTCTGGTCGCGGTCTTGTCCCGCTATGTCGTATCGCCGCTCTACAGCGACGTTCTGGTGACCATCGAATTCAAGGACGCCGTCAAACAGGCCATTGCTGACGGCCTGACCACATTTAGCTTTGCACAGGGCGACGAGGCGGCGCGTCAGTACACCATTGAGCGCGACAACACCCAGTGGATCATCCGGACTGTTGAGGATACGCTCGTGATCCGCGCCTACGACTTCCCGACCCGGGAACACTGGCTGGGTACCGACGCCAACGGCATGGATATCATGACCCGTTTGATGTACGGCGGCCGGATATCCCTGATGATCGGCTTTATCGTCGTTCTGATCGAAACCTTTATCGGGGTCATTTTGGGCGGTATCGCCGGTTATTTCGGCAAGTGGATCGACAACCTGCTGATGCGTATCGTCGATATCTTCAACTCCATCCCCTCGATTCCGATCATCATCATCATCGGCGCGGTCATGGACGGCATGCGCATCGATCCGCAAATACGCATGGTCTACCTCATGCTGATCCTGGGTGTGCTGGGCTGGCCCGGCATCGCCCGATTGGTGCGCGGCCAGATCCTGTCTTTGCGCGAACAGGAGTTCATGGTGGCCGCCGAGGCAACCGGATTGTCGGTCTACCGGCGCATCTTCAAGCACCTGGTGCCCAATGTCATCCCGCAGCTGATCGTCATCTCGACGATGAGCCTTGGCGGCATCATCCTGACCGAGTCGACACTCAGCTTTCTGGGCCTTGGTGTCAAGTTTCCCTTTGCGTCCTGGGGTAACATCATCAACGCGGTCAGCAATGTCCATGTCATGACCAACTACTGGTTTGTCTGGATTCCGGCCGGTTTCTGTATCCTGATCACCGTCCTCGGGTTCAATTTCATCGGCGACGGTCTGCGGGATGCTTTCGACCCCAAAATGAAACGATAAGGTGAGCAGTGTGATTAACAAAAAAGATTCGAAAAAGAAAATCAAACGGGCCAATTACCTGTCGGCCAGTCAGTCGCTGAACATCGCGCGCCACAACCGCAAGATGATGCGGCACTTCGAAAAGCGCAACAACCGCAAGAATGTTCCCGAATCAGAGTACCTGGCTGAAATGAAAAAACCGGGCAATGTCGTCGAGTTTGACGATCTGCATACTTATTTCTTCACCGACGCCGGCACGGTCAAGGCGGTCGACGGCGTGAGCTTCGATGTGCCGCTGGGCAAGACAGTCGGTGTCGTCGGTGAAAGCGGCTGCGGCAAATCCGTGACCAGCTTGTCCCTGATGCAGATTCTGCAGCGGCCGATCGGCCAGATCGTCAGCGGGTCGATCCGCTTCGATACTGGCAGCAAGGTCTACGACATCGCCAAGATGCCCAGTGAAAAGATGCAGAAGATCCGGGGTAACAACATTTCGATGATTTTCCAGGAGCCGATGACCAGCCTCAATCCGGTTTTCCGGATCGGCACCCAAGTCGACGAGATCATCAAGCTGCATAATCCGGAAATGGACAAAGAAGAGATCAAGGCCCGGACGATCGAGATGCTGGAAATGGTCAGCATCGCCAACTGCGAAGGCGTTTACCGGATGTACCCGCACGAGTTGTCGGGCGGGATGCGCCAGCGCGTCATGATCGCCATGTCACTGGCCTGCAGCCCGCGCCTGATCATCGCCGACGAGCCGACGACCGCGCTGGACGTGACCATCCAGGCCCAGATCCTCGACCTGCTGCGCAATTTGAAAGACAAAATTAACAGCAGCATCATGCTGATCACGCATGATCTCGGGGTCATCGCCGAGATGGCCGACTACGTCGTGGTCATGTACGCCGGCCGCATCGTGGAGAAGGGGACTGCAAACGAGATTTTCAATCATCCCTCACATCCCTACACCATCGGCCTGATGGCCTCCAAACCCTCCGTTAACAAACGTGTCGAGCGCCTGTACAGCATACCAGGCAAGGTGCCGAACCCGATCAACATGCCGGACTACTGCTATTTCCGTGACCGGTGTGAAAAACGGTTCGGGCGCTGTGACGGGCCGTATCCGAATGAATACAACCTGTCGCCGACGCATTCGACCCATTGTTACTTGTATGCTGATGACCAGGAGGAACGCCAGGATGGCTGATAAATTTAAATCGACACGAATCGTCGACGACTATACCCCGATTGTGCACAACGAAGAGAACATCCTCGAAGTTGTTCAGCTCAAAAAATACTTCCCGATCAAGAGCGGCTTGCTCCAGCGCGTGGTCGGTTATGTCAAAGCCGTAGACGGCGTCACGTTCAACATCAAGCGCGGGACCACCATGGGCCTGGTCGGGGAATCAGGCTGCGGCAAGACAACGGTTGGCCGCACCATTCTGCGCCTGTACGAAAAATCGGGCGGTCAGGTTCTGTTCAACGGCCAGGACATCCACAAGTACAACGCGAAAGAAATGCGCGATCTGCGGCCGAAGATGCAAATCATTTTCCAGGATCCGTACTCCAGCTTGTCGCCGCGCCTGCCGGTCGGCGAGATCATCAGCGAAGCGGTACGCGAGCATGAGCTGGTGCCCAGCGAGGCATTTGAGGACCACATCGACAACATCATGAACAAATGCGGCTTGCAGCCTTACCACAAGGACCGCTATCCGCACGAGTTTTCCGGCGGCCAGCGCCAGCGTATCTGTATCGCCCGCGCCCTGGCGCTCAACCCCGAGTTCGTTGTCTGCGACGAGCCGGTGTCCGCCCTGGACGTCTCCATTCAGGCCCAGATCATCAACCTGCTGATGGATCTGCAGGAGCAGTTTAATCTGACCTACCTGTTTATCTCGCATGACTTGTCGGTCGTCGAGCACATCAGCAGCACGATCGGCGTCATGTATCTGGGCGACCTGGTCGAGTATGGCAGCAAAAAGGATATTTTCGCCAATCCGCTCCATCCTTACACCCAGGCCCTGTTCAGCGCCATCCCGGTGCCGGAACCCGGTGCCAAGATGAACCGGATCGTGCTCGAGGGATCCATCCCGTCGCCGGCCAACCCGCCGCGGGGCTGCAAGTTCCATACCCGCTGCGCGTACTGCATGGATCGCTGCAAGGTTGAAGAACCCTTGCAGAGGGAACTGGAGCCAGACCATTTTGTCGCCTGCCACCTCTATGACCAGGAACCAGAAAAAACCAGCTGATCCGTCACGTCGCGACGACGATGACGGCCGGACCGTAGCCGACATGTCCGGAATCGAGGCCCCAAGCAGCGCCCGGTTCGCAGATTTCTGGCGGCGACGGCCCAAACGCGGCGCTCAGCCGGATGCGGCGCACCAGAATCCGCCTCTGACAGCCAGGGAAACGCGCAATATGATGATCCAGTCGGTGCTGGCTGCCCTGGCCATCGGCCTGGTTTTTCTGACCGCCATCTTCCTGTTTATCCTGTTTAGCCTGCATATCTGGCTGAAATAGGGCCAGACAGCGATAAAGCAGCGGGCGGCTGCCAGACTGGCAACCACCCGGCCTGTATGGTATAATAACGGCAAGGCAAGAAACGCCGTGTCTGATCTGCAGCCGATCGTTGGTCCTGTGCGATGCGGCCCGTGAACCCCGTCAGGTCCGGAAGGAAGCAGCGGTAAGCGGCCACCCGCAGGTGCCGCAGGGTAACCTGCGTCGGTTGCAGGCCAGACATGGCGATTTTTTGAGCAAAAACATCGGGGGGCGCGGCATGGCACATTTGGCTCTCTACAGAGAATGGCGGCCGAAGACATTCGATGAGATCGTAGAGCAAAAGCAGGCGGTTCACGCGCTGCGGCAGGCCGTGATCAGCGGCCAGATCGCGCATGCCTACCTCTTTAGCGGTACCCGCGGGACCGGAAAAACCACCATGGCCAAGATTCTGGCCCGCGCGATCAACTGTCTGGAACCGGATCACGGCAATCCCTGCAATACCTGCGCGATCTGCCGCGGCGCCCTGGACGGCAGCCTGATGGACATCCTGGAAATGGATGCCGCTTCCAACAACAGTGTCGACAACATACGCCGTCTGTGCGACGAAATCGTCTTCATGCCGTCCCAGGCCCGTTATAAGGTCTACATCATCGACGAAGTCCATATGCTGTCGGCCGGTGCCTTCAACGCACTGCTGAAAACATTGGAAGAACCGCCGCAGCACGCCGTTTTCATTCTGGCCACCACCGAACCGCACCGCATCCCGGCCACGATCTTGTCGCGCTGCCAGCGTTACGAGTTCCGCCGCATCCCGGTCGACAGCATGGTGGCCCGTCTCAGCGAAATCGCCGCCCAGGATCAGATAGACATCACGGCCGAAGCCCTGCAGACGGTTGCCGCCCTGGCCGACGGCGCACTGCGCGACGCCATCAGCATCCTCGACCAGGCGCGCGGCGCCTTTGAGGCGCCGATTACGCACGACAATGTCCTCAGCCTGGTCGGCGTGGTCCGCGACCAGTTTCTGCAGCAGGTTGCCGAAGTCCTGCTCAGCGCGAACATCGCCGAACTGCTCCAGCTGGTTGATCAGCTGGTGATGGCCGGGCGCGACCTGTCCCGCTTTGTTTCGGACCTTGCCCAACATTTCCGCAACTTGCTGGTCTGCCAGCTGAAAGGCAGCGAGAACTTGCTGGTCCGGGTGAACACGCAGGCGCGTGCCGAAATGGAAGCCCTGGCGTCACGGGTCGACGGAACCCAGCTGATCGCCTGGATCCGCGGACTGTCTGCACTGCTGGCGGATTTGCGCTGGGCGGCAGACGGACGGACCGCGCTGGAAATTGGCCTGATTCGCCTGATGGATGTCCAGCCTGAACGTGCCGATCATTTGCCTGTCAAAAAAACTGAGGCGGTCAGACCGGACAGCCGTCCGGAAAAAGGGCCGGAGACGAAAAAAGAAGCCGCCCAGGCTCCGCGCTCCGTTACCCCTGAACCGCCCCTGCCGGAACCGCCGCCTGAAAGCGAAGAGCCGGTCGAACCAGAACCGGACGCGCCGGAACAACCGGACGAGCCCGAGCCGATACCTGCCCCCGTCGCGGCAAACGAGCCGGATCCAGACCTGGCTGCCGTCTGGCAGCAGGCGCTCAGCCAGCTGCAGGCCAGCGGACAGATGACCTTGTATCTGTTCAGCCGGCCGGCCAAACCTCAGCTTTGCGGCCAGACGCTGCAACTGGTGTTCGCTGCCGATGAGTCGATTCATTACCAGGAGGTCAGCCAGGCTTCGGCCGTTAAGGTGATCCGCGAGATCGTCCAGCAGGTTAGCGGACAGGCATGGAACATCAAGCCGGTGCTCACGCAAACAGGCGAACCGGCTGCCTGTCCGACAGACGGTCCGGCCGACTGGGTGCATAAGATTCGCCAGACCGCCCAGACCTTGGGTATTCCGGTTCACATGGAGGACGCCTGATGGCCCGGTATGCGCCCTCGATCGGCCGCCTGATCACGGAACTGGCCAAATTACCCGGGATCGGCGGCAAGTCGGCCCAGCGGCTGGCCTTTCATTTGCTGGGCCAGCCTGAAGAGCAAGTCGCCGCGCTGGCTGAGGCTATTTTAGACGCCAGAAAAACCATCCGGCTCTGTTCCGTCTGCTGCAACCTGACCGATCAGGACCCCTGCGAGATCTGCGCCAGCCCGGCACGCGACCGGACCATGATTTGCGTGGTCGAGAATCCACGCGATGTCGCGTCGATGGAGCGCATGCACGAGTATAAAGGCCTTTATCACGTGCTGCATGGCGCCATATCGCCGATGCAGGGTGTCGGGCCCGACCAAATTCGCCTGCGCGAGCTGCTGGCCCGGCTGCGTCAGGACGATGCGGTCCATGAAGTCATCCTGGCAACAAACCCGACGGTGGAAGGCGAGGCAACCGCGCTCTACCTGGCGCGCCTGCTCAAACCGGCTGGAATCCTGACGACGCGGATCGCTCACGGCATACCCATGGGCGGTGACCTGGAATACGCAGATGACGTGACGCTGGCCAGAGCGATGGAAGGCCGGCGGGAAATAGGCTGAATGGGGGCGGATCCTGTGTCAGTGCGAAAGCTGGCGCAGCAAGTCAAGCATCTGCTGCCGCCGCCAGGCGGCTGGCGTGACTGGGGACGGGACATCACGTACCTGTTGGCGGGTAGTCTGTTGTCGGCCGTCGCTGTTAACATTTTTTACGTTCCGGTCCGCCTGACGATGGGCGGTATCTCCGGTATCGTGTCGATCATTTTCCAGTTGACCGGACAAGGTGAGTTTTTGCCTTTCGGTGTGCTTTTCGGCTTGCTTAACATCCCGCTGCTGCTGCTGGGCTGGCGCGTGATCCATCTGCGCTTCGTCTGGCGCAGCCTGGTCGGAACCCTGGCCTATTCCGCGATGATCGACCTGACCGCACCGGCTATGACCGAATTTTTCAACACCTATCTCAACCGCCCCCTGAGCAATGGCGCGCCTGACCCGCTGATCTTCTGCCTGGTGGGCGGCGTCGTGTATGGCGTGGGTCTGGGCCTGGTTTTCCGGGGTGGTTATACGACGGGCGGCACGGACATTCTGGCGATGGTGATCCAGAAAAAGGCGGCCTTTCTGAGCATCGGCCAGTTTTTGCTGGTGCTTGACGCCCTGATCGTTATGGCTTCGGCGATCGCCTACCGCAACCAGCCTGAACCAGGCTTCTTGCTGGCGCTCTACTCGTTTATCGCCATGTACATCACGTCGAAAAGTATTGACGTGCTGCTGGAAGGCTTCGAATACTGCCGTACCTGCTACATCATCTCAGAAAAGAGCGACCAGATCGCCGCCCGCATTATCAAGGAACTCGAACGCGGGGTAACCGGTCTGAGAGGGCAGGGCATGTATACCGGGATCGACAAAAAGGTGCTTTTATGCGTCTTGTCCCGCCGCCAGGTTCCGGCCGTCAAGAAAATAGTCATGGATGTGGATCCGGCCGCGTTTGTCTTTGTCCAGGAAGCCCGCGAAGTGCTCGGTGAGGGCTTTGGCAAACACACCCTGCTAGGCTGAACTTACGGCCAGGGCCAGCCGGAGACCTTTTCATACAGGATAGCGGCAATGTCGGCTTGTATTTTACGGGCCCGCTCCGCGCTGGCCATCTCGGTCAGCACACAGAGCACGAAGGGTTCCCCGGCAAAGATGATGCCCACGTCGTTTTCTGTCGCATAAGCGCCGTTGGTTCCGATCTTGTGCGCGACGACAAGGTCGTCGGGCAAGCCCTTGATGATGCCAAAATCGAATTCAGTCTGGCTGAGATCATCGATCAGGGGCGCATAGGCCTGCGGGTTTTCCTGCCACAGGTCGTACAGCCGAACGGCTTGCAGGCCCAAATCGCGGGCGCAGGTCCGATGCCGCCCGTTCTGGCTCTGCCCGGCATAATTGGTGTAGCTGACTTTCTGGCGATAATCCACGATGCCGCTGATTTCGTTCAGCCAGGGATTGATGGCGTCAATGCCGCCCAAGCGGCGGATAATCATGTTGGTCGCACAGTTATCGCTGATCGTGATGGACAGCTTCGCGGTTTCCCTGACCGACAGTTCTGTGCCGTTTGGCAGGTTCTGCACCGTTCCGGTTCCGGCTTCGTAGTCACCGGTTGGGTAGGATCGGTTGTCGTAGCGGAGTTGTTCGTCCAATCTGATCTCACCAGCGGCGATCCGGTTGTACAGATAGGTGTTGAGACCTAACTTGATGGAGCTGGCGGCGACAAAGGGGATCTGGTCGTCGTACGACCAGCTTTCGCCCTGAACCAGGTTTTGGAAATAGATGCCGACCCGGCCGGTCGTGACTTGTTCGAGATAGCGTACGACATCGTCGCCGGCCTGCTCCAGAAGCACCTGGCGCTCGACGGCGGTCAGCTGAGGCTGCGTGGTGGTCGGAACAGGGGACGGTGCGGGCGTGCTGGTCGGTTTCGGTGTGACGGTCACACCCGCCGTCGTGGTCGAACCCGAGGTTGGCTGGGACGGCTCCGTCGTCGGGGCTGGCTTTCCGGATATGGTCTTGACCAGCCAGATTCCGCCCGCGGTCAGCAACAGTACGAGAACCAGACCGGCCAGCAGCCGGGTCTGGCGCCTGATCCGGCGCTTGCGCACCAGACGGGCTGAAGCGATGCCGCGGCTGGTGCCATAATCCCTGACCGTGAGATCGATCCGTTCTGAATCGGACCGGCGTGTCCCTGATCGTTTCATGTTGTTTCCCCCTGGAGCCTGCCTTAAAACAGGCCGCTGATGTTGCCTTCGTCATCGATGTCGATCTTTTCCGCGGCGGGCACCTTGGGCAACCCCGGCATGGTCATGATGTCGCCGGTCAGTGCGACGACAAAACCGGCACCGGCAGACAGGCTGACCCCGCGCACGGTGATGGTAAATCCGCTCGGCCGGCCCAGTTTGCCGGGGTCATCCGACAACGAGTATTGCGTCTTGGCCATGCAGATCGGCAGCTGGCCGTAGCCAAGCTGCTCGAAGCGGCTCAACTCCCTGGCGGCAGCCGGTGCCAGGCTGATGCCGTCGGCACCGTAGATTTCGACCGCAATGGTCCTGATTTTTTCTTCAAGGCTGAGCGAATCAGCATAAAGTGTCCGGAAGGCGGGCGGCTGTCCGGCGGTCAGATCGACCAGGGCCCGGGCCAGTTCGAGCCCGCCGGCACCGCCCTGGGTGTAAACATCGGACACGATCATACGCACCCCGGAACGGGCGCAGTATTGCCTGATCGCTGCGATTTCAGCCTCGGTATCGCTCGGGAAGCGATTCAGTGCGACCAGACACGGGACCGCAAACCGGTTCAGGTTTTCGACGTGCTTGCCCAGGTTGGGCAGCCCGGCGGCCAATGCCGCCAGGTTTTCTTCGTGGAAACGGGTCTTGTCCGTGCCGCCGTTGTATTTCAACGCGCGCACGGTCGCCACGATGACGGCGGCTGCTGGGACCAGGCCGGACGCGCGGCACTTGATATCGAAAAACTTCTCAGCGCCGAGATCGGCACCGAAACCGGCTTCGGTCACCAGAAAATCGCCGAGTTTCAGGCCCAGGCGGGTGGCCCTGACGCTGTTGCAGCCATGCGCGATGTTGGCGAACGGACCGCCATGAATCAAGGCCGGCGTGCCCTCGAGCGTCTGGACCAGGTTGGGCTTGATGGCCTCCTTGAGCAAGGCAGCCAGCGAACCGGCGGCACCCAGCTGGTCCGCCGTAACCGGCTCGTCCTGGTAGGTCCAGGCGACCACAACGGCCTTGAGCCGGCGCTTGAGGTCGCCGAGGTTCTCCGCCAGGCAAAGAATCGCCATGATTTCAGAAGCCACGGTGATGTTGAAGCCATCTTCGCGCGGCGTCCCATTGGCTTTGCCGCCGAGACCGACCACAATATGGCGCAGCTGGCGGTCGTTGATGTCGAGGCAGCGTTTCCAGACAATCCGGCGCGGATCGATATTCAGGCGGTTGCCCTGCTGAATGTGATTGTCGAGCAGCGCGGCCAGCAAGTTGTTGGCCGCTGCGACCGCGTGCAGGTCGCCCGTGAAATGCAGGTTGATATCCTCCATGGGCAGAACTTGGGAAAAGCCGCCGCCGGCCGCTCCGCCCTTGATGCCGAAAACAGGGCCCAGTGACGGTTCCCGCAGGGCGATGATCGCCCGGTGGCCGAGTTGGCAGAGCGCCTGGCCAAGGCCGACGGTCGTGGTGGTCTTGCCTTCGCCTGCCGGCGTCGGGTTGATCGCGGTAACCAGAACCAGCTTGCCGTCCGGCTGGCCGCTCAGGCGCTGCAGCGCCGCGTCGTTGACCTTGGCCTTGTGCTGACCGTAGGCTTCCCACTCATGATCTTGCAAACCGGCGTCGCGCGCGACATCCCGGATCGGCCGCATGACCGCCGCGGCGGCAATTTCGATATCAGATCGCATAATTTACTCCTCGAGTTGTGCTGATCGCTTGTTAAACGTGTCAGAAACGCCGGACTGCCGTGATGCATAACGGCGCAACATTTAGCGTCTCCTGCTGAATTATACCACAATCTGTTGTATGCGTCATTTGACTTTAGTTTGTGAAAGTGTTACAATGGCGTAACTGAGGGTCAGTTATGAACGGGGGAAATTGGTTGCCGGAGGTGGCGTTCACATGATTGTCAAAGCAGATCTGGATATCTGCAGGAGAGGGATGCAATCCTACATAGGCAAACGGGTCAAGCTCAGGTCCAATGGCGGCCGGAAGCGGACCATTGTCCAGGAAGGCATTCTGGATCGCTGTTACCCCAACGTGTTTACGGTCCGCTGCGCCAAGAAAAATGCCGCATACCAGGAAACTGTTTCATTTAGTTATATAGATATCCTCACCCGCGTCGTCGAAATCGCCATAGAACCGGATGTTGACCAGCGGTGTGAATTGGTCCACTGACCGGCTTGTTCGTCTCAGGCCAAGCCAACCGAAACCAGTCCAGGTGATGATGTGCCGTTACAAGTCACTTTTTCGGCGCCGGCAAAAATTAATTTGTCCTTGGATATCGTCGGGCAGCGTCCGGACGGTTACCATCTGCTGGCCACGGTTATGCAAAGCATCGACCTGTCTGACCGCGTTACCCTGACCGTTCTCAGACAAAACGAGCATGCTGAAGCGATCCGCGTACGCAGCACGCAAACCGATTTGCCGCGCGACAGCCGCAATACAGCCTTTAGAGCAGCCGCTTTGTTTTGTGATGCGGCTGATCTTGATCTGCGCCCGGGGACAGGGATCGGGCTGCATATCGACCTGGAGAAGCATATCCCCGTCGCCGCCGGCCTGGGCGGGGGCAGCAGCGATGCCGCCGCCGTTTTGCTTGCGCTGGACGCTTTGTTTCCGGGCCGTGTCACGGCCGGCGAACGCGATCGCCTGGCGCTCCAGGTCGGAGCCGATGTGCCATTTTGCCTGCATGGCGGCACTGTTTTATGTGAAGGGATCGGTGAGCGTCTGACCGCGCTGCCGGCCTGGCCAGGCCTGCCGGTCCTGCTTTGCGCGCCGGCCAGTCCGCTTCTGACCCGGCACGTCTTCGCGGCTTACCGGGAAAACCGCTGCCAGCCGGGTCCGGATACCGCGGCTGTCCTGCGTGCCGTGCAAACCCGTAATCTCAAAGCCCTGGCCGATTCGACCGCCAATGTGCTGGAAGCCGTTTCGATGTTCCTGCTGCCGCAGTTGGCGACGATTAAGGACGCTTTGCTCGCCTGCGGCGCCGAAATGGCCCAGATGAGCGGCAGCGGTCCTGCTGTCTTTGGCCTGTTCGCGTCTGAAGAGGCCTGCCGCGAGGCGGCTGACCGCCTGCGGCAGCGTCTGCCGGCGGATGTGCGCCTGTTTGTCTGTCGCAGCCAGACGGCCGGTCCGCAACAGATCAGGGACGGGGTGTGACCGCATGAGACCACCCATGACACCCGGTAAAAGGACAGCCCGCAAACGGGGCCGCACCTATTCACTGGCCGCACCGCTGCTGATCCTCGCGGTGGTCCTGGTCCTGCTGGCCCTGCAGTTGGCAGGCAATCTGCCGTTCGGTGCGGCCCCGGCCGTCACGACTGCCTCGGTCCAGCCTTCGCCGGCCGCGACATCCGGCACATCGGCGCCAACGCTCGCACCGACCACCGCCGGCCCGACGGCCACGCCGACTCCGGAGCCGGTCCGGTCGATCTCGCTGGTTGCCGTCGGCGATGTCATCTTGCACCAGTCGGTTATAGACGGGGGGCTGGTTGCCAGCAAGCCGGAACCTGTCTATGACTATACGCCGGCTTTTCAGTACATCCGGCCGATCATCTCCGGGGCGGATCTGGCCCTGGCCAATTATGAGGGGACGCTGGCAGGTCCGCCCTATGGCGGTTATCCGTTCTTCTGCGCGCCGGACGCGATTGCCGACGCGTTGCTGGATACGGGTTTTGACGTGGCCTGGACGGCCAACAACCACACGATTGACAAAGGGCTTCAGGGCGTCATCCGTACGGCGAGCGTCTTTCGTGACACGGGGCTGACTGTGGTCGGTACGCGGCCTGACGAGACCAGCCGTTCCGACTGTGTGCTGGATGTCAGCGGCTTCAAGATCGGTCTGTTGGCCTATACCTATGAAACGATCGGGACACCGACCCGAAAAGCGCTCAACGGCATCCCCATGCCGGCTGGAGCCGATCCCCTGATCGACTCGTTTAATCCGGACCGGCCGGAGGCGTTCGAACGCGACCTGGCCGCTTTACTGGAACGTGCTGCGGCCTTGCGCCGCGAAGGGGCTGAACTGATCTGCCTGTCTTTGCACTGGGGCCAGGAATACCAGACCAGAAGCAGCCGTTCCCAGCGCGACCTGGCCCAGCGATTGGCTGACGAAGGCATCGAGCTGATCATCGGCCACCACCCGCACGTGCTGCAGGAAATCGATGTGCTGCAGTCCGCGGACGGCATCGGCCAGACCCTGGTCTTCTATTCGATCAGCAATATTCTGCACAACATGGAGTATACCACCCACAACACCAAGGGCTATGCCCAGGATGCGATCGTAGCCCGGATCCGGCTCGAGCGGACCGATGGCCGCGTGTCTGTCGCCGCGGCCGAATACGTGCCGACTTATGTCAGCCGCGTCGCAAAAGGTTCCGGATTGCAGCACCTGATCGTACCTGTGCTCGAGGCCATCGGCGACCCGAAGGCCTACCAGTCGGTCCCGGCTGAGCTGGAGGCGAGCCTTGCGCGTATCCGCAGCGTGCTGGCGGACTCGCAGGGAACCGAAACAATCCCGATATCCGAAAAAGCGCACTGATCAGGCCAAAAAGGCCAAATTGGCCGATTTTCCAACGGTTGACATATGGTTAATCCGCCTTGTATAATCTTAACGCTAATGTTTGCATACTAATGGAGGTGTTTTAGATATGAAAATGACATTTCAGCCCAAGAAGCGGCAGCGGAAAAGGGAGCATGGCTTCATGAAGCGCATGCGGACCGCTTCAGGCCGTGATATTTTAAAGCGACGCAGGCTGAGAGGCCGCAAAAAGCTGAGTGCCTGAAGACCGCAGGTCCTGTGGTCTTCTTTTTTCAGTCGAACGGCTCGACAGGCTGCCGGCTGTGAAAGGACCCGACCGGAATGCTGACGACTGACCCGCTGCGCAAGAATTACGAGTTTTCCCGGGTGTACCAGAGAGGCCGCTTCATCAGCGGCCGGTATGTTGTTCTGCATTATTTGAAGCGGCACGGCCAGCTCAAGCGCCTGGGGGTTACCGCCAGTCGGAAAATCAGCGGCAGTGTCCAGCGCAACCGCATGAAGCGGTTGCTGCGCGAAAGCTACCGCCTGGTCGAACGTGATGTGAAACACGGCTTTGACATGGTCCTGGTTGGACGCGATACCAGCGACGCGCCTGACCTGGGCCGGGTCCAGCCTGAACTGCTCCGCCTGTTAAAGCGGGCCGGCCTGCTCGACCAGCGTCCTGACGACAAGCAGACGACGGTCGAGTCGCAGATCAGACCGCAATGAAGAACCTGATGATCCGGCTGATTCGCGGCTACCAGCGCCATTTGTCGCCGGCGCTCGGTACCAACTGCAAGTATTCGCCCACCTGTTCGCAGTACGCCATCGAGGCGATCGAGCGATTCGGTGTATGTAAAGGCAGCTGCCTGGCCCTGTGGCGCATCCTGCGCTGCAACCCGTTCAGCCGGGGCGGCTATGACCCGGTGCCCCAGCGCCGGTCAGCTATGGATAGATAGGAGTCAACGCGTATGGATTTTTTGTCCATTCAGATCGCGGCATTCAGCTTGCTGGATCCGCTTTATAAGCTGTTTGGCTGGGTGATGCGGTTCCTGTATGACCTGACGGGGAATTTTGGCATTGTCATCATCCTCTTCACGGTGATCCTGCGCGGCCTGATGATCCCCTTGGGTATCAACCAGCAGAAAAGCACCCTCAAACAGAAATCGCTCCAAGGCGAGATTGCCGAAATACAGCGCCTTTACCCCAATGACAAGCAGAAGCAGAGCCAGCTGCAGATGGAGCTTTATAAAAAGCACGGCGCATCGCCGCTTTCGGGCTGCCTGCCGGCCATCCTGCAATTGATCATCATCTGGCCGATTTTCCGGATCATCCAGGCGCCGCTGGTTCACCTGATGGGGGTCACGACGGAACAGATCCAGTCGATTGCATCCTATCTGGCCGGTTTGACCCGCAACGGTGCGCCGCTTCTGACCGAGATGGAAACCAACCGCGCCGCCATGGACAACATGCCCTTGATCGACAACCTGAACAGCAATGCCGGCGCCCTGGCCGATGTCATCCAGAAGGGGTACCTGCGCATGGACCAGTTGATCAATCTGCGCTTCCTGGGCCTGGACCTGAGCCTCAGGCCCAGCTACAACCCGTCCGTCCTGTTCGGAGCCGATACCTGGCAGGCCTATCTGCCGCTCCTGATTATCCCGCTGGTTGTTGTCGGAACCACCCTGATTCAAATGCGTATCACCCGGCTGACCACGCCGAACCGCAAGCAGAAACAGGAAGACAAAGAACGTGAACGCATGAACCCGGCGCGTGCCGGCCAAACACCGGATGACAAGTCCGAATCCATGATGAAGACCATGAACTACATCATGCCGGTCTTCATGCTGGTGACGACCTTTTCCATGCCTGCGTCCATGGGCCTTTACTGGATCATCGGCAACATCATGATGATCGCCCAATCCGTCTACATTTACTATTTCTTCACCAAGCGGATCGAAAAGGCGCAGCTGGAGAGCGAAACGAAAATCAAGACCGAAGCAGCCCGGGCCTGAGCCCCGGCCAGACGGTCAAGGAGGTAGTAGCCATGCCTGTATCAATCGAGAAAACAGCGAAGACCGTTCAGCAGGCGATCCAGGATGCGCTGGATGAGCTTGGTCTGACCGACGACGATGTCGTGGTGGAAGTCCTGGATGAAGGGGAGAGCGGTCTGCTCGGCCTGGGGCGTCGCCCGGCCAAGGTGCGCGTGACGGCTGAAGATGATCCCGCCCTGGTACCGGAAGATGACTTCCCTGCTGACCCGGAAGAACAAGAACCTGCAGACGAAGTCTATTACGGCGATGACGAAACCTATGCCGGAGATCCGGAAACCCCTGAAGAAGCTGAAACCGTTTCCTACGTGGCCAACATCATGGCCGGGATCGGCATTCATGGCCAGATCAGTTCGTTCCGGGAGGAAGACACGCTGCATATCGATGTCAGCGGCCGGGATTGCGGCGCTGCGATCGGGCGACGCGGGGAGACCCTGGAAGCGATCCAGTACCTGGCTTCGCTGGTGGCCAACAAACAAAGCGAAAGCCACCTTCGGGTTGTCGTCGATATCGCCGGCTACCGCCGGCGCCGTGAGACCAGCCTGATCGGCCTGGCCGAGCGGACCGCTGCCCGGGTCAGCGGCAGCGGCCAGAAAATCAGCCTCGAACCGATGAATCCGGCGGAACGGCGCATCATCCATTCAGCCCTGCAGGGCTA
Organism: Clostridiaceae bacterium; assembly: GCA_012523135.1. GTDB lineage: Bacteria > Bacillota > Clostridia > Saccharofermentanales > UBA5734 > JAAYBY01. The sequence goes on from JAAYJD010000200.1 coordinate 16,420, forward strand.
CCCCGGCGTGACCACCTACAGCGAAGGCGAAGACGCCGAGCGTCACATCATCATCGCCCCCCTGTCGGAGATGTAAGAGGCAGATCTGCCCCGGCAGCATGACAGCATTCCTGCGGTTCCCGGGCAGATAGCCTGTGAACCGCTTTTGCTTTTTTGCCGAACCCGTACAGCGATAAAAAGCGAGGCCCACCATGACCGATTTGCCAGAAAACAAGGACCAGCACCAACTGCCGCCCGGCCCTGACGCTGACATCTGCGTCGCAGCCGCGACCCCGCCGGGTGTCAGCGGGCTGGCTGTCATCCGCATGTCCGGCAACGGTGCCGGTCTGTTGGCCGACCCGCTGTTCCGGCCTGCGGGGGCGCGCTTTGCCAAACCTTCGCAGATGGCCGGATATACCTGTGCCTTCGGCCAGCTGATCGATCCGGACAGCCAGACCTTGATCGATCAGGTGGTTCTGACCCGCTTTGCGGCGCCGCATTCCTATACCGGCGAAGAGGTCATCGAGATTTCCTGCCACGGCGGCCCGGCGGTCAAGCAGGCCATCCTCGACCTCCTGCTGCGTCAGGGGGCCCGTGCCGCCCAACCCGGCGAATTCACCCGCCGGGCGTTTCTTAACGGCAAGCTGGACCTGGCTCAGGCGGAGGCGGTCATGGACCTGATCTCCGCCGACGCCGCCCGCAGTGCCCGCAACGCCGCCGCCCAGCTGAACGGACGCCTGTCGGAACTGGTGCGGCGGGAGGCGCAGTCCCTTTACCCGCTGCTGGCCCGCGTCGAGCTGATCCTGGAATACCCGGAACACGACGAGCTGGAATCGGCCCAGGATAGCCTGGTTCAGGATTTGCGTTCATC
>JAAYJD010000201.1 GCA_012523135.1 Clostridiaceae bacterium
CACCGCTTCATCGACATCCCGGACGAGATCGTCGAATTCTACAAGATCTACCGCCCCTCTCCCCTGATCCGCGCCTACCAGCTGGAAAAGGCATTGGGTACGCCGGCCAGAATCTACTACAAGTTCGAAGGCAACAACACCTCCGGCAGCCACAAGCTGAACACGGCTGTCGCCCAGGCCTATTACGCCAAGAAACAGGGCATGACCGGCTTGACGACCGAGACCGGCGCCGGCCAGTGGGGCACCGCCCTGGCCATGGCCTGTTCGCATTTCAACCTCGACCTGACGGTCTTCATGGTCAAGGTGTCCTACCAGCAAAAGCCCTACCGCAAAGCCGTCATGGAAACCTTCGGCGCCAACATCATCCCCAGCCCCAGCGACCAGACGGAGATCGGCAAGCAGATGCTGGCCAAGGATCCGGAGTCAACCGGCAGCCTGGGCACCGCCATCTCGGAAGCCATCGAGCGGGCGCTTAAAACACCCGATACGCGCTATGTCCTGGGTTCGGTCCTGAACCAGGTCCTGCTGCACCAGTCGGTCATCGGTATGGAAAGCAAAATCGCCATGGAAAAGATCGACGAATACCCCGACATCGTGATCGGCTGCGCCGGCGGCGGTTCCAACCTGGGCGGCCTGATGAGCTCCTTCATGGGTGACAAGCTGCTGGGCAAGGCCAATCCGTATTTCATTGCGGTCGAACCGGCCTCCTGCCCCTCGCTGACCCGCGGCCGCTATGCCTACGACTTCTGCGACACAGGCCGTATCACACCGCTGGCGCGCATGTACACGCTGGGTTCGGACTTCAAGCCGTCCGCGATCCATGCCGGCGGCCTGCGCTACCACGGCATGTCGCCGATCATGAGCAAGCTCTACCACGACGGCTACCTGGATGAGGCCCGGGCGGTGACCCAGACGAGCGTGTTCGACGCGGCGACCTTGTTCGCCAAGACCGAAACGATCCTGCCCGCACCGGAATCGGCCCACGCCATCCGGGTCGCGATCGATGAGGCCCTGAAATGCAAGGAGAGCGGCGAGGCCAAGACGATCCTCTTTGGCTTGTCCGGCACCGGCTATTTCGACCTGACCGCCTACACGCAGTACAGGGAAGGCAACATGGTCGACTACATCCCGACCGACGCCGACCTCGAGACGGGCTTTGCGAACCTGCCCAAGATCCCCGGCATCCAGGACTGACCTTGTCTTGAACGACACACCAGGCCGCGGCTCGCGCCGCGGCTTTTTTTTGCTGTTTGCGTTTTCCCGCCGTCGTTTGTATCATGAAATCAGAACGTTTATCGGTCTGGTGATTCTGGAGACGCGACATGACGACTTCAGACCTAAAACGACCCTTGTTTTTCTGGCCGGGTATTTTCTTCCTGTCTGCCGCCAGCCTTGGTTTCGAAGTGGTTCTGACCCGGTTGTTTGCCGTGTCTGTCGGCCATGCTTTTGCCGTTCTGGCGATCACCCTGGCCTTGTTGGGATACGGTGCGGCCGGCGCTTTTCTGCGTACCCGGCCCGGCTTGGCCCGACAAGCCCTGACAGGGCTGCTCCAGTCAGGTTCTGCCTTGTTTTCCCTGGCCTTGCTGGTTGCCTACAGCCTGGTCAACCGCCTTCCTTTTGAACCTGCCCAGCTTATCTGGGACCGCAGGCAGCTGTTCGTCCTGCTCCTGGTCCTGCTGATCCTGTTCGTTCCTTTTTTCTGCGCGGGGCTCACCCTGGCCGCTTGCTTCATGGTGCGCAACCAGGAAATAGGCCGCTGCTACGGTTTTGACCTGAGCGGTTCCGCCTTGGGCTGCCTGCTGCCGATCCTGCTGTTTGCCGCAGGCTGGGACGAGCGCGTTCTGCTGCTGCTAGCCGCAGGCGGTTGCCTGTCGTGGCTCTGTTTCGCCCTGGCCATGAACAGCCGCCGGCTGTTTGCCGCCCCGTTGTCTGCCGCGGCCTGCATCCTGGTCTTCTGTCTGGTTCCGGGCAGCCTGGCGGTACGGCTGTCACCGTCCCGCGGTCTGGCGATGGCCCTGGAGCACGACCAGGCACGCGTGCTCAGGACCGCGTGGAACGCGGACGCCCGCATCGATATCGTCGCCAGTCCGGCGGTCCGCTTTGCGCCTGGCCTCAGCCTGAACTGGCGCCAGGCGCTGCCCGAACAGCTGGGCATTGCTGTCGACGGCGGCTCCCTGGTGGCCATGACCGCCTTCGAACCGGAACGGATGGGGTTTCTCGCTTGCCTGCCGTCTTCGCTGGCCTACCAGGTGCAGACACCGGAGCAGGTGTTTGTTTGTGATTTCGGCGGCGGCCAGGACATCCTGGCCGCCTGCTCTTTCCACGCCGGGCAGATCGAGGCCAGCGAGCGCAACAAGGGGATTATCGCGGCCTTCCGGTCGTTTTATCAAGGTCAAGCGGGTCTGGACCTGTCTGCCGTCACGCTTCACCACGCGGACGGACGGCGCTATCTGAAGACCTCAGGCCGGCCGTACGACCTGATCGTCCTTCCCCTGACACGAACCGCCAACAGCGGCGGTACCCTTTTCGCCGCCGGCGAAGACTACCGCTTCACAACCCAGGCCATCCGCGACTACACCTGCAGCCTGAACGCAGGCGGCCTTCTTGCCATCAGCCGCTATCTGGAACCCGTGCCTTGCGAAGCGATCAAGCTGCCGTTGACCCTGGTTGAAGCGCTGGACGGCACCGACGACCTGCGCGAAAGCCTGGTGGCCATCCGGAGCTGGTCAACCTGGACGGTTTTGTTGAAAAAGGGAACCTTCACGTCTCCTGAACTGGCGGCAGTGCGGCGCTTCTGCGCCCAGAACGGCTTTGACCTGGTCTACTGCCCCGGCATCTCGGAGAATGAGGCCAACCGCTATAACCGGTTCGCCGAGCCGATCTACTACCGTATCTGGCAGGCGGTCTTTGAGCCGCAGGAGCGGAACCGGCTGCTGTCCGAATACCTGTTTCAGGTCGCACCGGCGTCAGACGATGCCCCCTTTTACCATCATTATTTTTCCTGGCGCCACCTGGATCAGCTCATGGCCGCGACATCCGGCAACTGGCAGTTCCTGGTCCAGGGCGGATTTCTCCTGCCGGTTGTCTTTCTCCAGTCGCTGCTCCTGTCGCTTTTGCTGATCTTGCTGCCAGATTGGATCGGCAGGAAAAAGATCAGGTCTTGCCTGCCGCACCGGTCTCGTGCTGTCGCCGTGTCGTATTTTCTCCTGGTCGGAACCGGGTTCATGTTTTTCGAAATGACCCTGATCGGCCGCCTGGCGGCGCTTTTCGACACGCCGGCCACGGCGATGGCCGTTGCGCTCGTTTCGCTGCTGTTCTCCTCGGGGCTTGGCAGTCTCTGGCTGACCCGACCCAGGCGAACCCGCAACCTGATCCTGCCGCTGCTTGCCTGCCTGCTCGTCGCCTGTGCTTATGGACTGCCAGGCCTGATCCGCCTGCTGCAGCCGTTTACGCTCCCGATGCGGATCGCATGGTGCGTCCTGCTGCTTTTTCCGGCCGGTTTTCTGCTGGGCATGCCCTTTCCGCTCGGGGTGAGCCTGGTTGGTCGATCCGACCGCGCCCAGATCCCCTGGGCGTTTAGCGTCAACAGCTGTGCGTCTGTCGTCAGCGCGTCGCTGGCCGCGACGCTGGCCATCTCCCTGGGCTATACCCGCATGACACTGCTGGCCGGAGCCTGCTACCTGGCAGCCGGCCTCTGCTTTTTTCGCCTGGTCAGGACATGGCCTCTCCCGTCATCGGGACAAAAGACACGCTCGTGATCTGCGTGACCGTCAGCTCGTCGCCGTTTTTCTCGACACACGTCAGCGTCTGGAATGTGGCGGTGTCGCCGAGGGGAATCACCAGCCGTCCGCCGTCTTCGAGCTGCTCCAGTAAATATGGGGAAATATGGTTGGCGGCGCAGGTGACGACAATGGCTGCGAAAGGCGCGTGTTCCTCCCAGCCGTAGTAGCCGTCATCGTGCTTGACCCGGACGTTCCCGAAACCTGCTTGCGCCAGGTTCGCCTGGGCCAGAATGGCCAGTTCTTCCTTGATCTCAACCGAATAGACCGCGTCGGCCAGTTCTGCCAAAACGGCCGCCTGGTAGCCGGATCCGGTGCCGATCTCCAGAACCCGGCCGCTTGCCTGCACGGCGATGGTTTCTGTCATCAGGGCGACCACATAGGGCTGCGAGATGGTCTGTCCCTCGCCGATCGGCAGCGGATGGTCGGCGTAGGCCTGCGCTTCATATCCCGGTTGTACGAACAGGTGCCGCGGCACGCGGCCCATGGCGCGCAGGACCAGCGGATCCGCGATGCCCCTGGCGATCAGCTGGTCGCGCAGCATGGCTTTGCGCGCTTCGTAATACGGATCCTGATCCGAACCCAGGTAGTCTGCCAGCATAGCGTCCTGCTGGTCCTGGCTTGGCTCCGCTAGGTCTGTCCCGGAGAGCGACGGCGCCTGCGGATGGCAAGCTGGCATCAACAGCGGCGCCATAACCAACAAAAAAACCACAAAGACCGTTGTGCTTACCCGCCGAAAAGACCGCATCTCGATCACCGTCCCGTTGATTTCAGTATAACACGCCGCACCGGATGCCGTACTTTTTCGTGCGCGGTTAATTGCGCCGGCCGGCCAAACCTGCTATACTTGTGAATCGTTCTCGACGTCGCGCCGGCCATGGGTCCGCGGACGGTCGGACGCAACCAGGAACATCGACCGCACCATTCGGGGAGGATATAGCCATGCCAAAAAGCCTGGGCTCGGAAATCGCCCGGCGCCGCACATTCGCGATCATCTCGCATCCGGACGCCGGCAAAACCACCATGACGGAAAAGCTGCTGCTTTATGGCGGCGCCATTCACCTGGCCGGGACCGTCAAGTCCCGCAAGGCCAGCCGCCATGCCACCTCAGACTGGATGGAAATCGAAAAGCAGCGCGGGATCTCCGTGACCTCGTCGGTCATGCAGTTTGACTACAACGGCTTTTGCATCAACATTTTGGACACGCCGGGCCACCAGGATTTTTCCGAGGACACCTACCGGACCTTGTGCGCGGCCGATGCGGCGGTCATGCTGATCGACGGCGCCAAGGGTGTCGAAGCCCAGACCATCAAACTGTTCACCGTCTGCCGGCAGCGCCAGATCCCGATTTTCACCTTTATCAACAAGATGGACCGGGCGGCTAAAAACCCGTTTGACCTGATGGACGAACTGGAAAAAGTGCTTGGCATCAATTCGATTCCCATCAACTGGCCGATCGGCACGGACGGCGACTTTCAAGGAGTCTACAACCGCAAGCTGAACCGGATCGAGCGCTTTGACGCCAGCAAAGGCGACCACGGCGCCAGCATGGTCAAGGTCAAGGTCACCAGCCTCGACGACCCCGGCCTGGCCTCGATCATCGGCTCCAGCTATCAGGAGCGCCTGATGTCAGACATCGAGATGCTGGACATCGCCGGGGATGACCTGGACATGGCGCGCATCCTGGCAGGCGAGCTGACCCCTGTCTTTTTCGGCAGCGCCTTGTCCAATTTCGGCGTCGAAGCCTTTCTGAACGAGTTTCTGGCCATGGCCCCGCCGCCGGTGGCGCGCAAGAGCAACGAGGGCCCGATCAAGCCGGATGAAGACTTTTTCAGCGGTTTCGTTTTCAAGATCCAGGCCAACATGAATCCGGGGCACCGCGACCGGATGGCTTTCATTCGTATCTGTTCCGGCAGGTTTGAAAAGGGCCTGGAAGTCAATCATGCCCGACTAGGCAAAACGGTCCGGCTGACGCAGCCGCAGCAGTTCATGGCCCAGGAGCGCAACATCATCGAAGAAGCGTACGCCGGCGACATCATCGGCATCTTCGACCCCGGGCTGTTTCAGATCAGCGACACGTTGTCGACCGGCAGCCGCACGCTCGCCTTCGAGGACATCCCCGTCTTCCCGCCCGAGCATTTCGCCCGGGTGTCACCGGCAGATTCCATGAAGCGCAAGCAGTTTCTCAGGGGTGTCGAGCAGCTGGCTGAAGAAGGTGCGATCCAGCTCTACAAGGAACCGGATATCGGCACCGAAACCTATATCGTCGGTGTCGTCGGCGTCCTGCAGCTGGAGGTTCTGGAATACCGCCTCAAGGCGGAATACGGCGTTTCCATCCGCCAGCAGCTGCTCAATTACCGGCATGCCCGCTGGATCCAGCCGGAGCGGGGCGTCTGGCCGGAACTCAAAGAACTCAACCTGACCAGTACGACACAGGTCGCGCTGGATAAGGATGACCTGCCTGTCCTGCTTTTCGAATCAGAATGGGCGATCCAGTGGGCCATCGATCGCAACAAGGGACTCCATCTGGCCAGCATTCACGAACGCAAATAAGCGATCCGGCTGGTCAGTCCAGTCCGAGCAGTTCCGTCACCGCGGCGAGCATGTCCTGCTTGCCGACCTTGCGCTGGTGGCGAATTTCCCGGCTATCCAGCCCGGTCAGCGACGGCGGCAGTTCCAATCCGCTTTCAGCGGAGAGTTCCGCCAGCATCGTTTCCATGCTGCGTCCGCGCGCATAGCCGTTGCCGAACAAGCTGTCCGCGACCGCCTCGATGAATTTGAACGGGCTGGCTGTCGCCACGAAAATGGTCTTGGTCTCATCCCTTGAGCGGGCCGCATAGCGGCCGTAGACATTGAACCCGACCGCGGTGTGCGTGTCGACGACATAGTCGCAGCGGTCGTACAGCTCGCGGATCGTGCGCACGGTGCCGTTTTCATCGGCAAAACCACCGACGAAAACCTCCTGCAGCCGGCGCAGCGACTGGCTGTCGATCTGGTAATGGCCCTGCTGCTCCAGGTCGTTCATCCAACCCCGCACCACTTCGGATGAGCGGTCGGACAGCTCGAATAGCAGCCGTTCCAGGTTGCTGGAGATCAGGATGTCCATCGAGGGCGCGTTGGTGCGGAAAAACTCCCGGCGCTTGTCGTAATGGCCGTTGCGGATGAAATCTGACAGAACCTTGTTGCGGTTGGACGCGCAAATCAGCTTGTGGACCGGCAGGCCCATGCTGCGGGCGTACCAGGCCGCGAGGATGTTGCCGAAGTTGCCGGTCGGGACAACAAAATTGACCGCTTCGCCCAGCTCGATTTTCTCCCGGGCCAGCAGATCCGCGTATGCCGAAAAATAGTAGACGATCTGCGGCACCAGCCGCCCCCAGTTGATCGAGTTGGCCGAGGACAGCAGCCGGTTGGTCTGCGCGAGCCGCTCCGCCAGCTGCGGATCGGCGAACAGCCCCTTGACACCGGTCTGGGTGTCATCGAAGTTGCCTTCGACCGCCACGACATGGCAGTTGTCGCCTTCCTGCGTCACCATCTGCAGCTTCTGCAGGTCGCTGACACCTTCGTGCGGATAAAAGACGATGATCTCAGTGCCGTCTACATCCCGGAATCCTTCCAGGGCCGCTTTGCCGGTATCGCCGGAGGTGGCGGTCAGAATGCAGATCTTGGCTTGTTCACCGGTTTTTGCGACCGCCTGGGTCATCAGGTGCGGGAGCAGCTGCAGCGCAACATCCTTGAAGGCGGCGGTCGGACCGTGCCACAGCTCCAGCATGTGTTCGCGGTCGTTGTAGCGGTTGAGCTGAGCCAGAGGTGCCGGACCCTCGGGGAATTTTTCTTCCGTGTAGGCCGCGGCGACCGCATCCTCGAGTTCCTGACGCGTATAATCGGTCAGGTACAGCGACAGGATCGTCACGGCACGCTGCAGATAGCTTTGCGATTGCATCCGGGCGATGTCATCCAGGCTGATCTGGGGGATCTGGTCGGGTACCAGCAACCCTCCGTCGGCGGCAATGCCCTGCTTGATGGCCATGGCGGATGGAATGGCATCTCCGGCCCCCCGTGTGCTGATGTATTGTGTCATAAGGATCCTCCTCGTCGTGCTTTTGTCGATCAGTCGCCCATCTCGCTGAGGCGATAAGCGGCGCTGCGGGCAATGTCACGCCCGGGAAATTGGGCGATAACAAATTCAAAGTAGGGTTTGGCGGTCTCCGTCTGGCCGAGTAGCTGGTAACAGCGCCCGACATAGTAGGCGACGCCGCCGCCATAAGCCCTGGGGTAAATCTCATAGGCAGGCAGATAATACTGGAGCGCCGCTTCATAGTCGCCGGCGGCAAATTCGGGTTCGGCCAGCAGGCGCAGTTCCCGGGCTGACGCGACGGCGATCGATTCCATCAGGCGGTCAACCTCGGCGCGCTGTTCGCCGGCAGTCAGCGGTACGGCGCCGGAACGCGTGTCATCTGGCAGGTCAGCGAGCAGGTCGCGGGCCTGAACCAGGGCGATACCTGCCTGGGCCAGATCCTCGTCCGCCAGGGCCTGGCTGGCTCGTGTGTACGTCTCAGCCGCCCGTTCCAGGTCTGTGACAGCCGGGTCGATCGTCGGGGTCGGTTCTGGCGTCGGGGCAGGCGTCGCGGTTGGCAGCGGGGTCGCGGTCGGCTGCGGCGGCAGTGTTGGCGTCGGGACCGGCGTTGTTGTGGGTGTCGCATCGGGAGTCGGCGTCGGCAATAGACCCGGCTGGCCGCTGTCAAAGTGCTGGTGATACGCCTGCAGCAGCGACGCGGCGGATTCCTGGTCAACCGACAGCTCGCTCAATTGCTCAAGCAGCCAGGCCAGCCGGACAGCATCCGATTTGGGCCGCTGGAACAGCCTGGATTCCGGCAGCCAGCGGATGCCGGCGAGGATCAGGGTCACAAGCACCAGCAGTCCGGCGACGATCGGCAGCGCCAAACGAAGCCAGTCCGCCGGCAAGCGCTTGTCGACAACAAAGGTTTCCTCTTCCTCGGGAAATTCGCTGCGGCGCAAAACCTCGCGTTTTTCACGCTCGCTGGCCATCTTGACCTTGCCGCGCCGCCTGGTCTTTTCCAAAATGTTCGCGGTCTGAATCGGCAAACTGGCAACAGGTTTTTCCGCTCCGGACTGCTCCGGGCTGGCGGTCGCTTTCTTTTTCAGGCTGGCCTGGCATTGCCTGGCATCGGCGTCCAGTTGCTCCGGCAACCCGGCCAGCAACGCCTGCTCGACCCAACCCAATGCTTCCCGGGATTGGCCGGACAGCGCCAGGCAGCAACCGAGCAGAAACGCCGGTTGCGGAAAGAGCGGGTAGCTGGCCGCCAGTTTGCGCAAAGCGATCCGGGCGATATCAAGGCTGTCCTGGCTGAGCAGGTCGATCGCCTTGTTGTAGGTCGCGACGGCTTGTTCCATTTCGCGGGGCGGCGCAAACAGCGGCACGTCGTCCGCGGTTAATGGTTGAAACCGATTGATCTGGCTGGACCAGTTCAAGCCTGCTCCTCCTGCATCAAGGTCTGGCGGATGTATCCGACCATGTACAGCGACCCGAATGCACACAAAGCCATGGACTGGTCAGAAGCCAGTTTCAGGGCCAGCTGCGCGCCTTCCTCAGGCGTCGGGGCCGTCCATACCGCCTCATTATATCGGTTGCCGCCGCCGTCTGGCAAACGGTTCAGGATAGCACGCACCTTTTGGGCCAGCGGCTCCTCCGGCAACGCCCGCAGACTGACCGGTTTGGTGCAGACCACGGCCGCGGGCCGGTACCGGGTTTGCTCCAGCATGATCCGCAGCATGGCTTCGTAATCTTTATCGGCCAGAAAGCCCATCAGGAAGACGACCGGCTGGTCGGGCAGCAGCCGGTCCAGTGTTGCGGCCAGCGCCTGGCAGCCCTGCGGATTGTGGGCCCCGTCCACCAAAACGGGCGGATCCAGTCGCAGCAGTTCCAACCGGGCCGGCCAGCGGGCCAGGGCGATCCCTGTCCGGATCTGGTCATCCGTCGCCAGACCGAGCGCCGCGCAGGTCCTGATGGCCAGGCTGGCGTTCATCGGCTGGATGACGCCCAGCAGGCGTGTCCGCGCGGTCAGGCCGGTCACCCGTTCCTGGAATAGCTGCCCGGACCAGGTGTAGTCCAGCAGCGAGATATCCGCCTGGCGGACCACGTCCAGCGTGGCGCCGAGCGACCGGCAGCGCTGGCGGAGCAGCCCGTCAGCCGCGGTCTGGTCCTGCTCGGACAAGGACAGGTCGAACACGTTGTAGAGGAAAACAGGACAGTCCTGCTTGATGATGCCGGCTTTTTCGGCGGTAATTTCCGCCAGTGTGCCGCCTAACCGGTCCATGTGGTCGTAGCCCAGGGCGGTGATGATGCTGGCCAGGGGCTTGTCGATCACGTTGGTCGAATCCAATCGGCCGCCCAGACCGGTTTCCAGCACCACGATATCGCAGTTCGTCTCCAGATAATACATGAAACTGGCAGCTGTCAGCAATTCGAACTCGGTCGGATGCTCTTCGCCCTCGCACAGCATCTGGCCGACGGCCGTCCGGATACGGGTCAGGAGCCGGGCGAAGGCGTCGGGGCTGATTTCACCTTCGGTCTCATCCATGGCCAGCCGTTCCAGGCCCGCCAAGCCTTCGATGACGCGAATCCGTTCGGTCAGACGCACCAGGTAGGGCGATGTGTACAGGCCGACCTTGAGTCCGGCCGCGGCCAGGATCGAGGCGCAGTAGGCGGATGTCGAACCTTTGCCGTTGGTGCCGGCGATATGAATGCAACGCAGCGTCTGGTATGGGCAGTCCAGCAGGGCCAGCAGGCGCTTCATGCGCACCAGGCCGGGCTTGATGCCAAAACGCAGGGCGCCGGAAAGATAGGTTTGCGCTTCAGAAAAATTCATGCGTCGGATCTCCTGTTCTCTGTCACGTCAGGTGAAAACAAACCATTTGCTGACCACATAATTGCCAACCAGTACCAGGACCTGGGTCAGCAGTTTGCTAACCGACAAATCCCAGCGCAGCAGGTGCCAGGTCTTATCGATACCCAAAATATTGTACAGTAAAAACATGGCGCCGTATTCGAAAAGCAGCGAAATAAAAATCCGCGACATGAAGAACTTGCCCATTTCCTGCCAGATCGGGCCATGCGACTGGAAGACAAAAAACCGGTTGGCAAAAAAAGCGAACAGGATGGCGGCGACGATCGCGGGCAGGTTGGAGATCCACCAGCG
>JAAYJD010000202.1 GCA_012523135.1 Clostridiaceae bacterium
GCCAGCTCAAGGATGTCAACGCCATGTCCGGCATCGGCCTGACGACGCCTTTGACCCTGATCGCCCTGGGTTTCATGCTGCTGGTCGGCATCGGAACGACGGCTTCGATCTCGATCCGCCTGGGCGAAAAACGGCATGACGAGGCGGAACAGCTGCTGGCCAACGGATTCACACTGGCGTTGGCGGCCGGTTTTCTGCTGACCCTGGCCGGCCAGCTTTTTTTAAGGCCCGTCCTGCGCCTGGCCGGTGCCAGCCCTGCCACGCTGCCGTACGCGGTCGATTACATGCAAATCATCCTCTGGGGCGCCGTGCCCAATACGATTGGCTTTGCCATGAACCACACCATCCGCGGTGCAGGCAATCCGCGGCGTTCGGCGTCAACCCAGATCCTGGGTGCCGGCCTCAACATCGTCCTCGATCCGATCCTGATCTTCGGCCTGGACATGGGGGTGCGCGGGGCCGCCCTCGCCACCGTGATCAGCCAGATCGTTTCAGCCGCCTGGGTGCTCAGCTATTTTACCGGCTCGGGCAGCAACCTGAAGCTCAGGCCGCGCCTGATGCGCCTGAAAGCCCGGGCCGTCGGTCAGATCCTGTCGATCGGCCTGTCCCCCTTTGCCATGCAAGTGGCGGCCAGCCTGGTCTCGGTATTCGCCAACCGCGCCCTGCGCGCAAACGGCGGCGATGTCGCCATCGGGGCGATGACCGTGATCAACAGCGTGACGATCTTGTTCTTTATGCCGATCCTGGGCATCAACCAGGGCTTGCAGCCCATTCTCGGGTACAATTACGGCGCAGGAAGCTTCAATCGGGTGCGCGAAGCCTGGCGCTTCGGCGTCCTGCTGGCCAGCGCGATCGTCGCGGTCGGTTTTGCTGTTGTCCAGCTGTTCCCGCAGGCGATCATCCGCATCTTCATCGACGACGCCGGCCTGGTCGCCGTTGGCACCCGCGGCCTGCGCATCTTTCTGGCCATGTTACCGCTGCTCGGTTTCCAGGTGATCTCGACCGTCTATTTCCAAAGTGTCGGCAAGCCGCGCGTGGCGATCGTGGCCAGTTTGCTGCGCCAGGTGATTATCCTGCTGCCGCTTTATCTGTTTCTGCCGGGCTGGCTCGGTCTCACCGGTGTCTGGCTGGCCAGCCCGATCGCCGATTTTTCATCTTTCGCGATTACGGCTTTCCTGATCCTGCGGGAGATGCGCCAGCTGAAAAAGCTGTCTGCCGGTCTGCCGGCCACAGCGGGCCATCCGCCAGCAGCACATAGCGCTGGTGGTCCTGCCAGCGGCCGTTGATCTGCAGAAAACGAGGCGCGACGCCCTCCAGTTCAAAGCCCAAACGCCGGGCCAGCGCGATCGAGCGGACGTTTTCCGCCAGGATATCGGCTTCGACCCGGTGCAGGCCAAAATCCTGGAAGATGCTGCGAATGCCCGCCTGACCTGCCTCCGTCGCCAGGCCGCGCCCGACCTGGCCCTGGTCGAGGTGCCAGGCTAGAAACGCGGACTTCAGACTGCCGTGGACAATCTGGGTGAACGCCAGCCGCCCGATGATCCGTTCAGGATTCTCGCGCAGAGAGAGCCATAACGGCAGCGCCCGTCCGGCCAGGAAATCTTCTTTTTCCGCAGCCAGGTTCAGTTGCTGCTGGCGCAGCGTAAAGACGCCCTCCGGCCTGGCAGGAAACCAGGGCTGATGAAAAAGGCGGTTGCGCCGGTAATAATCCAGGACATCGGATGCCGCCTGTTCGCCGATCACGCGCAGCAGAAGCCGCTGTGTCCTGAGCGTATGGAGGTCGGGAACGAGCCGGCTCATGGAATCAGGCGCCTGCTGACGGCGCCGACAGCTCGGATAACGCCTGCCGGTAGATCGCGGCGGTCGCCAACAATTGGTCGATCCGGACATATTCACCGGCCTGATGGGCTGTTTCCGGCTGTCCCGGGAAAGCTGCGCCGAAGGCGGCGACGTTCGGCATCGTCCGGGCATAGGTTCCGCCGCCGATCGCAACCGGTTCGGCATCTGACCCGGTCAGGCGGTTGTAGACCGCATTCAGCGTTCGGACCAGAAAGGAATCGCGCGGCAGGTACAGCGGGGGGATGTTCTTGACGATCGTGACACGGGCGCCCAGCCGTTCGGCAGTTTCGCGCATCGTTTGCTCCAGCTGTTCGAACGGGCAGCTGACCGGGTAGCGGATATCGGCGGTCAGGACCGCCCGATCATCTTCCAGGCGCAAACTCCCGGCGTTGAAGGTCAGCGGGCCGGATTCGTCGCTCTGGGCCATGTTCAGGCCCTCGCCGCGCCAGCTGTCGCCGATGGCCGCCTGGTAGAAACGGACAAAGGGGTGACTGCAGCCGGCTTCGGCCAGACGCCGGTCTGCTTCGCGCATCGCCAGGCTGATGGCGTTCCGGCCGAGCCAGGGCATGCTGGCATGGCCAAGTTTGCCGGTGCTGACCTGGTCTTGTTGGCCGGCAAACGACACGGTGCAGCTTCCCGGGATCATGTTCGGGCTGGCGCCGCCCCGGGCGGCAACCAGGCGCAGGGGGTCGGCAGGCGGCTGGCCGCCCGCCACCGTGAAGGTGACCCAGCACAGGCCTTTCTCGGCGTAGATAACCGGGAAGTCGGCGTCTGGTGTGAAACCGGCGTCCGGCAGCTGCGCGGTCTTGACATAGTGGGCCATGCAGGAACTGCCCCGTTCCTCGTCGAGACCGACGATCAGGCGGAGCCGGCCGCGCGGCTTATACCCTTGCTCCAGAAGATCCTTCATCGCGTAAAGCACGGCGATGGCCGGTCCCTTGTCGTCGGCGGCCCCCCGGGCGATCAGGCGGTCAGGCAGGATCTGCGGCGTAAAGGCGTCGCCGTCCCAGCCATCGCCGGCCGGCACGACATCCAGGTGACACAGCGCGGCAACCAGGTGCTCGCCGCTGCCGAACTCGACGTAGCCGGCGCGGTTGTCCAGGTTGACGGCGTCAAAGCCCAGTTGCCGGCCCAGGGCCAGAAAGTGCTCGAGCGCCCGCCGGGTCTCGCGGCCGTAAGGTGCGCCGTCCTCGGCGGAGCCGGCGACGCTGGGAATCGCGCACAGGGCTGCCAGTTCGCGCACCATGTCCGGCTGCCAGCGGGCCATGCGGCCGGCCAGTTCCCGGATCCGGGCCGGATCGGGTTCCCGCGCGCTCATGTTTCAGTCTCCCCGGCCGGTTCGGTTCCGGGGGTGAACTCGACCATGTCGGCGTTCTCACATTCCGTGTGCAGGTTGCAGAACAGGCCGACATAGAGGCCGCGCCGGGCCGCCGGCTGCCCGCAGACCACGCAGGCATCGGCCGGGACCTCCTGCAGCGACAGCAAACCCGAGATCTGGCCGAGCATGTATTCGAGCTTGTCTGCGCTTAGCTTGACCATGCCCTCCTCCATGCGGACACACAGAAAATTATCGTGGGCCTCAAAACTGTGCAGCCGGAGGAGCTTACGCTGTTTCTCCAGGTAATCCATAACCGTTTCCAGCGCCGCGGGGCTGATGCCAGCGACCGGCGTGATGAAGGCCTTGAAGCGGTTGCCTTCCAGAACCGTGAAGAGATAGTCGTTGTAGACGCCGAACACGCTCTCTTCCTTGGTGTTGACTTTCCAGCCGTTTTGCTCGGCCAGCTTCATCAGATGGGTGGAGATCATAAGCCACGCTCCCTCGTCAATAGTGCCGGCGGTTTCACCGCAGACCCGTTTGCTCTATTATACCGTGAAAAAGAAGGCAATGGTGACATCAATCCGAAATGCCAGCGCATAATGCACGCGCCGCAACGCTTGCCAGTCCGCCCGGATCATGATACAATTGCCAAGGTTCAAATACACACATGGGAACGCAGAACCTGTTGCCCGGAACCGAAAGGGAATCGGCTGCACCCCATGGCGGAAAAAACAGGAGGAAGTCACATGGCCGTAATCAGCATGAAGCAACTGCTGGAATCCGGTGTCCATTTCGGGCACCAAACCCGCCGCTGGAACCCCAAGATGGCGGAGTACATCTACACCGAACGCAATGGCATCTACATCATCGACCTGCAAAAGACCGTCCGCAAGATTGAGGAGGCCTACATGTTCATGCGCGAAATCGCCATGAACGGCGGCTCCGTCCTTTTTGTCGGCACCAAGAAGCAGGCCCAGGACTCCATCCGCGAGGAAGCGGAGCGCTGCGGCATGTTCTACATCAACAACCGCTGGCTGGGCGGAACGCTGACCAACTTCGTCACGATCCGCAAGCGCATCGATCGTCTGGCCGAACTGAGCGATATGGAAGCTAACGGCACCTTCGACATGCTGCCCAAGAAGGAAGTCGCCAAGCTGCGCCTGGAAATGGAAAAGCTGCACAAGAACCTGGGCGGTATCCGGGATATGACCCGCCTGCCTTCCTGCGTGTTTGTCGTCGACCCGCGTAAAGAGCACATCGCCGTCCTGGAAGCCCGCCGGCTCAACATCCCGATCGTCGGCATCGTCGACACCAACTGCGATCCCGATGAAGTTGACTACATCATTCCCGGCAACGACGACGCTATCCGCGCGGTCAAGCTGATCGCCGGCAAGATGGCAGAAGCCGTGCTTGAGGGCCGGCAGGGCGAGCAGATTGAGATGCCTGGCGAGCAGCCGCTGACTGGTGATGAAGCGGACAAAATGGAAGAAGCTTGAACGGAGGATACAGTATGGCTATAACCGTAGATATGATCAAAGAGCTGCGTGAAAAAACCGGATCCGGCATGATGGACTGCAAAAAGGCCCTGACCGAATCTGGCGGCGATATGGAAAAGGCCATCGTCTGGCTGCGGGAAAAAGGCATCGCCTCCGCGGACAAGAAGATGTCGCGCGTGACCGCTGAGGGCATCGTCGATGCCTATATCCATGGCAACGGACGCGTGGGCGTCCTGATCGAAGTCAACATCGAGACCGACTTCGCCGCGAAGAACGAGGATTTCCGGCGCATGGTCCGCGATGTCGCGATGCAGATCGCCGCCATGAAGCCGCGCTGGGTTTCGCGCAGCGAAGTGCCGGCGGACGTGCTCGAGCAGGAACGCTCGATCGTGCGCAACCAGGCGCTCAATGAGGGCAAGCCCGAGAAGATCGTCGACAAAATCGTCGACGGCCGCCTGAGCAAGTTCTACCAGGAAAACTGCCTGCTCGAGCAAGCCTACATCAAGGACGACAGCAAGACGATCGAGACCCTGGTCAAGGAGATGATCGCCCTGGTCGGTGAAAACATCTCCATCCGCCGCTTTGTCCGCTATGCACTCGGTGAGGGCCTGCAGAAGCGGGATGAGAATTTCGCCGAAGAGGTTATGAAGCAAATCAAGTGAGAAGCCCAGAAGGGGACATGCCAGTCATGCCCCCTTTTTTTAAACAAGGAGACCGGGATATGAAGGCAGCCTACAAACGGATCCTGTTGAAACTGAGCGGTGAGGCCCTGGCCGGCAGCAAAGGGACCGGCCTAGACAATGCGACGCTGCACCGGCTGGGCGAGACGATCAGCAAGGTGGTCGCGCTCGGCGTCGAGGTCGCGCTGGTGGTCGGCAGCGGCAATTTCTGGCGTGGCAGGACCAGCGCCGGCATGGACCGGGTCACGGCCGACCATATGGGGATGCTGGCCACCGCGATGAACGCGCTGGCCCTGTCTGACGCCCTGGAGCAGGCCGGCCTGGTCACTCGGGTCCAAAGTGCCATTGAGATGCGCCAGATCGCCGAACCGTACATCCGCAAACGCGCCATCCGCCATCTTGAGAAGGGCCGCGTCGTCATTTTTGCCTGCGGCACAGGCAATCCGTTTTTCACCACCGACACCGCCGCCGCGCTGCGCGCCTCGGAAATCGATGCGGAAATCATGTTCAAGGCCACCCTGGTTGACGGGGTCTACGACAAAGACCCGCACCAGTATCCGGACGCCGTCCGCTTTGAGACGATCAGCCACGACCAGGTGCTGCAGATGGACCTCAAGGTGATGGATGCCACCGCCGCGGCCCTTTGCCGCGACAATCACATGCCGATCGGCGTCTTCTGCCTGGATGACGCGGACAACATCCTGCGCATGGTTTGTGGTGAACCGATCGGCACCCTGATTCGCTGATTCGGTCTGATTGAACTATCCGGGCCGTTTCGGTATAATAACGCCAAAGACACATCTGTGTGCAGGAGGTTGTACCATGGCCATGATAGAAATCACCAAGGATGCGTATCTGCCATTCGAAGAAAAAATGCAAAAGAGCGTCCATGTGCTCCAGGAGCACTTCAATTCGATTCGGGCTGGCCGGGCCAATCCCAAGGTGCTCGACCATATTACGATTGAATATTACGGCGTGCAAACACCGATCAACCAGGTCGCCAACATCCAGGTTCCGGAAGCGCGTCTGATCACGATCACCCCCTGGGATCCCAGCACGCTCAAGGGGATCGAGCGCGCCCTCCAGGCCTCCGACCTGGGGATCAACCCCAACAACGACGGACGCATGCTCCGGCTGGTTTTCCCCGCCCTGACCGAGGAGCGGCGCCGCGACCTCGTCAAGACGGTGCACAAGCAGACCGAGGAGGGCCGGGTCGCGATCCGCAACATCCGGCGCGAGGCGCTGGACAAGTACCGGGGACACCTCAAGAAGAAAGAAATCACCGAAGACAGCCTCAGCATTTTCGAAACAGAACTGCAAAAGCTGACCGACAAGTATATCGCGGAAATCGACAAGATCTCGTCTGAAAAAGAGAAGGACCTGATGGAACTCTGACGCGTCACCGGCTGACTGCATGACGACAGGACCGGGCGCTGGCCGCCCGGTTCTTATATCAGGGGAGACAAGATGGCTCGATGGACGCAAATTTTACGCATGCTGTTTCCGGTCCGACGCCGTCAGCCGGAGCCTGCCGATGCGGATCAGCCGATTG
The DNA here is from genome assembly GCA_012523135.1 of Clostridiaceae bacterium. Lineage (GTDB taxonomy): Bacteria > Bacillota > Clostridia > Saccharofermentanales > UBA5734 > JAAYBY01. Next base: position 6,886 of record JAAYJD010000202.1, read on the forward strand.
CGCCTGAAGACCTCAAGATTCCCGTGCACCTGGCTGTCTTTATGGACGGCAACGGCCGCTGGGCCCGTCAGCGCGGGCTGCCGCGTACCGCCGGCCACCGGGCCGGTGCCGAAAACCTGCAGAACCTGTGCCGGATGTGCGGCCGCTTCGGCATCCGTTATGTGACCGTATACGCGTTTTCGACCGAGAACTGGTCGCGTCCCCAATCTGAAGTCGAGGCCCTGATGGCGCTCTTTGTCGAATTTTTCCACCGCTATGACCGCGAACTGGAAAAGGAAGGCATCCGGGTCCGCTTCGCCGGCGAACGCGCCGGCTTGCCGGAACCCGTCCTGGCAGTCATGGAACAGGCGGAGCAAGGGTCGCTCCACCGGCAGAACCTGCAGCTGATCATCGCCCTGAATTACGGCGGACGGCGGGAAATCGTCCATGCCTGCCGCCAGCTGGCCCGCCAGGTCCAGGACGGGACGCTGCGGGTCGAAGACATCGATGAGCAGTCACTGGCCGGCTCCCTCTACCTTCCGGACGTCCCGGACCCGGACCTGATGATAAGACCCAGCGGCGAACTGCGTTTGTCCAACTTCCTCCTCTGGCAGTCTGCCTACGCCGAGCTCTGGTTTGCCCATGTGCTCTGGCCAGACTTTTCTGATGAGCACCTGGCCGCCGCCCTGGCGGACTATACCCGGCGGGACCGGCGTTACGGAGGCCTTGGCAAGACATGAAGCAACGTATCATCACCGGCCTTATTTTCACATTGGTCATCGCCGCCTTTATCGTGCCGGGCTACTGGTCGATCTGGCCGCCGCTGACCCTGTTTGCTGCCATCGCCGTGATCGCGTCCTGTGAACTGGTCAGCGCGATGCGCCAGTGCGGACGCCGTGTCCAGGCGGTCCAGGTCATCCCGGGCAGCCTGGTCAGCCTGCTGCTGCCGCTGCTGCTGTACCTGGTCCTGCCCAGGGAAACGGGACTGGCTGCCGCCGCTCTGGTTTTCTCCATTTCGCTGCTGGTGCTGTTTTTCACGCTGGCTGTCGGCAGCATCGGCCGTCTTTTGACCAGCGGGCCCGCCGCCTTTCCCGACGCCCTGGCCAGCGGTGGGGTCATGCTGTATGTCGCCTTTCCGCTGACCTGCGCCACGGTCATGTTCCTGTACGCCGGCAATGGCTGGCTCTGGCTCGTCATCGGGATGAGCGCGCCTTGGATTTCGGATGTTTTTGCCTATTTTACCGGCTCCCTTTGCGGTCGCCATCCGGCTGTCCCGGCCCTCAGTCCCAAGAAGACGCTGGAAGGCTGCCTGGGCGGGCTGGTGGGCGGCATGCTGTTTCAGCTGCTGGTCTTCCAGCTTTTCCGCGTGCTGCTGGGTCCGGCCGGCATCTGGCAACCGGCCGCGATCCTGTTCGCGCTGCTCTCCGGCCTGCTTTTGAGCATCGCCTCCCAACTGGGGGACTGGCTGGCTTCCGGCTACAAGCGTTTCTGCGGCATCAAGGATTTCGGGGCGGTCCTGCCCGGGCACGGCGGCCTGATGGACCGTTTCGACTCCGTCTTTTTCACGTTGCCCGTCGCGCTGGTCCTGTCCGTCCTGCACCAATTGGTTTTCGCTTAAGGAGTTTGTCATGACTGAAGCTGTCAGTATTCTGGGATCGACCGGATCGATCGGCTGCCAGACACTCGAGGTCTGCGCGCATCTCGGGTTGAAGGTCAAGGCGCTGACCGCCGGCCGCAACCGCGAACGGCTGTGCCGGCAGGCCCGCCAGTTCCGCCCCGAAATGGTCAGCCTGGAACGGGAAGAGGACGCCGGCTGGCTGCGACGTGAACTGGCGGATGTAGCAGGGGTGCAGGTGCTGCACGGCCGGGAAGGCAACCTGGCGGCCGCGGCCTGGGACGGCGCGGACACCGTCGTTGCAGCAATGGTCGGCGTCGCCGGTTTGGAACCGGTGCTGGCCGCGGTCCGGGCCGGGCGGACGATCGCGCTGGCCAACAAGGAAACGCTGGTCGCCGGCGGCGCCCTGGTCATGCCGCTGCTTGAGCGCTGCGGCGCCCGCCTGTATCCCGTCGACAGCGAACACTCCGCCATCTGGCAGTGCCTGGCAGCCGCGCCGTCCGGCAGCTTGAAGCGTATTTTACTGACGGCGTCCGGCGGCCCTTTCCGCGGCAGAGGTCCGGAACAGCTGGCCGGGGTGACGGTCGCCGAAGCCCTGCGGCATCCGACCTGGACGATGGGCGGGAAAATCACGATTGATTCGGCGACCCTGATGAACAAAGGCCTGGAAGTGATCGAAGCGTCCTGGCTGTTTGGCTGTGCGCCGGACCGCATCCAGGTCGTCGTCCATCCGCAGAGCATCATCCACTCGATGGTCGAACTGCACGACGGCTCCGTTCTGGCCCAGATGGGCTTTCCCGACATGAAGCTGCCCATCCAGCTGGCCCTGACCTGGCCGGAGCGGCTGCCGACCGGCGGCCGGCCCTTCGACCCGTTCGCCGCCGGTTCCCTGACCTTTGAACCGCCGGACCTCAAAACGTTCCGCCTGCTCGGCCTGGCCTACGATGCGGCCCGGACAGGCGGTACGCTGCCGGCTGTCATGAACGCGGCCAACGAGGCGGCCGTTGGCTTTTTCCTGGCCGGCCGCATCGGCTTCACCGCGATTGCGGATCTGGTGGCAACCTGCATGGACCGCCATCTCCAGTCGGGTTTCATGACAGCTTTTCGCTTTGATGATATGATGGAACAGGATCTTTGGGCCCGGACAACGGTCCGGGATCTGGCTGATCGTCATTTAATCTGACCGCCTGAACGCGGCAAAGGAGTCGTCGGAACGCATGGGAATTATCGGAATCGTTGTTGGCCTTTTGATTTTGAGCGTCATGATGATCGTCCACGAACTGGGCCATTACCTGACCGGGCGCCGGCTTGGCTTTGCCATCGAGGAATTTTCCATATTCATGGGCCCGGTCCTGTTTTCCCGGGAGCGGAACGGCATAAAATACAGTCTTAAGCTGTTCCCGATCGGCGCGTCGGTCCGTTTTGCCGGCGAGTTCGACGACGATGACCAGGACAAGCACCCCGACCATTTTTTCAACAAGCCGCGCTGGGCCCGGGCGCTGGTCATCGGAACCGGCCCGGCCCTCAATCTGCTCTCCGGCGTGCTGGCGTTCTTCATCATGTTCGTGTCTTTCGGCTACACGCTGCCGGTGCTGGACACCGTTCCGGCAGAATCGCAGGCCGCCGCGGCCGGCCTTGAAACCGGCCAGCGCATCGTCCGGGGCAACGGCAGACCGGTCCGGACCACTCTGGACTACTCCGGCCAGGTCATGTTTCTGGCCGGCGACCAGCCGCTCACCGTCCAGGTGCGCACGGCGGCGGGCGAGTTGAAAAGCCTTGTCCTGCAGCCGGACTGGCGCGACGCCTACCGCCTCGGCATCACGATCCGGCGGGACGAACAGCAGCGCATCGTGATCGACGCGGTCGAGCCGGATTCGAACGGCGGCCAGCCGGTCCTGAAAGCGCAGGATGTCCTGCTGGCGGCCAACGGCGTCCCGGTCAGCGACATGGCGGCCTTTTCCTCCGCCGTCGAGGCCAGCGCGGGAAATCCCCTGACGATTCAGATCCTGCGTGACGGCCGGGAACAGACCGTGACCATGACCGCCACGCTGTACCATGACCTGGTCGACCGCGGCATTTACTTCACCGTCTCCCAGGCGGCGGGTCCGGCCATCGGCCAGGCTTTCCAATGGTCCTGGTCGATCGTCAAGGTGACCGTGCGCAGCATCGGCATGATGTTTTCCGGCTCGATCCGGCCCCAGGATACCTTGTCCGGACCGGTCGGCGTCGTCTCCATGATCAGCGACGTCGTCACCCAGGCCCAGCCGCTCAGCGAGAAAATCTACCAGCTGCTCTGGATGTTCGCCCTGATCTCGGTCAGCCTGGGCTTCATGAACCTGCTGCCGATTCCGCCGCTTGACGGTAACCACCTCGTCCTGATCGTCCTGGAAGCCATCCGCGGCCGGCGTTTGTCGGCCCGGGTCCAGAACCTGATCGGCATCGTCGGCATCGCCCTGATCGTCATGCTGGCCCTGGCCGGGCTGCTCTTCGACATCCTGCGCCTGGCCGGGCGCTGACGGGAACGGGGAGGGAGATGAGCATGATCCAACGGCACCTGACCCGCAAGGTCCAGGTCGGTCCGCTCCAGATGGGCGGCCAGGCCCCGATCGTCATCCAGTCGATGAACAACACAGATACGCGCGATGTCGAAGCCACGCTGGCCCAGATCCGCCAGCTCAACGAGGCCGGCTGCGACCTGACGCGCCTGGCGGTGCCTGACCAGCAGGCCGCCGAAGCATTCCGCGCCATCCGCGCCCGTTCGCCGCTGCCGATCGTCGCCGACATCCATTTCGACTACCGCCTGGCCCTGGCCGCGATCGAAGCCGGCGCCGACAAGATTCGCATCAACCCGGGCAACATCGGCGGCCCGGACCGCCTGCGCCAGGTCGTCAGCCTGGCCAAGTCCCGCCGGATCCCGATCCGCATCGGCGTCAACGCCGGCTCGCTCAGCCAGACCGTGATCGATCGCCACGGCGGCGTCTGCGCGGCCGCGCTGGTCGATTCGGCGCTCGAGTCCGCCGCCTTGCTGGCATCGTGGGACTTTCACGACGTGGTCTTGTCGATCAAGGCCTCCGAACCGGTACTGAACCTCGAAGCCTGCCGCCTGCTGGCCGACCAGACCGACATCCCCCTGCACATCGGTGTGACGGAAGCAGGCACCCTGCGCGAGGGCGTGGTGCGTTCCGCGGTCGGTATCGGAGCCTTGCTGGCTGAGGGCATCGGCGACACGCTGCGCGTTTCCCTGACGGCGGACCCGGTTGAAGAGGTGCGCACGGCCTGGAGCATCCTGCGTGCGCTTGACCTGCGCCAGCGCGGCCCGCGCCTGATCAGCTGCCCGACATGCGGCCGGACCGAAGTCGACCTGACGCGCATCGCAGCTGAAGTGGAAGAACGTCTGCAGGAATTCAGCCAGCCGATCCGGGTGGCTGTCATGGGCTGCGTGGTCAACGGACCCGGAGAAGCCCGCCAGGCGGACATCGGCCTGGCCGGGGGCAAAGGCAGCTTCATGCTCTTCCGCGACGGTCGCATCCTGCGCAAGGTGCCGGAAGCGGACGCAGTCGAGGAGCTGATCCGGGAAATCCGCATCCTGCTGGCTGAGCGCGATCATGGCTGAGGCGTCCCTGCAGAGCTTTTTCCGCCAGGTGCTGCCCGGCAACCGCCTCGAACAGGCGGTCGCCCGGGTCAACAGCCTGATTTCCGGCCTGACGGTGCGCAAGAACGGCTGCCTGCGCCTCGAGGTCCTGCTTGACCAGCCCCTGGAAGCGGATTTGCTGTGCCAGATCGAGGACGCGCTGGAAAAAGAGCTGGCGGCGGACGAAGTCGTCATCTGCCAGGTCATGAGCCAGGAGCCGGCCGGCGCTGACGCCTGCCAGTACGCGGCATCGCTGGCGCCCTGGCTGCTGCGCCACCTTTGGAAACAGGACGCCCTGGCGGCATCTTTGCTGCAGCAGGGCCGTTTTTGCGTCGGCGACAGCTGCGTCTGGATCCAGCTCGACGACGCCAGCCGCCAGGTTTTGCCAGAAGACAACCTGGACTGGCTGAGCCGCTACCTGGACGAAAACCTGTCGCTCCAGGTCGCTTTCCGTTTCACCGGCCAGAACGCGCCGGATGGTTCCTGCGACCTGGCCGACTATGCCCTGAAGCTCAACCAGACCCATGCGCACCAAGCCAACCAGGTGCACACCATCCAGAGCGCGGAAGCCGGCCCGCCGCAGGCCGCTCCCGCGACCGCTCCGCGCGATAAGAACAAGGGCCGCCCGGAACGCGCCCCGTACAAGCGCGTCAAGCAGGAGAACATGATCTGGGGCCGGATCAAGCCCGAGCTCAAACGGGTCCCGATCGAGAGTCTCAACAGCGAGACCGGCATCGCCCTGGTCGAGGGCGAAGTCTTTGACCTTGATGTCCGCATGGTCAGCAACGGCACGCTGGCGCTGTTCAAGTTCAGCCTGACCGACTATGGCAGCTCGGTCAACTGTATCTTGTTTGCCAAACCGGACGATCGCGTCCGTCTGGAAGAGGCCCTGACCGACGCGTATATCCGGTTGACGGCCGAGATCAGCTTCGACGCCCAATTCAGCAAAGACCTGCAGGCGCGGGTCATGGGGGTCCAGGCGGCGGTGCGGGCGCCGCTGCGCAGCGACGACGCGCCGAAAAAACGCGTCGAACTGCACGCCCATACCAAGATGAGCGCCAAAGACGCCGTCTGCGATCCGGCCGCCCTGGTCCGCCTGGCCGCCGATTTCGGCCATGCGGCGGTCGCCGTCACCGACCACGGAGTGGTTCAGGCCTTTCCCGAAGCGGCCCAGGCCCGGGCCGATCTCAAAAAGGCCGGCCAGGACATCAAGGTCATTTACGGGCTGGAGGGGTACCTCGTTGACGACCGGGCTGCCGTCGCCTGGATGGTCGGGGACACCGACCTGGCAGACGGCTATGTCGCGCTGGACGTCGAAACGACCGGCCTGGATCCGGCCGTCGACCGCCTGATCGAGATCGCGGCCGTTCATTTCGTACCCGACGGCCGGGGCGGCTTCCAGCCGGAGGACCGGCGGGTGCACCTGGTCAATCCCGGCATCCCCGTTTCGGCCGAGTCGGAAGCCCTGACCGGGATCAGCACCGCAATGCTGGCCGATGCCCCGCCGCCTCTGGTGGTCCTGAGCGAACTGCATAACTGGATCGGGCGCAAACCGGTCATTGCCCACAATGCCTTTTTCGATCTCGGTTTTCTGCGTTACGAGGGCCGGCGCACACCCGGTGAGACCGATCCGGCCGTCAAGTTCAACCCGCCTCTGGTCGACACCCTGGCCCTGGCCCGCCTGCTGCTGCCGGAACTGAAGCGCCATAAGCTCGGGTTGGTGGCCGAGCACCTGGGTGTCGCCCTGAACCAGGCGCACCGCGCCGAGGCGGACGCCCTGGCGTGCGGTCATGTCTTTGCCACCCTCTGGCGGAAAAGCGGAGCTGAAAAGCTCGACGACCTCAATCGCCTGGCTGGCCAGCTGGACCGGGAAAGCGTGACCGAGCACAAGATGCCAGTCAGCCACATCATTCTGCTGGCCGCCGACTCTTTGGGCCTCTACCACCTGTACCGATTGGTCTCAGCGGCGCATGTGACCTATTTTCACAGCCGCCCGCGCATTCCGCGCAGCTTGCTGCAGTATTTCCGCCACGGCATGGTGGTCGGCGGCGCCTGCGAAGCCGGCGAGATTTTCCAGCAGGCCCTGAAGGCCTACCGGGAAGCGGACCGCCAGGTGCCGGAGGCGCTTAAGCTGCTGGGCCGCCCCGACGCTTTGGCGATCGGCCGCTTCTACGACTATTTCGAGATCCAGCCGCTGACCAACAACGCCTTCTACCTGCGCGACCCCGAGAGCGGTCTGACCGGGGAAGAAGACCTGTGCAACCTCAACCGGCTGATCTATGCCTGGGGCAAGCGCCTGAAAAAGCCGGTCTGCGCCACCTGCGACGTTCATTTCCTGGAGCCGCGCGACGCCGACCTGCGCCGCATCCTGATGACCGACATGGGCTTTGAGGATGCGGATCAGCAGTCCGAACTCTATTTCCGCACGACCCGGGAAATGCTGGACGCGTTCGCCTGCCTTGGGCCGGAACAGGCGGAGGACGCGGTCATCGCCGGACCTAAAGCGATCGCCGATCGCATCGCCGCCGATGTCAGGCCGTTCCCGGAAGGGTCCTTTCCGCCCCTGATCGCGGCGGCCGCTGACGACGTGCGCAGTCTGACCTGGTCGCAGGCCCAATCGCTTTACGGCCGCGACGGCGTCCTGCCGGAACTGGTCCGCCAGCGCATCGAGCGCGAGCTGCAGTCGATTATCGACAACGGCTTTGCGGTCATGTACTACATCGCCCACAAGCTGGTCAAAAAGTCGAACGAGGACGGCTACATCGTCGGCTCCCGCGGTTCTGTCGGCTCCTCGTTCGTCGCCACCTTGTGCGGCATCACCGAAGTCAACCCGCTGCCGCCGCACCATGTTTGCCCCGCCTGCCACGAAACGCGGTTCGACCAGACCGGCACCTATGGATCGGGCTACGACTTGCCGGAGCGCGCCTGCCCCAGCTGCGGCACGGCGATGCTGCGCGAAGGCCAGGATATCCCCTTCGAGACGTTTTTGGGCTTCAACGGCGACAAGCAGCCGGACATCGACCTCAATTTCTCCGGCGAATACCAGCCCCGCGCCCACAAGTACATCGAGGAGATGTTCGGCGCCAGCCACACGTTCCGGGCCGGCACCCTCAGCAGCTACGCCGAGAAGAACGCCCAGGCGATCGTGCGCAAGTATTTCGAAGGCAAGGAGCAGTACGCCACCCAGGCCGAAATCAACCGTCTGGCCCGCGGCCTGATCGGGGTCAAGCGAACGACGGGCCAACACCCCGGCGGCATCGTCGTGGTGCCCCGCGAGCGGGAGGTTTTCGATTTTACACCGGTCCAGTACCCGGCCGACAAGAGCGCCAACGGGACCGTAACCACCCACTTCGACTTCAACGCGCTGCACGACACCATCCTCAAGCTGGATATCCTGGGCCATGACGATCCGACCATGCTCAAGATGCTGGGCGATCTGACCGGTGTCGACGTGGCCCGGATCCCGATCCCCGACCCGGGCGTGATGAGCCTGTTCCAGTCGACCGAAGCGCTGGGCATCCCGGAGGGGAAATCGCCGGACAACTGCGCCACACTCGGTCTGCCCGAGATGGGCACGTTCATGGCCCGCGAGATGATCCGCGAGACACGGCCGAGCCGCTTCTACGACCTCGTCCAGCTGATGGGCCTGTCGCACGGCACCGATGTCTGGAAGGGCAATGCCCAGGATTTGATCCGGTCCGGCACCTGCACGATCGAGGACGTGATCGGCTGCCGCGACAGCATCATGACCTACCTGATCTACAACGGCCTGCCGCCCAAAGCGTCGTTTGACATCATGGAAAAAGTGCGCAAAGGCAAGGGGCTGAGCGGGGAGCAGGAGGACCTGATGCGCCAGCACCAGGTACCGGCGTGGTACATCGAGTCCTGCAAGAAGATCCGCTTCATGTTTCCCAAGGCGCATGCCGCCGCCTACACGATCACGTCGCTGCGGATCGCCTGGTTCAAGATCAACCACCCGGAAGCGTATTACTGCGCCTATTTCACCGTGCGCGCGGACGAGTTCGACAGCTCGGTCATGTGCCTGCCGCTGCACCAGATCCGCCAGTCACGCGAGAAGCTGCGCCGCGACCTGCGCGAAGGCACGGACCGGGAACAGCGCATCTACTACATCCTGGAACTGGTTGAGGAGATGCAGCTGCGCGGCATCGGCTTCGCCCCGATCGACCTGCACCGCTCGGATGCCACCCGCTTCCAGGTCCTTGAGCCGGGCTTGATCCTGCCGCCGCTCAACGCGCTGCCGTCGGTCAGCGCCGCCATTGCCGGGCAGATCGTCCGGGCGCGCGGCGAAAGTCCGTTCAAGACGCAGGACGACCTGGCCCGGCGGGCCGGGATCGGGCCTTCCGTCCTCGAGAGCCTGGCTTTGGGCGGCTGCCTGGACGGTTTGCCTGAATCGAGCCAGCCGAACTTGTTCGACCTGCTCTGACCGGGAGGTGAGCCTTGGAAACCTATTGCCGTGTCGTCCTCCGCGAGGCGACCCGTTCCTTTGACCGTGAATACACCTACCGCATTCCGGAGGAGCTTCTGGGGCGCCTGTCTGTCGGCAGCTGGGTGTGTGTGCCGTTTGGCAAAGGCAACCGCAGCAGCGAGGCTTACGTGACCGCCTGCCTGCGCACGCCGGATTCCGATTTTTTCATCAAGCCGGTGCAGCGCCTGCTCGCCGAGCGGCCCGTGCTGCTGCCGGACCAGATCCAGCTGGCTGCCCGGATGCGCAGCCGCTACCTTTGTTCTTACGGCGATGCCCTGCGTTGCATGGTCCCGTCAGCGGTCAGCGCGATCCAGGAAAAACGGGTGCGCATGGCGGAACTGACCGATCCGGCCGAGGCCGCCCGCCGCCTGGCCGACGGCGAAATCAGCCGGTTGGGCCAGCAGCGCGTGATCGAGCTGCTGCTCGAGACCGGCCAGGCGCCCGTGTCGGAGATCATGAGCGCCTGCCAGGTCAGCCGCTCCGTGCTGGCGACCCTGGCCAAGCACGAGTGGCTCCAGTTCTACAGCCAGGAGACGCGGCGCGAACCCGAGCCGGACAATCCCGCCGAGCACCAGGAGCCGTTTGAGCCCAACCCGGACCAGGCGGAGGCGATCCGGCGTGTTTCCGGTTCCCTGACCGCCTGCGAGCGCGACGCGGACAGCTGCGCCGAATACCTGCTTTTCGGCGTGACCGGCAGCGGCAAGACCGAGGTCTACCTGCAGGCGGCCCGGACCGCGGTCGACCTGGGCCGCGGCGTTTTGATCCTCGTCCCCGAGATCGGCCTGACACCTCAGATGATCGGGCGCATCCGGTCGCGATTCGGTTCGGCGGTCGCCGTCCTGCACAGCCGCTTGACCCCGTCCGAGCGCTACGTGCAGTGGCAGCGCATCCTGCGCCAGGAAGTCCTGGTTGTCGTCGGGGCGCGTTCCGCCATTTTTGCCCCGCTGCGCGACATCGGGCTGGTCATCATCGACGAGGAGCAGGAATCGACGTACAAATCGGAAACACATCCCCGCTACCACGCCCGGGATATTGCCCGGCTGCGCGCCCGCGAGCATGGCGCGGTCCTGGTGCTGGGCTCGGCCACGCCGTCGGTGGAAAGCTACCAGCGCAGCCAGTCCGGCCAGAGTGTCCTGCTGACCTTGCACGACCGGATCGGTTCGGCCGGGATGGCTCAAACGGCGATCGTCGATATGCGCGAGGAATTGCGCGCCGGCAACCGGGGCATTTTCAGCCGCCGGTTGACCGCTGCCCTGAACGAGGCCTTTGACGGCGGACACCAGGCGATGATCTTCATCAACCGGCGCGGATTCGCCGGCTTCGTGCTCTGCCGCAACTGCGGCAGTATTATCCGCTGCAAAACCTGCAGCGTCTCCATGACCATCCATTACGGGCCGAACGACCGCGACAGCGGGGCGGAACAGGCGCCGTCACAGCTTGTCTGCCACTACTGCGGCCGCCTGACGCCGCTGCCCAAGCGCTGCCCCAGCTGCCAGAGTTCGCAGATCGGACGCTTTGGTGCCGGCACCCAGCAGGTTGAAGCGACTTTCAACCAGACCTTTGCCCCCCGGATTGCCCTGCGCATGGACCAGGACACGACCGTCGGGCGCAGTGCTCACGCGCGCATCCTGGAGCAGTTCGAGCAGGGCGGAGCCGACGTCCTGATCGGAACCCAGATGATCGCCAAGGGCCATGATTTCCCCAATGTCACCGTCGTAGGCATCCTGGCGGCGGACCTGATGCTGGGGCTGTCTGATTTCCGCTCCTCGGAACGCGCCTTCCAGCTGATCACCCAGGCGGCCGGACGCGCCGGCCGCGGCCGCGACAGCGGCAGCGTCATCATCCAGGCCTACAACATCGACGACTATGCGATCCGCTTTGCCGCGGCGCAGGACTACCCGGGATTCTTCCGCCAGGAGATCTCCTACCGCAAGCTGATGCGTTATCCGCCATTCGGCTCGATCGGGGTGCTGACGGTTTCAGCGCTGCAGGAAGAGGAGGCGCGTGCCAAGGCCGCGCTGCTGGCCGACGCCTGCCGGTCCCGCCTCGACGAGGACGACGCGTTCCGGCCCATCCAGGTGATGGACGCGGCCAAGGCGCCCATCTACCGGATCCGCAGCCGCTACCGGCGCCGCGTTGTCATCCGGGGCCCGAACGAGCAGCTGCTGGCCCGCTTCCTGCTGCCGGTCGTCGACCGGGTCGACTGCGGCAAGGCCGCCCTGGCGATCGATTTCGACCCCTACAGCATGCTCTAGCCAAACAGTAACAAGATTCACAGAACGGACACCCGTCTTCTGCTATAATAGGCCTGTACATGATACCCTGACTGAGTCCGGCCACGCCGGGTTTGGCTATGAAAGGATTGAACGCCATGGCGCTGCGCCAGATTGTAACCGAAGAAAATGACTTGCTGCGCAAGGTGAGCCGCCCGGTCGACCGTGTCGACACGCGGATCCAGACCCTGATCGACGACATGCTCCAGACCATGAAGGCCAGCAACGGCATCGGGCTGGCCGCCGTCCAGGTCGGCGTCCTGCGCCGCCTGTTCGTGATGGACATCCAGGACGGCAACGGGCCCTATGTCCTGATCAACCCCAAGATCGTCGCGAGCGACGGCAGCCAGGTCGGCCAGGAGGGCTGCCTGTCCGTGCCCGGCATTTGGGGCGATGTCGAGCGCCCGGCCCATGTCGTCATGCAAGCCCTGGACCGCGGCGGCAAGCCGTTCACGCTTGAAGCCGAAGGCCTGCTTGCCGTTTGCGCCTGCCACGAGTACGACCATCTCGACGGCATCCTGTTCCGCGACAAAGTCATCGGAAGCCTGGTCAAGACATGAAACCGCGTCTGGTGTACATGGGAACGCCGGATTTTGCCGTCCCGCCGCTGCAGGCTTTGCTGGCGCGCGGGGACGATGTGGCTGCGGTGGTCTGCCAGCCGGACCGGCCCCAGGGCCGGCACCAGCAGCTGGTCGCCCCGCCGGTAAAGCAGCTGGCCGAACAGGCCGGCATCCCGGTTCTGCAGCCTGAAAAACTGCGCGACGGAACCTTTGAGGCCGCCCTGCGGCAAGTGGCGCCCGACCTGGTTGTGACGGCCGCCTACGGCCGCATCCTGCCGCCTGCCATTCTGGCCGTTCCGCCGCACGGCAACCTCAACATCCACGCCTCGCTGCTGCCGGCCTACCGGGGCGCGGCCCCGATCCAGTGGAGCATCGTGAGGGGAGAGACCCAAACCGGCGTCACGATCATGCTCATGGACGCCGGCATGGACACCGGCCCGATCCTGGCTCAGGAGCGCGTGCCCATCCCACCGGACATGGACGCCGGCGAGCTGTCGGACCAGCTGTCCAGCCTGGGCGCCCGCATGATCATTGCCGTCATCGACGACTGGCTGGCCGGGCGCATCACGCCGCGGCCCCAGGACCCGGCGGCGGGCTTTGCCATTCCCATGCTCACCCGCGAGCACGGCCAGATCGACTGGACAAAATCGGCCCGGGATGTGCACAACCAGATTCGCGGCCTGTATCCCTGGCCCGGCGCCTACACCGTCTGCCAGGGCAAGCGCCTGAAGATTCACCGCAGCCAGGTGAACCATGATCCGGCTGTCCAGGCGGCAGCTGACGGGATCCCCCCGGGGACGATCTGCCTGTGTTCTGCCCAGGCGATCAGCGTGGCCTGCGGTTCCGGGGTGCTGGACCTTTTGGAGATCCAGTCGGAATCGGGCAAGCGCATGCACTGCCGCGACTGTGCCCATAACTACCGGTTCGGACAAACCATGGGAGGCGAAGACAGATGACGGCGTTCATGATGACCCTGGAGACAAACTCCCTTTTCTTCGGCATTGACAACCTGTACCTGCTGCTGATTCTTCCGGCCCTGGTTTTCAGCCTGATCGCCCAGGCCGGCGTCAAGCGCACGTTTGCCAAGTACAGCAAGATCAACGCCCGCTCCGGCCACACCGGCCAGAGCGCGGCCCGCCGCATCCTGAGCCAGTACGGGCTGACGACCGTGCGTGTCGAGCGCACCCCCGGCCACCTGACCGACCATTTCGACCCTAAGGCCCAGGTGCTGCGTCTGTCCGACGCCACCTGCGACAGCCCCTCGATTGCCGCCATCGGCGTGGCGGCCCACGAGGCCGGCCACGCGGTGCAGCACCACGAGGGCTACGCGGCCAACAAGATTCGCAGCGCCCTCGTGCCGGTCGCCCAGATCGGCTCGTCTTTCGGCCCCTACCTGGCCTTTTTCGGCCTGATGCTGTCTTTTCCGCTGCTCGTGGACATCGGGATCATCCTGTTTTGCGGTGCCGTGCTCTTCTACCTGGTGACGCTGCCTGTCGAATTCGACGCCAGCCGGCGGGCCATCCGGGTGCTCGAGGACCAGGGCATGCTGACCGACGACGAGCTTGGCGGCGCACGCAAGGTTCTGCGGGCTGCCGCGATGACCTATGTCGCCTCGGCCATCATGGCCTTCCTCAGCCTTTTGCGCCTGATCCTGCTGGCCCGGGGCCGCCGTGACCGACGTTTCTGAAACGCGCGTGCGCCGAGGCCCCGACCCTGCCCGGATGGCTGCCGCCCGGGTGCTTTTTGCTGTCTATACCCAGGATGCTTACGCCAATCTGAGCGCGCGCCGCCAGCTGGACCAGGCGGACCTGGACGCCCGCGACCGGCGCTTTGCGGCGGCCCTGATCTACGAGACGATCAGCCGCACGATGTCCATCGATTACCTGCTGGCCCGCCTGAGCAGCCGGCCTCTGGACCGGCTCGACCCCTGGGTCCTGACCGTGCTGCGCATGGGGGTCTGGCAGCTGGTCTGGTCGCGTTCCGTCCCCGCACCGGCCGCCATCGACACGTCGGTCCGGCTGGCAACCAGCCGTGCCGGGCGGGGCTCAGGCGGCTATGTCAACGCCGTGCTCCGGCGGTTGGAACGGGAGAAACCGGAGCTGCCGGCCAACGACCTGGCGCTAGAGGTCAGCTTGCCGCCTGAGCTTTTCGGCTGCCTGCGCAAGTGGTTTGGCCAGGACGAGGCGCGAAGGATCGGCCAGCACGCCCTGCTGGGCGTCGCCCGCATCTCGGTGCGGGTCAACCGGCTGCGCGCCGATCCCGAAGGGTTGGCCCAGGCGCTGGACGCTGAACCCGGTCGCTATTGCCCGGAGGCCTTGTCGTTGGCCCTGCAGGGCCATTCGGTCACCAGCCTGCCCGGCTGGCAGGCCGGCCATTTTTCGGTTCAGGACGAGGCCGCCATGCTGGTCGGTTACGCTGCCGGACCTCAGCCCGGCTGGACGATCGTCGACTTGTGTGCCGCCCCGGGCGGCAAAGCCTGCCACATGGCCGAACGGACCGGTGACAGGGCGCGCATCGTCGCCGCCGATGTCCACGCGGGGCGTCTTCAGCTGGTCCGCGACCAGGCTGACCGGCTCGGGCTCGCCGGCGTGACGACCCGCCAGGCCGATGCGGCGACCGGATTGGACGCGCAGGGGGCAAACGCCTTTGCCGACCTCATCGGCCAGGCAGACCAGGTGCTCGCCGACGTACCCTGCAGCGGCCTGGGCCTTTTAGGGCGCAAGCCGGAAATCCGCCTGCACATGACCTATGCGCGCATGCAAACGTTCCTGCCTTTGCAGGCGGCCATCCTGGACACGGCCGACCGCCTGCTTAAGCCCGGCGGTGTCCTGATTTACAGCACCTGCACCCTGAACCCGGCCGAAAACCAGGAACAGGTGGCGGCCTTCCTGGCCCGCCACCCCGGCCGCTACCGCCTGGAAGCGCTGAGCGGGCTGCTGCCCGGCGCCGTTTTGGAACAGCCGGACCTGGCCGGCCAGGCCGCTCAGGGCCAGCTGCAGCTGCTGCCGCACCGCCATCAGACCGACGGCTTCTTTATCGCCCGTTTACGGAAGGACTAACCGCGTCATGAAACGATTCTTGTATGATCTCGACCGCTACGACTGGAGCCGCTACGTCCAGGAGAAGGACCTGCCGCCTTACCGGGCCGGCCAGATCGCCTCCTGGTCCGACCGGGGCGTCGCGTCCCTGGATGAGATGACAGACCTGCCCCAGGCGCTGCGCGAGCAGCTGGCGGAGGATTTTACCCTCGACGGCCTGGAATTGGCGGAAAAACAGACATCCGGCCTTGACGACACCGCCAAATATATTTTCCGCCTGGCCGACGGCAATATCATCGAAAGCGTGCGCATGCACTACAAGTACGGCTGGTCGGTCTGCATCTCGTCACAGGCCGGCTGCCGGATGGGCTGCACGTTCTGCGCCTCGACCGGATCCGGTTTCGGGCGCAGCCTGACCGACGGCGAGATGCTGGCGCAGGTCCACGCGATCGCCCGCGACTGCTCGAGCCGCATCGGCCACGTGACGATCATGGGGATCGGCGAGCCGCTGGACAACTATGCGGCGGTTGTCCGTTTCCTGCGCCGCGCCAACGACCCCAGAGGCCTCAATATCAGCATGCGGCACCTGTCTGTCTCAACTTGCGGACTGGTTCCCAAGATGATAGAATTCACAGATGAAGGCTTGCCGGTGACTCTTTCGGTGTCCCTGCACGCACCCAACGACACCATCCGGCGCCAGCTGATGCCCATCGCCCGGCAATACCCCTACGACAGCCTCCTGGCGGCATGCCGGCGGCATACGGAGAAGACCGGCCGCCGCATCACCTTTGAGTATGCGCTGTTCAATGGGGTCAATGATCAGCTGGAGCACGCCGACGAACTGGCCGGACGCCTCAGGGGCATGCTCTGTCATGTCAACCTGATTCCAGCCAACGAATTCAGCGGCGGCGCCTACCGGCAAAGCCGCTCGCCGGATGTGCAGCGTTTCCTCAGCCGCCTGACCCGGTCAGGCATCAAGGCGACTGTGCGCCGTGAACTCGGTGCGGACATCATGGCCGCTTGCGGCCAGCTAAGGAGAAGGAAAGAAGCATGCAGGACACCATGACATTCGGTGCGGCAACGCACGTCGGCCTGGTTCGGCCAAAGAACGAAGACAGCCATGCTGTTCTGCAGCCGTCAAACGGTTATCACGGCGCGCTTGTGATCGCGGACGGCATGGGCGGCCACCGGCGCGGCGAACTGGCCAGCCGGGTCGCCGTCGACTATGTCTGCCAGCAGCTGGGCTGCCTGATCCAGGATGAGCCGCCGCAGCTGGACCGGATCGCCGAAGCCCTGGGCCGGATCATCGAGAAAGCCAACGTCAAGGTCTACCTCAGCTCGCTCAGCGAAGACAAAAACCAGGGGATGGGCACAACACTGACTGTGGCGGTCTTTCTGCCCGGGCATTTATGCCTGGGGCACATCGGGGACTGCCGGGCGTATCTGCTCCACAGCGGTGAACTGCTGCAGCTGACCGTCGATCACACCCTGGTGCAGGAACTGGTCGACGCCGGCGAAATCAGCGCCGACGCGTCGCGCCAGCATCCAAACCGCCATGTCCTGACCCGGGCCCTGGGCGTGCCCGATTACATGCAGCCGGACATCAGCGAGCACACGCTTGCTGCCGGCGACCGCCTGCTGCTGTGCAGCGACGGCCTGCACAGCCTGGTCGACGACGACGAGATCCTAAGCCAGATGCAGCAGGCGCCCTCGCCCGGCCAGCTGGCCGACAGCCTGGTCGGCCTGGCGCTGACCCTGGGCGGCGAAGATAATATCACAGTCCTGACAGCGTTTGTCTGACAGGCTTATTTGGAGGACCGGCCATGAAATCAGAGAAACATCAGGTGCCAGCCGATCGGACGATCGGCGGCCGCTACCGGCTGATCCGGACGATCGGCCAGGGCGGTATGGCCCAGGTGTACCTGGCAGAAGACCAGCAGGCGGGTAATGCCCTGGTCGCCGTCAAGGTCCTGCGTGACGACCTGGCGCAGGACCCGGAGTTTGTCAGGCGTTTTGCGACCGAGGCCCGGGCGGCCTCAAGCCTCAGCCACCCCAACATCGTCAAGGTGCTCGACTACGGCCAGGACGGCGAGCTGCGCTACATCGTCCAGGAATATGTCGAAGGGTCGACGCTCAAGGACCTGATCGATGCGCGCGGCGTGCTGCCCTGGCAGTTGGCCGTCCCGCTGGCGATCCAGATCGGCCTGGCCCTGGAGCACGCGCACCGCAACGGCATCGTGCACCGCGACATCAAGCCGCACAACATCCTGATCACCCCGGACATGACCGCCAAAGTGACCGATTTCGGCATCGCCCGGGCCGCCAACAGCGCCACGATCACCCTGACATCGGGCGTCACCTTCGGCTCGGTCCATTATTTTTCGCCGGAACAGGCGCGCGGCAGCCTGGTGGGGGAGAAGTCCGACCTGTATTCTCTGGGCATCATGCTCTACGAGATGGTGACCGGCCAGCTGCCTTTCGACGGCGAGACGTCGGTGGCCATCGCCATCAAGCACCTGCAGGAAATGCCCCGGATGCCGTCCTCCATCCAGGCGGACATTCCGGCGAGCCTGGACAACATCATCATCAAGTGCATCCAGAAGTCGCCTGACAACCGCTATGCGGACGCGCGCGAACTCGTCGACGAGCTGGATGCCTTCATGGTCGACCCGGACGGCCTTTACGGCATCCTGGCCGGCGACGGCGACAACCAGGCCAACACGACGGCGATCGGCCTGAAAAGGCCCGATCCCAGCTACAACAAGCTGCGCGACATCGAGCGGGCCATCGTCGAGCGGCGTCGCTCCCGGCAGCGCGACATCGCCATCGTGGTCAGCATCATCCTGATCGCCGTGGTCTTTTTCGGTGCGATCGGCTCCTGGGCCTGGGACAAGCTCAAGCTTAATCTGCAGACCCAGCCGGCGGAGTCGATCTACACGGTCGTCGACTACCGCGGCATGGAGCTGGGCAAAGCCCTGGATATCCTCGATGACAACGACATCAAGTCACGCATCGAGTACCGCGAAGATGCCGCCGTCACCGAAGGCATCATCATCGACCAGTACCCGGGCAAGGGGCTGGAAATCAAGCCGGGCAGCACGACCATCATCCTTTATGTCAGCGGCGGCCAGAACCTGGTGACGATCCCTGACTACGCCGGCGAGACGAGCACGATGGCCGAGACCGAGCTGCGCCAGACATACGGCTTTCATGTCACAGTCCAGTACGAGTATTCTGATTTTGCCAAAGGCCGGGTGATCAAGACCGTCCCCGCTGCCAACACCAGCGCGCCCAAGGGCAGCGAGATCATTCTCTTTGTCAGCCAGGGCATCCCCATGGTCGAGGTTCCGGACTTTGCCGGCATGCCTTTCCTGGAAGGCAAGGACCTGATGATCAACCTCAACCTGATCATGGGCCCGCTGACCAACATGTCGGTCGACCCGGTGACCGGCAAGACGGTCGACATCCCCGAAAACCGCCGAGTCATCATCAAGCAAAACCCCAAAGCGGGCACGGAGGTCAAGGCCAACTACGTGATCGCCCTGACCTACGGCACCCAGCAGGACTATTACTATTTCCTCAATCCGACCCCAACGCCCAGCCCGTCGCCGACGCCGACCCCGACACCGGAACCGACGCCGACACCGGAACCGACCCTAACGCCGGAGCCGACCCCGACGCCGGCGGAGACAGAGCCTGTACCTGTGCAGCCAACGAAGGCGCAAGGTCCGCCCCCCGGACATGGCTGATCCGACCGTAACCGGACGCATTCTGCGCGGTGTCGGCGGCCTGTACTGGATCGACGGCCCGGATGGCGTGCTGCTCGAGGCCTCGGCGCGCGGCATCTTCCGCAAGACCGGCGAAATCCCGACCGCCGGCGACCAGGTCGACTGTGTTCCCAGCGGCGATCCCGACCGGCCCTGGCAGATCGTCGGGCTGCATCCCCGGTTCAACAGCCTGGTGCGTCCGTCCGTTGCCAATCTGGACGGGCTGGCGATCACGCTTTCCGCCGACCACCCGCCACCGGATTACCTGCTGGTCGACAAGCTGCTGATCCTGTGTTTCGCCTTGGACATCGAGCCGCTTTTGATCCTGACCAAAACCGATCTGGGTGAGGCGGGTTCCGATATGCTTGAACCCTACCGGCCGGTCGGCTGCCAGCTGCTGGAGGCCTGCCCGCAGGATGCGGACAGCATCGGGCAGCTGCAGGACTGGCTTTCGGGTAAAACCGTTTGCCTGGCCGGCCAGTCCGGCGTCGGCAAATCGACGCTCGTCAACCGGTTGTTCGGCAGCGAGAAGATGGCGGTCGGCCGGGTCAGCGACAAGATCGGCCGCGGCCGCCACACCACCCGGGAAGTCGTTTTTTTCCCGTTCGCCGGCGGATACCTGGCCGATACGCCGGGCTTCAGCACCCTCGAGCTGCACGAGGTCGGCATCCGGGCCGAACAGGTCACGCTTGGCTATCCGGAAATCGGCCGCCTGACCGAGCCGTGCCGTTTTCAGGATTGCCGCCACCTGGGCGAACCGGGCTGCGCGCTGCCCGGCGGGCCGATTCACCCGGAGCGGCTGGCGCGCTACCGGCTGCTGCGCACCCAGCTGGAAGCTGTCAATCAATACGCAAAAAAAGGTCGCGGCCGGACGACGGCCGAACCTGTTTAGGAGGAATATCCATGTTGCCTGCCTACCGTGACACCCAAGACCGCCTGCTGATCTGCCCCTCGATCCTGTCGGCCGATTTTACGGCCCTGGGCCGGTCGGTCGACCAGGTGGCCGCTGATGCCGACATCATCCACATCGATGTCATGGACGGCCATTTCGTGCCCAACATCAGCTTCGGCCTGCCCATCGTCAAGGCCCTGTCCGGTTACACCGATCTGCCGCTCGACGTGCACCTGATGATCGAGAACCCGATCAACTGGATCGAGCCGTTTGCCGCGGCCGGTGCGGACAGCATCGTCCTGCACGCCGAAGCATGCGTCCACTTGCAGCGTGCCCTGCAGATGATCCGGGACGCCGGCTGCACCGCCGGCGTGGCGCTCAACCCGGGCACGCCGCTGGCATCGATCGAGGAGGTGCTGCCGTTTCTGGACATGGTGCTCCTGATGACTGTCAACCCCGGCTACGGCGGCCAGTCCTACATCCCGGGCATGCCAGGCAAGATCCGGCGCCTGCGCCGGCTGCTCGACGAGCAGGACCTGCCGGTCCATCTCCAGATTGACGGCGGCCTGAACCGGGACAACATCCGCGAGAACCGGGAAGCGGGGGCCAACATGATCGTGGTCGGCAGCGCTGTTTTCGGCCATGGCGACCCGGCAGCGGCGATCCGAGAGCTTAGGACATGCTCTCAGTAGTCGTTCTGGCCGGCGATATCCGCGACGACGCGACCTGTCTGCACTGGCTGGGCCAGGCCGACGACATTGTCTGCGCCGACGGCGGCGCGCGCCATCTGCAGCGCCTGATGCGCCCGCCGCATCTGCTGGTCGGCGACCTGGACTCGGTCGGCAGTTCAGCCCTGGCCTGGATCTACCAGCAGAATATTCCGGTTGAACGCCATCCTGTCCGCAAAGACGAGACCGATGCCGAGCTGGCGATTGCGGCCGCGATCCGGCGCAAGCCGACCGCGACGCGCGAGCAGGGCCTGATCGTTCTGGGTGCGCTGGGCAGCCGGCCCGACCACGTCATGGCCACCCAGATGCTGGCGGCAAGCCTGGCCCGGCCGGACCGGGCCTTTTTACTGACCGACGGCATTTCGCGCATCTACACCCTGGTCGGCGGCCAGACGCTGACGCTGACGGCTCCGGCGTGGCCGCGCTTGAACTGGACCGTGTCGCTGGTGCCCCTGGGCGGCCAGCTTGAAGGTCTGACCTACACCGGACTGGATTATCCGCTGACGGAAGCCAGGCTGGAACTTGGCAGCACGCGCGGCGTCTCAAACCTCTTCACCCAGACCGGCCGGGCGACCGTCCGGCTGGGCAAAGGGCTGGCGCTGGTTTTTGTGACGACGGATCAGTAGACTAACAAAGGCCGTATTCGCGGGCGATCGCCTGGAAGGCGGCGGCAGAATTTTGGATGACCGATTCCTTGACGGCAAAACATAGCCGGACATAGCCGGGGAAATGAAACCCGCTGCCCGGCACCAGCAGCACCCGGTGGCGGGCGCAGGCCGCCGCAAAGGCGACGTCGTCAGGATCGGGGCTGTGCGGGAAGAGGTACAGGCCGCCCTGCGGCTTTTCGAGTTTGAAACCAGCCTCCAGCAGTACATCGGCCAGCATATCGCGCCGCTTTTCATACTGGGAGATGTCCACTTTCGCGTCGATGGCCTCCTCGATGACACGCTGGAACAGAGCCGGTGCGTTGACATACCCGAGGACGCGGTTGCAGTAGACGGCCGCCTGGATCAGCAAGCCGTGATCCTGGCAGCGGGGGCTGACGATCAGGCAGCCGATCCGCTCGCCCGGCAGAGACAAGGTCTTGCTCCAGCTGGTGCAGACGACGACCTGGCTGAGGCAGGCCAGGGTGGATGGAACCTGGTTGCCGTCGTAGGCCAGCTCGGCATACGGTTCGTCGGACAGGACCGTGATCACGTGATCCTGGGCGCGGAGCAGATCGTCGAGTTCACGCAGCAGCCATTCGGGGTAGATCATGCCGGATGGGTTGTTGGGCGAGTTGATGATGATCGCCTTGGTGCGCCCCGTCAGGGCGCGCCGGATCGCCGCCAGATCCGGCAGCAGCGTGTCACGGTCACAGGGAACCTCGACCGCGACGCCGCCGTGGTTGTCGATGTAGGACAGGTACTCGAAAAAGAACGGGGAGAGCAAAATGACCTCGTCGCCCGGATCGAGCAGGGCCTTGAGCATGTTGTTCAGGGCGCCGGCGGCGCCCACGGTCATGCAGACCTGGCCGGCCGTGACCGGAAGTCCGGACAGGCGGCTGTAGCGGCCGGCGACGGCCTGGCGCACCGATTCGTGGCCGGCGTTGCTCATGTAGCTGTGCAGCCCGGGCCGCTTGTCGAGCACCAGGCGGCAAAGCGCCTCCTGGACGGCGCGGGGCGGCTCGAGGTCCGGATTGCCCAGACTGAAGTCATAAACCTGGTCAGCGCCGTAAAGCGCTTTGAGCCGGTTGCCCTCTTCAAACATCTTGCGGATCATGGAGCCGCGCCCCATCTGGTCGGCGATTTTGCGTGCGATCATGAGAACCTCCGGGCAGGACAAGACTGCCGCCGTTTATTTTGCACGATAGCATAAAATACCTTGACAGACAAGCGGGCAGCCTGTAGAATAGGATGACATAACAAGTAGAAGCGTCCGCTTCTCACCTCCAGCATAGCGAAGAGGTTCATCGCAAAACAGCAGGGGAAGCCCCTCGTTTGTCTTGTCGGAGCGGATGCCAAGCATCGGCTCATTTTTTATTTAGGGGGTGTATTCATATCGGCAAACAAAGCAGAGGTCTCCTGATCAACGAAGAGATCAGGTTCCCGAGAGTGCGCTTGATTGACAGC
>JAAYJD010000203.1 GCA_012523135.1 Clostridiaceae bacterium
TCCTGCGTGAGATCGACCTGGGCAGCGGTCCGGGTTATTATGTGTCGGGCGGCCGCTACGAAGCGATAACCAGGAAGAAGGGCACCACCAACGAACCTTTCCAGTTTCAGACGCAGTCCGGTGAGCCGCTGGTCATGAACGCCGGCAAGACCTACATTGCCATCGTGTCCGACCGGCAGACGATCGTTTTTGAAGCGGCTGGCGGATAACACCCAAAAGCTCTAGACCAGTCGTAATCGGTTAACTCATCGCAACAAACTGCTGTTTTGGACTTTTCGGTTTATCTGGAATGGTCATCCGCATTTTTCCAGCATTAATCAGAGCCTTAACTAATTTCATCGTATAATTGGGTGAAAATCCCGTGAATGATATCAATTCCGAACGTGTTCGCGGCGATTTGCAGAAAGACAGTAACGATGCGTTCATGCTCTGATTAGCGATGACATCCGTACCTCGTTCGAAATCATTAAAGAAGGTCACGATAAACTCGCCTCGCCTAACAGCGAAGACAGGTTCAGGTAATCCTGCAACCTCAAACTCCTTGCGAATCGTAGGAATACCGAAATACCTATTTTCAGTTACATCAAGAAGCTCAAGAATATTGGCTAATGCGGCATTCCGTGTGTCTGGGCGCACCTTGCCAAGTGAATCGATTGAGATATGCCCGTATAAACCGCCGCTGTTGATGATTTCCATGCGATTGCTGTACATGATGATCCGAATCGGGATGTTCTGTGTATAAATGCTGTAGTCCCGGTGGACAAGTGCATTCAGGATAGCCTCGCGCACTGCCTTGGGCGGGAATTCTTGTTTAACCCTACGCCTTCCCAGATCGTCAACGATTGTTTTGACGCGGCCATTCCTGCGCACGAAATCGACAGCTTCGTCAAGCAAAGCCTGGATAGGTCCTGTTATGCGCTGATTGGCAAGGAAACGTTCTCCTTCTGCTCCCGTTTCGCCCATAGAGACGCCTTGTATCACAACCGCAGTAATACACAACTGCGGGAAATAAGCCTGAGGATAGCGTGAAAAGACCATCAGCCCTGCCAAGGTTGGAACACCATCTGACGCAACACCCATAAGCTCCAGTATGTTTGTGTCTGAGACCGCTTCAGCTAAATTTTTCCTATCTCTTTTGACAGCATTCAAGAACTGCTCGACATGTTCTTCGTCGAAGAACGATTTTTTTACGCCATCGACAAGACGGAGGTCATCGCGGATCCGCCTGCGAAATACGTCATAACTGTATATTTCATATTCGCTCATCGGCTCATCCGATTCCCTGACGCGAATATACGCTCCTTTGATCCGCCCAACGCCCCTGTAAAACACCGGACGACGGGAGACTTCTATACTAGGAATTTCTGCTGAGACAACGACGCGCTCATCAACACTGCAGACTGTAAACAACGGTCGGACAACAGGATCCCATTTGTTTGCCTTGTTCCGTCACTTTCTTTTGTAAGTCATGAGGATCATTCACACCAACGATTGCAAATCCTGCCGACTCATCTAACCCAAAAACAATAACACCGCCATCATCCTGGTTCGAAAATCCCGACAATGTGCTATACAGCCGCGTTGGACATCCAGTATGAGCTTCTTTTACCTCAACGGTTTGTGTTTCACATTTAAAATCTTGAATGTGCTTAACCAAAGCCACTAATTCGTCTGTTAGCATGATTCAGCCTCCTTTTCAGGTTAATCAAACCAACAAAGAGGTAACATTACAACATTATCCCAACAGTTTATCGACAATTCCAACTCAAATCGCAACAATTTACAAACTGTTGCGATTTGAGTTGGGATTTTTTATCCGGATGCTTGTTGGTTACAGGTCGTCGATTTCCGGATCGAGCTGCATGGCCCGTTCCTGCCAGGTGCGCACATCGTCTTCCAGTCCAAGCATGCGGTAGAGCAGGGCCTTGCCGTGACAGGCGTCGGCGCTGTTCGGGTCGAGCTGCAGCGCCTGGTCGTAGCAGGCCTGGGCTTCTTCGAAATCGCACAGCTGGGTCAGCGTGTTGCCTTTGCCGATCCAGGCGGTGACATGGTCGGGGGCCAGTTGCAGGGCGCGGTTGAAGGCCAGGGCCGATTCCTCGAAGTCGCTGCGGTAATAGAGGATCAGGCCCTTGTTGCACCAGGCGTCGGCAAAGTCGGGCGTCTCGCGGATCGCCTGCTGGGTCAGGTCGAGGGCGCGGTCGTCCTCCCCGGTCAGGTGGAGGGCATAGGCCAGCTCGTTGAGGGCGAAGGTGTTGTCCGGCTCCAGCCGGACGGCGCGTTCCAGCAGGCCGAGGGCCAGGTCGTCTTCGCCCCGGCGGGTCGCGATCATGCCCAGGATGACATAGGCGTTGGCATAGCTGCCGTCAATCTGCAGGCAGCGGCGGCAGGCTTTTTCGCAGTCGTCCATGTAGCCGGACGAGAACAGGATATCGGCCAGCTCGTAATAGATGTCCGGATCCTCGGGGTAGATGCGACGCAGGTTGTTGAAGCAGCTCAGGGCTTCGAAATCGCGGCCCAGCATCGACAGGCATTTGCCCTGGCCGCGCATGGCATCGTAGGCCTGGGGGTCGTGGTTGAGGGTCTGGTTGAAGTCTTTGAGCGCGTCCGCGTAGCGGCCCAGCTGCATGTTGACATAGGCGCGGGCGATCAGGCTGTTGGGGTTTTCCGGAGCGATGGCGCAGGCTTTTTCGGCGTCGGCCATCGCCTGGTCGTAATCGCCCTGCAAGAACCAGGCGTTGGAGCGCAGGCAGTAGCCGGCGAAGTCGTCGGGAAACTTGCGGATCAGGTCATCGCAGGCGGTCATGCTGCGCGCGTCGTCGCTGCCCTGCTTGAACAGCCGCGCACGGATCAGCAGCAGCTCGTACTGGTCAGGGTTCATCACCAGGGCCTTGTCCAGCCAGAAGAGCGCTTCGTCGACGCGGTTGTCGTACTCCAGAGCCAGGACGGCCTCGAGCAGATACTCGCCGCCCTGCCCGTATTCGGGCTCGGCCTGGCAGCGGGCATGCCAGTCGCGCGCGGCCTGGACCACTTCATCGACGGCGTGCCGCTGGCGGGCCTCGGCGATCTTCTGCATGGTTTCCAAGCGGGCCAGGATCTGGTCTGACACATGGTGATGGCGGGCCTCATCCCGATCGGCCTTGATCTGGGCCAGGATGTCCGGTGTCCATTCCGTGAGCAGCGTGGCCAGGTAGAGGCGCAGCACCGGAGCCCAGCGCAGGGCCAGGCGCCGGTCCAGTTCGGCGCAGGGCCGGACCATCAGGCGGCGGTAGCTGCGCCGGACGCGGGCCAGAATGCGGCTGGCCTTGATCCATTCGTTGAGCTTCTGGTAGGCCAGCTGGCTGTCGTCGATCTCCGCCTGCAGCCAGATGGCGGCCAGCTGGTGGCAGAACAGGTTCTGCCCCTCGCTGATGCGGGCGATCTGGCTGCCGGCGTCCTCGAATTCGCCGCGCATCAGGTAGCGGACGACCGAGAGCGTCTCGTAAAGCCGCCCGCTCTGGCTGGTGCTGTCGCCCGGGAAACGGGGAATCGGGCCGTCAGCAAACAGCACCTGGATCAGGTGTTGCTCATTTTCCAGCAGGTCCTGCCATTTGCTGCCCGTTTGCATCGTATTAGTTCCTCATGCTGTGGATCGGTGCCGGGATGCGGCCGCCACGAGCGATAAACCGTTCGGCTGAAGCGGGGTTGACGGCCATCACCGGGGCTGAGCCCAGCAGGCCGCCGTAGTGGACCGTGTCGCCGACCGTCTTGCCGGGTACCGGGATCAGGCGCACGGCGGTCGTCTTGTTGTTGAAGGTGCCGATGGCCATCTCGTCGGCCAATATGGCTGAAATCGTCGCGGCCGGCACGTCACCCGGGATCGCCACCATGTCGATGCCGACCGAGCAGACCGAGGTCATGGCCTCCAGCTTTTCCAGGCTGATCCGGCCGGCTGCAGCCGCGGCGATCATGCCCTCGTCTTCGCTGACCGGGATAAAGGCGCCGCTGAGGCCGCCGACAAAGGACGAGGCCATCGTGCCGCCCTTCTTGACCGCGTCGTTGAGCATCGCCAGGGCGGCGGTCGTGCCCCAGGCGCCGCATGTTTCCAAACCCATCTCCTCCAGGATGCGGGCGACGGAGTCCCCCACGACCGGCGTCGGGGCCAGCGACAGGTCGATGATCCCGAAGGGGACGCCCAGGCGGCGCGAGGCTTCCCGCGCGACCAGCTGGCCGACCCGGGTGATCTTGAAGGCCGCCCGCTTGATCGTCTCGGCCACGCTGCCCAGGTCCTCGCCGCGCACGGCTTCCAGGGCGTGCTTGACGACCCCGGGGCCGCTGACGCCGACGTTGATCGCGCATTCCGGCTCGCCCGGACCGGTGAAGGCACCGGCCATGAAGGGGTTGTCTTCGGGCGCGTTGGCGAACACGACCAGCTTGCAGCAGCCGGAGGCGTCGCGGTCGGCGGTCAGGCGGGCCGTCTCCAGGATGACCTCGCCCATCGCCCGCACGGCGTCCATGTTGATGCCCGTCCGGGTGGTGGCGACGTTGACGCTCGAGCAGACCAGCTTGGTGCCGGCCAGCGCTTCGGGGATGGCGGCGATCAGGTTGTCGTCGCTGCGGCTCGAGCCCTTGTGGACCAAAGCCGAAAAGCCGCCGATGAAGTCGACCCCGACCTGTTCGGCGGCCGCGTCGAGGGCCCGGGCGTAGACGGTGTAGTCGGCGCTGTCGCCCGACGCGGCGACCAGGGCGATCGGGGTCACGGCGACGCGCCGGTTGATGATCGGGATGCCGTACTCGCGGCTGAGCGCGTCCCCGACCCGCACCAGGTCGGCCGCCCGGCGGCAGATCTTGTCGTAGATGCGCCGGCAGGTCTCCTGGTGGCTGGCTGTCGCGCAGTCGAAAAGCGAGATGCCCATCGTGATTGTGCGCACATCCAGGTGCTGTTCCTGGAACATGCGCAAGGTTTCTAGAATTTCCAGTTCGTTGAACATGCGGTCTCCTCAGATCCGGTGCATGGTGTCGAAGATGTCCGCGTGCTGGACGCGGATCGAGATGCCGATCGTTTCGCCCAGCTGATCGAGACGCTCGCCCAGTTCAAGGATGCCGATCGTCATGGAACGGATGTCGACCAGCATGATCATGGTAA
>JAAYJD010000204.1 GCA_012523135.1 Clostridiaceae bacterium
GCATAACGTGGAGAACTACCTGGCCGCGGCGGCCGCGGTCTGGCCGTACGTCAAGCCGGATGCGATCGCCGATGTCGCCCGCAGTTTTGGCGGCGTCGCCCACCGCCTGGAGCTGGTTCGCGAACTGGACGGGGTCCGTTATTACAACAGCTCGATCGACACCAGCCCGACCCGGACCAAGGCCGCTTTGCGCGCCCTGGCTGAACGGGGGGAGCGCGCCGTCCTGATCCTGGGCGGGCAGGACAAGAAATGCGATTACACGGGTCTGGGCGAAGCGATCCTCTCCGTGGCGCGCAAGATCGTGTATTGCGGCGCCAACAGCGAACAGATCGACCAGGTCTTGCGGCGTGAGGCCGGCTATGCCGGGGTGGCCTACGACAGCTTGCAGATCCGGCGCTGCCAGCATTACCCGGATGCCGTCCGGGAAGCGCGGGCGCTGGCCGAACCCGGCGAGGTGGTCGTCTTGTCGCCGGCCGGGACCAGTTACGACCAGTTCCGCCATTTTGAAGAGCGGGGCGACCTGTTCCGCCAGCTGGTGAACGACCTCGAAGCCTGAGCGGGGTTGCTATTATCTCCGGTTTGCAGGATCGTGTTTTCTGCCGACGCCTGGCCGGGCGGACCGCTGCGGTTGCCCGGTCAGGCAGGTTGTTGTTATAGTAGAGGTGAACAAGACCTGTTTGAAGGGAGATGACATCCATGGACGTTTTATCCGCTATCCGGGAACGGCGCAGCATCCGCAACTACGCAGATCGCCCCGTCGAATCGGAAAAACTGGAAAAAGTGCTGGAAGCCGCCCGCTTGGCACCATCCGCGAGCAACCGCCAAAACTGGAAATTCGTCGTGGTGCAGGACCGGGAGACCATCGCCCGGCTGGGCGACGCCTGCAACGGCCAGGCCTTTGTCGGTCAGGCACCCGTTTTTATCGCGGCCTGTTCCACCGCGCCGGGCTCCGTCATGTCCTGCGGCCAGCCGCGCGATACCGTCGACCTGTCGATCGCCACGGCCTACCTGATCCTGGAGGCGTATGAGCAAGGCCTGGGCACTTGCTGGCTGGGCAGCTTCAACGAAGGTAAGGTGAAGCGGCTGCTGGGCATACCGGATCCGGTGCGCGTGGTTGCGGTAACCCCGCTCGGGTACGCAGACATCAGGCCCAAGCCGACCCCGCGCAAAACGCGCGAGCAGATTATCAGCTTTGAGACCTACCGGGACGATTGAGCCGGCAGGCTTCTGATCTGCCTCTGCCCCGGTTGCATCATCAGGTGCTTTCAGGTTTGCTGATCGAGTACAAGACGCAGCCGCGCAAGACGCCGCGGTAGGGAATCGAGCCTGATTTTTCGCTTTGTTTCAGGCCGCACTTTTCCATCACGCGCCGGCTGGCCGTGTTTTCCGAAAACGCCGTTGCGCTGACCTCGTCGAAACCGAGCTGGAACAAATCGGCAAGCGCGGCCCGCAGGGCTTGGGTCGCATAGCCGCGATTCTGGTGCGCCGGATGGATGACATAGCCGATTTCGATGTGCCGCTCGTTGATGGCCACGTCATTGACAAAGCCGATCAGGCGTTCGCCCAGGTAAATGCCCCGCTCGTAGTGTTCTGCCGAATGGGAATAAGCCAGCAGCCGCCAGAACATGGCCGCAGCGTCTGCGGGTGCGGTAAAATCCGGCAGCATATAGGTATCCCTGATCGAATCATCTGTCAGCAGACCGATCAGGCTTGGCTGGTCGCTCTCGCGGTAGGGTTTAAGGGTAAGTTGTTCGGTTAGCGTCATCTTGGCCATCCTGTCCGGCCTGGCACGCGGGCCGGTATGTGCTTCATTCAATGGCGAACCATCATGAAAAAGCCTCGTTGGCCGTTTGGGCAAACGAGGCTTTCTGGTGGGAGGAGGTGGATTCGAACCACCGAAGTCGGTGACAACAGATTTACAGTCTGCCCCCTTTGGCCGCTCGGTAACCCTCCCATGTTACGTATGTTGTGGTGGGCCTTCAGGGACTTGAACCCCGGACCGACCGGTTATGAGCCGGCTGCTCTGACCAGCTGAGCTAAAGGCCCATATGTTGTCGCTTCGGGTTAGCGGGGCGACAAGGGGGATTATAGACAAAGTGTGCGGAGCTTGTCAAGCCTTTTCAAAACAGCAGCCTTTCGATGGCCCAGATCGCCAAACCGGCCAGGATCGCCAGTCCGAAGGCGATGAGATGCAGCGCTCGCTGCGTCAGGCGCAGCTGACGTCTGCCGATCAACTGGGTGTCGCCGATCAGGGCGATCGAGCAGGCGGCCAAGGCTGCGAAAGGCATGGCGCCCGTGGTGCCGGCCAGGTTGAAATAGAGCGTGGTGAAAACCAGCGAGGCACCGGTGCCCGGGATCAGGCCGATCAGGGCGCCGGCCAGGATCGCCAGGAGGGCACTTTGGGAAAAGAAGGCGGCGACATGCTCCGGGCCGATCAGGGCCAAAACGGCCTGGACCAGGAAGCTGAGCACGAAGATCAGCAGGATGATGCTGGCGCAAGTTTCGGCCAGGTCACCGACCGCATCGCCGGTATCTTCGAATTCATACTCGAAAATCTTGCCGAACTCGCGCGTCGTCATGTGGACGACCAGCCAGTACATCACGATGATAAACAGGGCGAGCATCGACAGCCAGGAGACGAAGGGGATGCCCAGGGCCTGCAGCCGCGAGGAATCAAACCACGCCATGTGGTCGAGAGCCAGCACGAGCATCTGCAGAACAAAGGCGCCGCCGAAAAAAAACCAGAAGGCGCGGCCCAGAGTGTGGTAGCGGAAGTGGTGCAGCTTGTGCCGGAAGCGGTCCGGCAGGGCATGAAAATTCTCGTCGGCTTCGACGACCGCCTGGTTCATGCCGGCGGCCAGATCGGCTTCCAGCCAGGCATCCGCCTTTTTCTGCCAGCCGGGCAGATGGTTGAGCAGGTTGCCCAGGCCCACGGCCAGGAGCAGCTTGATCCCCGCGAGCGCCAGCCAGGCCAGCGGCTGGATGGACAGGATAATATAGGTCGCTTCCTCGCCGATGCCGATGATGCCGCCCAGCAGCGAGCCCGAACGGATGCTTTTGCGCCGGTAGATGCCGTACTGGAAGAGGAGGGTCCCGTCCACCGGGATCAGGGCCAGGACGGTCATCAGGAACGGTCGATCCAGGCGGCGCCGCTCGATCAGGCGGCGCAGGGCGTCGCCTTTTTTATAATCGAGAATGCCGAACAGGAGCATCAGGAGCGCCATAACAGAACCGATTTCGAAAATCGCCGTATAGGCACTGGCAAAAGCGATGGTGAAGATTTTATCGATCATGGCTGCTTCCTAGTTCTGGTTCCGGAAAAAGATTCACCGCGGTTAACTTGCCCGGAAAAAGCAAACGCCAGCCGGTTTTCCGACTGGCTGGTCTTACTGGTGGGGATGAAGGGACTTGAACCCTTACGACCCTTCGATCGACAGATTTTGAGTCTGTTGCGTCTGCCATTCCGCCACATCCCCGCAGGTCTGCGGTACCGGATTATCTTAACAAGGTTCTTGCATTCTGTCAATTGATCCGGTATGCTAAGGAAAAGATACCTTTTAACGAGTCCTGAGAGGCTGGAAGGGTGCGATAAGAATCGGTAGTCTGGTTTTGGTCAGGCTGCTGTCCGAGCTTGTTGAGCCATCCATGCCTGCATGGATGGCTTTTTGACAAGCAGCGGACAGGAGGACTGAACATGACGATGATGCCCAAGGCCGTCCTGATGGACGAGACCATGATCGACCGGGCCCTGACCCGGATCGCCCACGAAATTCTGGAAAAGAACAAAGGCCTGGATGATGTCTGCCTGATCGGCATTCAGCGCCGCGGCGTGCCGCTGGCCAGGCGGATCGCCGCCAAAATGACGGAGATCGAAGGCCGTTCGCCTGAGGTGGGCGTCCTGGACATCACCTTTTACCGCGATGACCTGAGCATGCTTGCCGAACACCCCGTGATCAACTCCACCTCGCTGCCGTTCGCGGTGCAGGACAAGAAGATCGTGCTGGTCGATGATGTGCTCTACACCGGTCGAACCTGCCGGGCGGCCATCGAGGCTCTGTTCGATCTGGGCCGGCCGCGCCAGATCCAGCTGGCCATCCTGATCGACCGCGGCCACCGCGAACTGCCGATCCGCTCGGACTTCACCGGCAAAAATGTGCCGACATCGCGCAGCGAGGTTGTTCATGTCATGCTCGAGGAAGTCGACGGGCAGGACCGCGTGATCCTCAGCGAGCGAGCCGGGAAGGAGGATCGCCCATGATGCTGAACCAGAAAGACCTGCTGGGCATCCAGCTGCTGAGCGCCGACGAGATCCGGCTCGTCCTGGACACCGCCGAAACCATGAAACATGTCATTTCGGCCAGCAGCAAGAAGACTGCCCACCTGCAGGGCAAGTCCGTGATCACGCTCTTTTACGAAAACAGCACCCGGACCCGGCTTTCCTTCGAGCTTGCCGCCAAGTACATGGGTGCCGCCTCCGCCAATGTCTCCGCATCGTCCAGCAGTGTCAACAAGGGGGAAAGCCTGATCGACACCGTCCGTACAATCGACCAGATGGGCACCGACCTGCTGATCATGCGCCATCCGCAGTCCGGCGCGCCGCACCTGATCGCGTCCCGGGTGCGCGCGTCGGTCATTAATGCCGGCGACGGCATGAACGAACACCCTACCCAGGCCCTGCTGGACCTGTTCACCATGCGCGCCAGGAAAGGCGGCCTGGCGGGCCTGCAGGTTGCCATCGTCGGCGATGTCATGCACAGCCGGGTCGCCCGCAGCAACCTCTGGGCGCTCATCAAGATGGGCGCGACGGTCCGGCTGGCCGCGCCGGGCACCTTGCTGCCGCCGGGCCTTGACAGCCTCGGCGCGATCGTTTGCCCGACCGTCGCGGACGCCGTTCGCGGCGCGGATGTCGTCATGGGCCTGCGCATCCAGCTGGAACGCATGCAGAAAGCGCTCTTCCCGTCAGTCAGCGAGTACGCCCGCTTTTACGCCGTCGACGAAAGCATGCTCCAGCTGGCCCGCAAAGACGCGATCATCATGCACCCGGGCCCCTGCAACCACGGCATCGAGATGCCGACGCTTGTCTATGACAGCGACCAGTCTGTGATCCAGGAGCAGGTGACCAACGGCGTCGCCGTGCGTATGGCCATCATGTTCTTGTTGAGTTCAAGGAGGAACGTATGATGCGAATCGCGATCATCAACGGACGCGTCCTCGACCCGTCCCAGGCGGCCGGCGAACCTGTTGCAAAGCCGGTTTTCATCGAAGACGGCCGACTTGTCGCAAAGCTGAGCGGCGACGCTGACCGGACCGTCGACGCGGACGGCCTGTTCGTCTTTCCCGGCCTGATCGACGCGCACTGCCACTTGCGCGACCCGGGCTACGAGTACAAGGAGGATATCGCCAGCGGCACGGCGAGCGCGGCCCGGGGCGGATTCACGACGGTCGCCTGCATGCCGAACACCCTGCCGGTCTGTGACCATGCGGCCCTGGTGCACTACATCCGGGACAAGGCCGTACGCCAGGGCAAAGCCCGCGTCCTGCCGATCGGGGCGGTCAGCAAGGGTCAGCAAGGCCAGGAGCTGGCCGAGATCGGCCTGATGGCTGAAGCCGGCATCGTCGCCATCTCGGACGACGGCCACCCGGTGGAAACGGCTGACCTGATGCGCAAGGCGATGCTCTACGCCAGCCCGTTCAACCTGACGGTGATCTCGCACTGCGAGGACATGAGCCTGGCCGGCGGCGGGCACATGAACGAGGGGACCTGGTCGACCCGGCTGGGCCTGCGGGGTATCCCGGACATTGCCGAGTCGATCATGGTCGGTCGCGACTGCCAGATCGCCGGTTACACCGGCTTGCCGGTCCACATCGCCCATGTCAGCTGCCGCGCCTCGGTCCGCCTGATCCGGGAAGCGAAGGCGCGCGGGGTGCCGGTCAGCGCCGAGACCTGCCCCCACTATTTTGCCCTGACCGAGCAAGCCTGCGACGGATACAACACGATGGCCAAAATGAACCCGCCGCTGCGCACGCCGGATGACGTCGAGGCGATCATCGAGGGCCTGGCCGACGGCACGATCGATGTCATCGCCACCGACCACGCGCCGCACCACAACGACGAAAAAGACCTTGAATTTGCCCTGGCCAGCAACGGGATCATCGGCTTTGAGACCGCGTTCGGGCTCGGGTACACGCTGCTGGTCCGGACAGGCCGGCTGAGCCTTCGGCAGTTCCTGGCCGCGATGACCGTCAATCCAGCCCGCATCTTGCGCCAGCCGCTGGGTTCCCTGGCTGTCGGCGCGCCGGCGGACGTGCTCGTGGCCGATCTGGAGACGCCCTGGACGGTCGCCAGAAGCCAGATGCGGTCCAAATCGCGCAACACGCCGTTTGAAGGGATGACGCTGGCTGGTCGGCCGGTCATGACCATTTGCGAAGGGAGAATCACCCATGATGAACTTTGCTGACCGCTTGCAGGCCGCGATCCGGCGCACCCAGAACCCGACTGTGCTGGGTCTTGACCCGCAGCTCGAATACCTGCCGGCCTCGATGCGGGAAGCCTACCGGGAGACCGGCACGCCCGGCCAGGCGACCGGTTTGGCCCTCGCCGCCTTCAACATGCGCCTGATCGACGCGCTCGCCGACATCATCCCGGCTGTCAAGCTGCAAGCAGCTTTTTACGAGCAAATCGGCCTGCCCGGTCTCGAAGCCCTGCGCCAGACCATCGCCTACGCCCGCCAGAAAGGCCTGCTCGTGATCGTCGATGCCAAGCGCAACGACATCGGCTCCACAGCCAGCGCTTACGCCCGCGCTTATCTGGACGAGGCGATCCTGATCGACAACAGCCGCCAGGCGGCGTTCGAAGCGGATGCCCTGACACTCAACGGCTACCTGGGCCTGGACGGCATCGAACCCTTCCTGGCCCCTTGCCGCGCGCGCGGCAAAGGCGTATTCATCCTGGTCCGGACCTCGAACCCGTCCGCCGGCGATTTGCAGGACCTTATCCTGGCCGATGGCCGCCAGGTCTGCGAAGCCATGGCCGATCTGGTCGCGGCCTGGGGCGGGGACCTCATCGGCGACAGCGGCTATTCTTCGGTCGGCGCGGTGGTCGGCGCGACCTGGCCGCAACAGGCCGTCAAGCTGCGCAAGCGCATGCCGCACGCCCTGATCCTGGTTCCGGGGTACGGCGCACAAGGCGCCACCGCCGATGACGCGGTCCAGGCTTTCGGGCCGGATGGCGGCGGCGGACTGGTCAACGCCTCGCGCAGCCTGATGCTGGCTTATAAGAAACACCAGATGGATCCCGACTTGTTCGACCTGGCCGCCCGCCGCGAGGCACTGGACATGCGCCAGGCACTCCAGGACGCCCTGGCCCGCAAGCGGCAGTAAAGCAATCCTGTTGCATAACAACGTATAATTATGTAAAATAACGAATAAATATGCATTAGAGGTGCTTTATGCCACGAATCTCCGCCATTTCGCGCATCATGGTGATCGGTTCCGGCCCGATCGTGATCGGCCAGGCCGCCGAATTCGATTACGCCGGCACCCAGGCCTGCCGGGCGCTCAAGCAGGAAGGTTACACGGTCGTGCTGGTCAACTCCAATCCGGCGACCATCATGACCGATGCCAACATGGCTGACAAGATCTACATCGAGCCGCTGCAGATCGACGTGATCGAGAAGATTTTGATCAGTGAAAAAATCGAGGGCCTGCTGGCAACCCTGGGCGGCCAGACCGGCCTCAACTTTGCCATGGAGCTGGAAGAGAAAGGCTTTCTGGCCGCGCATCACATCCGTTTGCTGGGTACACCGGCTTCCGGCATCCGGATGGGGGAGGACCGCGAAGCGTTCCGCGCCGCCATGCAGCGCATCCAGGAGCCCTGCGTGCCCTCCGGGATTGCGACGAGTCTGGCCGAAAGCCTCGCCCTGGCCGAAGCGATCGGCTACCCGGTCATCGTCCGCCCGGCGTTCACACTGGGCGGCACCGGCGGCGGCATCGCGCCGGATGCCGACGCACTCCGCGCGATCGTGCCCAACGGCCTGGCGGCCAGCCGCGTCCACCAGGTCCTGATCGAACGCAGCATCGCCGGCTGGAAGGAAATCGAATTCGAGGCGGTCCGCGACGCGCGCGGCAACGCGATCACGATCTGCTCCATGGAGAACCTGGATCCGGTCGGGGTGCACACCGGTGATTCGATCGTCGTCGCGCCGGCCCAGACCCTGACGGACGTCGAGTACCAGAAGATGCGGACGGCGGCCCTGAAGATCGTCGCCGAGCTGGGGATCGTCGGCGGCTGCAACGTCCAGTTCGCCCAGCACCCGACCGATGCCGACTATGCAGTCATTGAGGTCAATCCGCGCCTGTCGCGCTCTTCGGCGCTGGCCTCCAAGGCGACCGGATACCCGATCGCCAAGGTGGCGACCCGCATCGCCGTCGGCTACGACCTGGACGAGATCGCCAATGAGGTGACCGGCACGACCAGCGCCTGTTTCGAGCCGGCACTCGACTACATCGTGACCAAGATCCCCAAGTGGCCGTTCGACAAGTTCGTCCAGGCCAAGCGGACGCTGGGCACCCAGATGAAGGCGACCGGCGAAGTGATGGCGATCGCACCGACCTTCGAGGCCTCCTTGATGAAGGCGATCCGCTCGCTGGAACTCGGTTACCTGGGGCTTCGGGTTCCCGAACTGCAGCGCTTGCCGGACGCGGAGATCTGGCCGCGCATCCGCCAGGCCGACGACATGCGCCTCTTTGCCCTGGCCGAGGCGCTGCGGCGTGGCTTCGAGATGGAAGCCATCTACCGCGTCACCCTGATCGACAAGTTTTTCCTGGGCAAGATCAAGCGCCTGGTCGATACCGAGGACGCCCTGGCCCGCCAGAAGGTACTCGATGACCGCTTGCTGGAACAGGCGGTCCGGCAGGGATTTACCGACACCTGGATCGCCCGCCTGACCGGCCAGCCGCGCGAAACGGTGACCCGGCAGCGCAAAAAGCTGGGTTTGCTTCATACCTACAAGATGGTCGACACCTGCGCCGGCGAATACGCCGCAGCCACCCCGTATTTTTACGCCTCCTTCGACCAGGTCAACGAGGCGATCCCGTCCGGCCGCAAGAAGGTCCTCGTGCTCGGTTCCGGCCCCATCCGGATCGGGCAGGGGATCGAGTTCGACTACTGTTCGGTCCACTCCGCCTGGGCTCTGCGCGAGATGGGCTACGAGGCGATCATCGTCAACAATAATCCGGAGACGGTGTCGACCGACTTCGACACCTCGGACCGGCTCTATTTCGAGCCGCTGACCGCCGATGACGTGCGCGCGATCATCGAACTGGAAAAGCCGGACGGCGCCATCTGCCAGTTCGGCGGCCAGACCGCGATCAAGCTGATCCAGGCGATCACCGAGACCGGCCTGCCGATTCTGGGCACCTCTGCCGACCATGTCGACGCTGCAGAAGATCGCGAACGCTTTGATGCCATCGTCGCCGCCTGCAACATCCTGCGTCCCGAGGGCACCACCGTCCGGACCGCTGAGGAAGCGATCGCCGCCGCCGGGTCGCTGGGCTACCCGGTTCTGGTCAGACCGTCGTATGTTTTGGGCGGGCAGGGGATGGCCATCGTCTACAGCGACGAGGAAATGACCGAGTACATGGCGATCATCAACCGCGTCGAGCAAGAGCACCCGATCCTGGTCGACAAGTACCTGAAAGGTGTCGAACTGGAGGTGGATGCCATTTGCGACGGGCAGGACATCCTGATTCCGGGCATCATGGAACACCTGGAGCGGGCCGGGGTCCATTCGGGCGACTCCATCTCGATTTTCCCGGCCTACATCCCGGACCGGATCCGCGAGATCATTGTCGATCACACGCACCGGCTGGCCATGGCCCTGCAGGTGATCGGCCTGATCAACATCCAGTTCATCCTCTACAACGACGATGTCTACGTGATCGAGGTCAATCCGCGCTCGTCGCGGACGGTGCCCTACATCAGCAAGGTCACCGGCATCCCGGTGGTCGCCGTCGCGACCCGCATCATGCTGGGCGCATCCCTGGCCGATTTTCCCTATGGCACCGGCTTGTACGCGCGCTATCCCGCGGTCTACGCCATCAAGGCGCCGGTGTTTTCCTTCGAGAAGCTGCAAGGCGTGGACACGCGCCTCGGACCGGAAATGAAGAGCACCGGCGAGGTTCTGGGTTTGTCG
The DNA here is from genome assembly GCA_012523135.1 of Clostridiaceae bacterium. Taxonomy (GTDB): domain Bacteria; phylum Bacillota; class Clostridia; order Saccharofermentanales; family UBA5734; genus JAAYBY01. Next base: position 10,194 of record JAAYJD010000204.1, read on the forward strand.
GACCGCTACAGCGAAGCGATGTACAAGGCGATCCTGGCCTCGGGCTTTCGCTTTCCCAACCGGGGCGGCCAGATCCTGATGTCTGTGCAGGACAGCGACAAGCCGGACCTGATTCCGCTGGCCCACCGCCTGCACAGCCTGGGATTCAGCCTCTACGCGACCGGCGGCACGGCCAACTACCTGATCAAGCACGGCATCCCCTGCAACGGCGTGCGCAAGGTCGAGGAGGGGGGGCCGCATGTGCTTGACCTGATCCAGTCCGGTAAAATCAGTATGCTGATCAACACGGAAACCCATTCGGCCCTGCTCAACGGCTTCAACGGCTTCCAGCTGCGCCGCCGGGCAATCGAGCAGGGCATCGCCGCGATCACATCGCTGGACACGCTGGTCGCGGTCATCGACTGCCTGGTGCAGAACCTGAAGCCGGAAGATCTGAGGCCTTGTGAAATCTCCGGCTTCGCCGCCCGTGTCGCCGAGACGCGCCACAACCACCTGCCGCTGCACGAGATGCCCCTGCAAAACGCGATGCTGAAAAAATAGGAGTGTGCCATGTTGCCTGAAGATCCGATTGAACACGCCGTGACCATCCGGTCGGTGCGCCGCCTCAACAGCCTGACGGCGGTCCTGGTCCTGGACGCGCCGCTTATCGCTGCCGCCGCAACACCCGGCCAGTTTGTCAATGTCACCTGCGACCAGTTTCTGCGCCGGCCGATCGGGATCATGGCCGTCCAGCGCCGTGAAGGCCTGATCGAACTGGGCATTCGCGCGGTTGGTGCGGGGACTCGCAACCTGCTGCAAAAAAAGCCCGGAGACCCGCTGTCCGTACTCGGTCCGCTGGGACACGGCTTTCAGCTGGACGGGCTGCGGCGCGTGATCACGGTCGGCGGCGGCAGCGGCGTTTTTCCGCTTTTTTTCGTGCAGCAAGTCTGCCGGGAACGCGGCATCGATGCGCTGGCGGTTTGCGGCTACCGCTCGAAGAACGAAAGCATCCTGCGGGACGAATACGCCGGGCTGGGCTGCCAGACGCTCTTTGCCGCCGATGCGGGCGACCTGGATGTCGCCGGTCAGGCGGCCGACGCCCTTGCGCAGCTGCTTCGTCAGCTGCCGCCTGTTCCCGGTACGGCTATCCTGACCTGCGGGCCGCGCCCGATGATGCAGGCCGTAGCCGAACTGGCCCGCCGGAACCAGCTGCCCTGCCAGGTCTCTTTGGAAGAGCGGATGGCCTGCGGAATCGGCGTCTGCCTGGTCTGTGCCTGCCAGGTCAAGGCAGACGGGAAGACCGGCTACCAGCGCTGCTGTGTCGACGGGCCGGTCTTTGACGCGGAGGTGGTGGCATGGTAAAGACAGCGCTTCAGATCGGCTCCCTCAGCCTGAAAAATCCGGTGCTGGCCGCGTCCGGCACCTTCGGGTTCGGCCGGGAGATGGCCCGCTTCCAGGACCTGTCGCGCCTGGGCGGCATCTGCTCCAAGGGCTTGACGCTGCACCCGCGCGCGGGCAATCCGCCGCCCCGGGTCGCCGAGACCAGCTGCGGCATGCTCAACAGCGTCGGGCTGCAAAATCCGGGCCTGGACGCCTTCTTGCGCGATGAACTGCCCTTTATGCGCCAACTGGGCTGCGCGGTCATCGTCAATGTCGCCGGACACAGCACCGACGAATACTGCGAAATGTGCCGCCGGCTCGACCAGACCGCCATCGACGCGATCGAGCTGAATTTGTCCTGCCCCAATGTCCGCGAAGGCTGCATGCTGATCGGCAGCGAAGCCCGCCAGATCGAATCGCTCATCCGCCAGGTCAAGCTGGAGACAAAAAAGCCGGTCTGGGCCAAGCTGACACCCAACGTGACCAGCATCGCCGACATGGCGCTGGCCGCCCAGCGGGGCGGGGCGGACGCGATCGTCCTGATCAACACGCTGCTGGGGATGGCCATCGATCACCGCACCCGCCGGCCGGTACTCGGCAACAACACCGGCGGCCTGTCCGGACCGGCGATCAAGCCGGTCGCCCTGCGCATGGTCGCCGAGGTCAGCCGCCTGGTCGACCTGCCCCTGATCGGCGTCGGCGGGATCATGAACGGCCAGGACGCCCTCGAGTTCCTGGTCGCCGGTGCGTCGGCCGTTGAGGTCGGCACGGCCAGCCTGATCCGGCCGGCCGCCTGCCAGGATATCCTGGCTGAGATGCAGGCGCTGGCCCGGGTTGACGGAGTCGATGACCTGGCCGAGTACCGGGGCACGCTCCAGCTGTGGGGCGGCTGAAGCACGCCCGCTTTTCCAGGCCATAGCCCTGTGTTACACTAGATCCAACCAGCCGGGCCGGAAACGGCCCAGTTAAGGAGGAACCATGAAGCCGATCGACCGGGAACAGCTGATCCACTGGCTGTTTGCCACCAGGGCCCTGCGCGCCGCGCCGGCAGCTGAACCATTCTGGTACACATCCGGTACACTGGGTCCCTATTACATCAACACGCATTTCCTCTATGGCGGCGAAGACGCGGCCAACGGCCTGCTGCGCCTGATCGACGATCTGGCCGCCAGTCCGCTGGATCTGCCGGCCGCGGTGCATGCCGCGGTGCTGCGCCAGTACGCGGAAAACCCGATCTACCGCCAGTTGATGGACCAGCTGGCCGACCAGCTGACATCCGTTCCCGGCACGCTGATCTCCGGCGGCGAGCGGCGCGATTATTTCTTTTCCGTCGGCGCTGCCCATTTGCTGGGCAAGCCCCATGTCTACCTGTTCAAGGACCAGACGGCCGTCATCTGTACCGCTGACGGCAAGCGGACCGAGCTGCTGCGAGATAACGCGCTGGCCGGCCAGGTTGTCTGCCATGTCGCGGACCTGGTGACGGAGGCGTCCAGCTACACCCGTTCCTGGCTGCCCGCGCTGCGGCGGACCGGCGCCCGGATGCCGCTGACCCTGGCAGTGGTCGACCGCAACCAGAACGGCCGCCAGGTCCTGGAGGCTGAAGGCACCCGGCTGATCAGCCTGGTGATGATCGATCCGGATCTGTTTCACCAGGCGCGCGCGACCGGCCTGATCGATGCGGCGCAGCTGGATCAGATCCTCAGGTTTATCGCCGATCCCAAAGCGTACATGCAGCAGTTTTTACGCGAACATCCCTCGTTTTTGGCAGACCAGCTCGCCCGGGGCGGCAAGAACGCCGAACGGGCCCGCCTTTGCCTGGAGTCTGGCTATGGCTCGGACTGCTGAGAACGTTCCCGCCTACCGGCTGGTCCGCAGCCGGCGCAAATCCCTGGCCGTGGTCGTGCGCGCCGACAATACCGTCGAGGTGCGCAGCCCGCTGACGCTGCCCAAAGACCGCATCGACCACTTCGTGCGCAGCAACAGCGCCTGGATCGCACGCAAAAAACAGGAGAACCGCGCAAGGACGCACCTGGAACCGGCCCGCCCGGAGCAGGTTCGCCAGTTTGCCGCGCATTTGCCGGCGCGTATCCAGGCCCTGGCCGACGAGCACGAGCTGCCTTTGCCCCGCGCCATCCGGATCCGCGATATGGTCAGCCGCTGGGGCAGCTGCAGCCGCACCGGAACGATCACCCTCAACGGGCGCTGTGCCGTGCTGCCCGAAACGCTGCAGACGTATGTTATCCTGCACGAAATGTGCCATCTGCGCCATATGAACCACAGCCCGGCTTTCTGGCAGCACCTGATCGCCTGCCTGCCAGACGCGCGCGACCGGCGAAATCAGCTCAAAGCCTACCAGTTGGCCCGCCCGGAACGTCAGGAGGCCTGCTCATGAGCCGCGTCGTCGTCATCACCGGCGCCAGTTCGGGCATCGGGCTGGAAATGGCCCGTCAGTTCGCGGCCGGCGGGGATCGCGTCTATGCGCTGGCGCGCCGGCTGCCGGATACCGGCAACGGCCCGGCAGCACTGGCCGCGGGCGACTGGTTCAACATGCCGCTCGACGTGACCGACGCTGAAGCCGCGCACCAGGCCGTGGCCAGGATTGTCGCGCGGGAAGGCCGGATCGATATCCTGGTCCAGGCCGCAGGCTACGGCCTGGCCGGTTCGGTTGAGGCCATGACTCCGGCGGACGCAGCCGGCCAGATAGGGACTAATTTCCTGGGCGCCTGCCATCTGCTGGGCCCGGTTCTGGCCTGCATGCGCGCCCGGAAATCGGGCCTGATCATCCAACTGGGCTCCGTCGCCGGCCTGCTGCCGATTCCGTTCCAGGCCTGTTATTCAGCCAGCAAGGCCGCTCTGGCGGCTCTGACCATGGCCCTGGCCAACGAAGTCCGGCCGCATGGCATCCGCTGCATGCTGGTTCAGCCCGGAGACACCCGGACAGGATTTACCGAGGCCCGCGTGCTTAGCGCTGCCGAGGCCACTTTGCCTTACGCCGAACGTTGCCAGCGCTCAATCACACGCATGGCGGCCGACGAACAAAAGGGCATGCCGGCCGACCGCATGGCCGGCCTGATTATCCGCCAGGCCAACCGGAACCGGCCGCCGCTGGTCTATACGCCAGGCATGTTTTACAAGCTGGCCGCGCTGCTCAGCCGCGTACTGCCCCGACGCTGGGTCATGGCCGTGATCTATGCGCTCTATGCCCGCTAGGCGGGCGATACGGAAGGGGAGACGATGAAAGTATTGCTGGCCGTCACAGCCGCCTGCCTCGGGTTTCTGATTCTGGGCGAGATCCTGCCGCCGGCGATCGGTTCCAGCCTGCTGCTGGCAGCTTTGGCCTGGCTGGTCGTGCTGATGCGCCAGGATTTTTTGCACAGGCGGCAGATGGGCCGGCGGCGATTGGAACTGGAAGCCCGCTGGGCAATCAGCATCCGGCACCTGAACGGATTGCCCTTGCCGATCGACACGCCGGCGACCTTGTTCTACAGCGGCGATCAAATCATTCTGGAGACCGAGCAGGACCAATGGTCGCTGGCGCGCTCCAGTCTGCTGAAGGCGCTGGTTATCACGCCGGAAAATATCCGCCGCATCAACGACCAGCAGCTATGCCGCCTGCTGCTCGTGGAAAAACGCATCTTCACCGCCCTGCGGGAGAAAATCCGCCATCGGGACAGCACGGTCCGGCGTTCGGCCATTTTCATCTTGTCTTTTCAGGATCAGCCGGAGAACAAAAGCGTCTGGGTCCTGATCGCCTTGAGTCGCCCCCAGGTCGTGGCCAACCTGCTCCAGGCGTCCGGCCTGCGCGATCAGGGGATCGTCCGCATCGCGCACAAACGTGCGCGCCGGCGCGGCGCCTCGCCCCGCTCATCCGCCTGACGCGGCGACTTGCCGGCCGTTTCTGCGGCGCGGCAAGTATGGTATAATGAACGCCTGCACGGTCAGGGGAGAGATACGATGAACGTGACCATTCTGGGAAAAATACCGACGACCGCCGAGATCCTCGACCGCTATCCCTTGTCCCGGGAACTGGCGGAACTGAAAGCGCGCCGCGATGAGGCGATCCGCCAGATTCTGAACGGCCAGTCCGACCGCTTTCTGCTGGTCATCGGGCCGTGTTCCGCGGACCAGGAGGATGCCGTCTGCGCCTATACGGAGCGTTTGGGCCGCCTGCAGGAGACCGTTGCGGACCGTCTTGTCCTGATTCCGCGCATTTACACCAACAAGCCACGGACCACCGGCGAGGGTTATAAGGGTATTTTGCACCAGCCGGATCCGGAAAAAGCACCGGACATGGCCGGGGGCCTGACTGCCTTGCGCAAGATGCACATCCGTTCGCTGTCCGTTTCCGGGCTGACCGCCGCGGATGAAATGCTCTACCCCGAAAACCACACCTACCTGGACGACATGCTCAGTTACGTCGCGATCGGGGCGCGCTCCGTGGAAAACCAGCAGCACCGCCTGACGGCGAGCGGCATCACCCAGCCGGCCGGCATGAAAAACCCGACCAGCGGCGACCTCACGGTGATGCTCAACGCCATCTTTGCCGCTCAGCACGGCCACGTCTTCGCCTACCAGGGACATGCTGTGCAGACCCGCGGCAATTCGCTGGCTCACGCGGTTCTGCGCGGTGAAGTCAACCGGCATGGCCAGTGCCAGGCCAACTACCATTACGAGGATCTGATGCGTCTGGCGCAGATGTACGCTGCACGTGAACTGGTCAACCCGGCCTGCCTGATCGACACCAACCACGCCAACTCCAACAAGCAGTTCGCCGAGCAGCCGCGTATTGCCATGGAAGTCCTGCATAGCCGGCGATTGTCCCCCGACATCCGCAAACTGGTCAAGGGCCTGATGGTCGAAAGCTATCTTGAAGAGGGAAGCCAATCCGTCGGGGAGCACGTGTTCGGCAAGTCGATCACGGATGCCTGCCTGGGTTGGCCGGCCACCCGCAGCCTGGTCCTGAATATCGCCGACCAGGTTTAGGCAGACACGAGGAGACCGGCACAGATGGAGCTTGCACACGCCCAAGAACTACTGGAACGCATCCGACGCAATGTCAACGAGGTGATCGTCGGCAAACGGGACGCCATCGACCTGATCCTGATCGCCCTGATCAGCCGGGGACATATCCTGCTCGAGGACATTCCCGGCATCGGCAAAACAACGCTGGTGTCGGCCCTGGCCCGTTCACTCGGCCTGACGTTCCGCCGCATCCAGTTTACACCCGATGTCATGCCGTCCGATGTGACGGGCTTCAACTTGTACAACCAGAAAACGGCCCAGTTCGCATTCCATCCCGGTGCGATCATGAGCCAGCTGCTGCTGGCCGACGAGATCAACCGCACCTCGCCCAAGACACAGTCCAGCCTGCTGGAAGCCATGCAGGAGAACCAGGTGACCGTCGACGGCGTGACCTATCCGCTGCCCCGCCCGTTCATGGTCCTGGCAACCCAGAACCCGATCGAGCAGGTCGGCACCTACCCGCTGCCGGAAGCCCAGTTGGATCGCTTCATGCTGCGCGTGTCGTTGGGCTATCCGTCCCTCGAAGAGGAGATGACCATTTACCAGCGCTTTTCGGCGCGTTCGCCCTTGCTGGATCTGAATTCTGTCGTTTCGGTCGACGAGCTGTTCGAACTGCAGGATACGGCGGAGCGCCTCTATTGCGCCGAAGCGATCCGGCGTTATGTCGCCTTGCTGGCGCGCGCGACGCGCGAACACAAAGAGCTGCTGCTGGGCACCAGCCCGCGCGGTGCCCTGATGCTCCTGATCGCCGCCCGCTCACATGCCCTGCTGCAAAAGCGCGATTACGTCCTGCCCGAGGATGTGCAGCAGATGCTGCATCCGGTTCTGGGCCACCGGCTGCTGCTCAAGCCTGAAGCCAAACTGCACCAGGTCTCGATTCCGGATATTCTGGCCGGTCTGCTGCGTCAGGTGCCCGTTCCGGAAGCATGATCACGGCCCGGGGCGTCGGCTGGCTGCTGCTGATCCTGATTGCCTGGGGCTTTCTGGCCTACAGCGGCCTGGTCCAGCTGCAGCTGATCCTGATGATCCTGCTGCTGCTGCCGCTGCTATCGGTCGGGTCCTTATTGTGGCTGCGTACCCGGCTCAAGATCGATGAAAGCATCCGCCAGACCCTGATCCGACGCAAGGACCAGACCAGCCTGGTCGTCCGCCTGACGCTGCGCAGCCGCCAGGTCGTCGGTCTGGCCGAGCTGCTGATCGCCCGGCCGGGCAAGGACGGCCGGACCGAGCGGGTAAAACGGCTGACGGCCCTGACGCAGCGGGGCGAAACCACGGTGGTTCTCCCGCTCAGCGGCCATCACCGCGGCTTGTTCCGTGTCGGCCTGCTCCGCTTGAAATGCCGCGATTTGTTCGGACTGGTCCTGTTGCCGTTCTACCGTTGCCAGCCGGACCGGCTTGAGCCGTTTCTGACGGTTCTGCCCCGTCCGTACACCTTCGACCCGCTGCAGGACCTGGCCAGTCTGCTCCAGCAGAACCAGCTGCAGAAAGCCTGGAAGCCGGGCAGTGAACTGGACGCCATCGCCAACATCCGCCAGCAGCAACCCGGCGACGCGCTCAAGCGGGCTCACTGGAAATTGTCCGCGCGGCTCGATGAACTCATGATTCGTGAATTCGAAAATCCGCTCCAGCAGGATGTGCTGGTGCTTTGCGACCTGAACCGGGCCCAGGCGGACAAGCTGCCCTGGGCGTCTTACGGCGACTATTTTTCCGACAGCGTTGCCTGGTTTACGGAGGTCATTTTGCGTTCCGCGAGCGCCGTCCGGCTGGTCTTTTGGCCGCAGGAGGGGAGACGGGAAGCCCGGGCCGGATCCCTGGAACAGCAGCTGGACTGCCTGATGCTGCTTTCGGCGCTGGCGGAGACCGGTGACTGGAACCCATCACACCTGGTTGCGGCGGAGTGGGAACGCGCCTCAGACTGCCAGGTTTTCATCCTGGTGACCAATCGCCTGGACGATGCGACCAGCCGGCAGCTGACCCAGCTGGCCCTGAGCGGTGTCACGGTCTGGCTGGTCATGCTGCAGGGATCGGTTTTGCTGCCGCGCACGCCCAATCCGATGATCCGGGCGCTGGAGCAAGCCGGTGTTCGGATCTGCCGCTCCGAGTTTTCATCGTTCCGGGCCGCTGAAAAAAACAGTCCTGAAAATCCGGAGGTCCAGTCATGAGGGCCGCCCAGCCATTGCCGCTGCGCGCCCGCCTGGCTGCGGCGTTGGTCAAGCTCGCGTTTGGCTGGCTCTACGCGTCCGGTCTGTCCCAGCTGGTTTTGAAACTGAACGGGCTGCCGGCAACGCCACTTACCCAATTGCCGCTGATCCTGGCCCTGCTGCTGCTGCTGGCCCTGCTGACCTGGAGCCGCTACCAGCTGCTGGCATCCGGCGGAACCGCCTTGCTGGCGGCCTTGCTGCTCTGGCTGAGCCGCAGCCGCTGGCTGCCCGAAGAAGGCTGGCCGGAGCTGCTGGAACCCTGGGCCCGGCGCGCCACCTGGACGGTTGACTTTCTGCTCGGTTACCAGCAGGGCACGAAGGCCGAGCTGGCCTGGCTGGCCGGGCTGCTTTGCCTGCTTATCGCGCTCCTGGTCTATCTCGGCCTGGTCCGTTTCAATCTGCCTGGCCTGGCAGCCGTTGCCCTGATCGCCGCTTTTTTGCTGGGTATCCAGCTGGACAAGGGTTATGTTCTGGCCTGGGCCGTACCGGCCGCCGTGGCGCTGTGTGCGGCGCTGGCCCGGCAGCAGAAGAAGACCTACCGCATGTACCGGCCGACCCGCCAAACGCTGGCAGCGCGCCTGATGCTGCAATCGGTCCCGTTCGCGGCTCTGGCCCTCAGCCTGGCCCTGCTGCTTGCAACCCTGATCCCGACATCGTTCTTTCATTCGCGGGCTTTCGAGGGCTTCATGGACGACTTGTCCGGGCGGATCAGCGCGATTCCGAACCAGCAGCGCGAATTGCCGTCGTTCTCGCTGCAGCAGGCCGGCTACTACCCGCTGGTCGATCGCCTGGGCGGACCGGCCAGCCTGTCGGACTCGCCCATGCTGCGGGTCGGCGGCAGTGCCGAGGCGATGCTGCTGCGCGGTTCGGTCAGCCAGATCTACGACGGCCGGAACTGGATCCAGGACCCGGATCGAAGCTACTACCGTTACGACAGCCCGCTGTGGCGCTCCGAGCAGACCGAGGTTTTCGACCTGGAGCGTCCGGATGTCTACACGGCCGGCCTGACCGCCGCCCAGTTCAACCGGACGGTCAATGTCAGCTGGTCGCCTCTGCGGTTGCCGACGCGCACTTTGTTTATCGCCGGCAAGCCGCTGCGTGTCTCCCTGGCCCAGCCGGATCCGTTTATTGCCTATTTCCGGCCTTCCGGACAAATGTTCAGCAAGCACTGGATCCAGCCGGAGCAAGCGGTGCTGCTGACCGGCCGTGTCCTGCGCACCGAGCAAGCGGGGTTTGCCTCCATGGTCCGCCAGATCCAGGCGTCGCTGCCGCCGGAAGAGCGGGCTGTGCCGCCAGCGGTCACCGAACGCTATCTGCAGCTGCCCGATCTGCCCGAGTACCGTCCGGGCGGTTTGCCGTACGAGCATGCGCTGCAGCTGACAGCCGGTATTGAAGACCCCTACGCGCGCGTCCTGGTGCTGCGCCATGACCTGATGGCGAACAACCGCTACGCGCTTGACGTGACCGTGCCGCCGCGCGACCAGGATTTTGTCAGCTGGTTTTTGCAGACCGGGGAGGGCTACTGCGTCTATTTTGCGACCGCCATGACCCTGCTGAGCCGCCTGGCCGGTATCCCGGCGCGTTATGTCGAAGGCTATTATGTGCCGCCGGCCGAAGACGGCGCCGACCGGATTTTGACCGGCGAGCAGGCGCACGCCTGGACGGAAGTCTACCTGGCCGGCATCGGCTGGATCAGCGTCGACGCGACACCGGGAACCGCGGCGACCCAGCCCGACCCGACGCCGGTCGTCACGCCGGTGATAAGCGGCCCGCTGACGCCGGCAGTCACCGCGACCCCGACCCCGACGCCGACGGTTGCACCGACCGGCGGCCCTAACCCCGGGCCGGACGACAAGGATCCGGATGATCCTGATGCGTCCGGTCAGCCTTTCGGCGCCTTATGGTTCCTGCTCCTGCTGCCGGCATTGGCCATCGGGCTGCTGATCCGGGTCTGGCTGCGCAACCGGCTCGGACACGATGCCGCGCGGCTGTCCCGCCAGGTTCCGGATCCGGCGCGCCGCGGCCGATTCTACTGGCAGGAACTTCGCCTGCTGCTGCATGAACAAGGCCAGACCCTGCGGCCGGATGAATCGCCGGCCCGGTTTCTCAGCCGCCAGCAGATCGGGGCGACGCAAACGGCTGAAAGCGGCTTGAATGCACTGTTTTACGGCCCCCGGCCGCCGACCGGCTTAGAACTGGCCGCCCTGGCCGGACTCTACGACAGCCTGGAAGCGGATGTCCGCCGCAAGCGGGGCCTGCTGGCCTGGCTGGTCCGTCTGTTCAAGAGCCGGCCTGCCTGACCGGCGCATTCGATTTATGATATGATAGGAACCAGTCCCGCCGCCAAACGGCGGGACTGTAAACCGACCGGATGAGGTGAAACACGTGACCATCATCGAACAGGCGGAGTTGGAACGCCAGCAGCGCTACATCGGCCAGATCGGCCAGTGCCTGGACGCCTACCGCAGCGAGACCGGCTTCAGCCGCCGTTACTGGATCCATACCTATGGCTGCCAGCTCAATGAAAACGACGGCGAGAAGATCGCCGGGCTGCTGGCCGAAATGGGTTACATTGAGTCGGGCGACCTGCGCGAAGCCGACCTGATCATCCTGAACACCTGCAGTGTGCGCGAGCATGCTGACGACCGGCTGTTCGGCAACCTGGGCCGGCTCAAAAACCTGCGGCTCGAAAAACCGGACCTGGTGATCGCTGTCTGCGGCTGCATGATGAAGCAACCCGAGCATGTCACGCGGATCAGCCGCAGTTTCGCTTTTGTCGACCTGATTTTCGGGCCCCAGGACATCTACCGCCTGCCGGAGCTTTTGTACCACCGCCTGACCGAAGGAAAAAAGCAATACCTGGTCGGCGACGAGGACACACTGGTCGAGGGCTTGCCGGTCCACCGGGCGCGCCGCTTCCGGGCGTTGTGCTCGATCATGTTCGGCTGCAACAATTTTTGCACGTATTGCATCGTGCCGTACACGCGGGGACGCGAACGCAGCCGGCAGCCCGGCGACATCCTGCGCGAATTGCGCCAGCTGGCCGCTTCCGGCTACCGCGAAGTGATGCTGCTCGGCCAGAATGTCAACTCCTACGGCCAGGATATCGGGGACAGCGACGCGGCCATCCGCGATTTCGCCGACCTGCTGCAGGCCGCGGCGCATGAGCCTTTCTACCGGATCCGCTTTATGACCTCGCACCCCAAGGATATTTCGGAAAAGCTGCTGCAGGTGATGGCCGCCCATCCGGTGATCGAGCCGCATCTGCACCTGCCGCTGCAAAGCGGCAGCAACCGGGTGCTCGAACGGATGAACCGCCAGTACTCGCGCGAGCAGTACCTGGCGATCGTCAGGCGCGCGCGCCAGCTGATCCCGGGCCTGGCCATATCCACGGACATCATTGTCGGGTTTCCCGGTGAGACCGAAGAGGATTTCGCCGCTACGCTCGATGTCCTGGAACAGGTCCGCTTTGCCAGCGCGTTTACGTTCCTATACTCCCGGCGGACCGGCACACCGGCTGCCGAGATGGCCGATCCTGTCGATCCGGCGGTGATGCACGAGCGCTTCACCCGCCTGACCGCGCTGCAGGACGCGCACAGCCTGGATGTCAACCGGCAAAACCTCGGCCAGTCGGTTGAAATCCTGGTCGAGGGCGCCTCAGCCAAGCAGGAGCAGGTGTTCAGCGGCCGGACAGGCCAGAACCAGCTGGTCAATTTCACCGTCGCCGACCCGGCATTGCTGCCGGCCGAGGCCCGCCGGCCGGACGGCGGCATCGACGGCAATCGCCTGGAGGGGGGACTGGCCCGGGTGCGCATCCTGGAAGCCAAGACCTTTTCGCTTTTCGGTGTCCTGGAGGCCTACCGCCCATGAGCTTGACCACCCAGACAATCGACACGGAAAAGATCACGCCCATGATGCAGCAGTACCTGGAACTGAAGCGGCAATGGCCGGACTGCATCCTGTTTTTCCGCCTCGGCGACTTTTACGAACTGTTCTTCGAAGATGCCGTCACGGCTTCGCGCGAGCTTGAACTGACTCTGACCGGCCGCGACTGCGGTCTCGAGGAGCGGGCGCCGATGTGCGGCGTCCCCTACCACGCGGTTGACAGCTACATCCACCGCATGATCAACCGCGGTTACAAGATCGCCATCTGTGACCAGGTCGAAGATCCCGCGCTGGCCAAGGGCATCGTCAAGCGGGACGTCATCCGGGTGATCACGCCGGGGACCATCACCGATCCGGCGATCCTCGACGAGCGGCGCAACAACTACATCCTGGCGATCTACAAGCTGAACCGCTACTATGGCCTGGCCGCCTGTGACCTGACAACCGGTCCTTTCGAAGCGACAGCCCTGATTACCGGCGCGACATCGGCCAAGTTGCTCGACGAGATCGTCCGCTACGCGCCTTCGGAGATCCTGGTTATGGACGCGTTCCGGGAAGACCCGCTTTACAGCGTTTTGACCGAAAAGTATAACATCGTGCTGACAACACGTCCTGACAGCAATTTCAGCCTGGAAGCGGTTGAAAAATGGCTGGAACCCCTCGAAGGGCAGCAGCCGCTCTGGAGCCAGGCCGCCGCGGCGATCTTGATCTACCTGGTTGAGACACAGCGTGTCAAACCCAGCCACATCAAGCCCGTCCAGCCCTATTCGCTGGATGGGTTCATGAACCTGGACCCGATCGCACGGCGCAACTTGGAGATCACGGAGACCATCCGCGACCAGAACCGCAAAGGCAGCCTGCTGTGGGCGATCGACCGCAGTGTGACCGCCCTGGGCAGTCGGCTGCTGCGCCGCTGGATCGAGCAACCGCTATTAAATTGTTCGGATATCCGGCAGCGTCAGGATGCTGTTGCCGCGTTCAAGGAGCAGTTCATGCGCCGCCAGGAGCTGCGTGAATGCCTGCATGGCATCCACGACCTGGAGCGCTTGGGCAGCAAGCTGACCATGGGCCAGGCCAATGGCCGCGACCTGGTCGCCTTGCGTCAAACACTCGGCAAGCTGCCGGCGGTCCGCAGCCACCTCGACGGGGTCGGCGAAAGCTGGCTTGCGGAACTGGCGGGACGCATCGACGATTTACCGGAGCTGACCGGCCTGCTGGAACGCGCGCTGGTCGACGACCCGCCGGTCAGCGTCAAGGAAGGCGGCCTGATTCGGGCCGGTTTCGACGAGCAGATCGACCATCTGCGCGAAGCGGCTACGAACGGACAGCAGTGGATCCTCGACCTGGAAAAAAGCGAGCGGGAAAAAACGGGGATCAAGAGCTTGAAAATCAGCTACAACCGTGTTTTCGGCTACACGCTCGACGTGACCAAAGCCAACCTGGCCCAGGTCCCCGAACATTACCAGCGCCGCCAGACCCTGGCCAACTCCGAACGTTTTGTCACCGCCGAACTCAAGGAAATGGAAGACACCATCCTGAGCGCCCAGCAGAAACTGGTCGCGCGCGAGTACGATGTCTTTGTCATGCTGCGGGAAACGGCAGCCGACCGGATCCGCGACCTGCAGCAGACGGCCCAGGCCCTGGCGACCCTCGACGTGCTCGCGGCGCTGGCCGAACTGGCCGACCGGGAGCAGTATTGCCGGCCCGAGGTGGACCTGTCGGATCAGCTGCGCATCAGGCAGGGCCGCCATCCGGTGATCGAGCGCGTTTTACCGGCTGGCGAATTTGTGCCCAACGACCTGGCGATGGACATGAACGCCGCCCGCCTGATGATCCTGACCGGGCCCAACATGGCTGGCAAGTCGACCTACATGCGCCAGGTGGCCCTGATCGTGCTGCTGGCCCAGTGCGGCAGCTTTGTTCCGGCTGCTGAGGCCCATATCGGGCTGGTCGACCGCATTTTTACGCGGATCGGCGCCAGCGACGATCTGGCTGGAGGCGCTTCGACCTTCATGGTCGAGATGAACGAAGTGGCCCAGATCCTGCAGCACGCGACGCCGCGCAGCCTTCTGGTCCTCGATGAAATTGGCCGGGGTACGAGCACCTACGACGGCTTGAGCATCGCCTGGTCCGTGATCGAGCATGTCGCCGACCGCGACAACCTGGGCTGCCGGACCTTGTTCGCCACCCATTATCACGAACTGACCGACCTGGCGCCCAAGATGCCGGGCGTCTTCAACAGCCATGTCGCGGTCAGCGAAGAAGGCGGCCGGGTCAATTTTTTGCACCAGATCCGTTCAGGCAGCTGCGACGACAGCTACGGCATCGAAGTGGCTCGGCTGGCCGGTGTTCCCGCTGCCGTGGTCACCCGCGCCCAGGATATCCTGCTCCAGCTCGAGCAGGAGATGGGACCGCGCCAGAAGCTGAAAGTGCGGCGCAACGCCCGGCCTATGGACGGCCAGATCGATTTGTTCAGCGCCAGCCAGGCCCTCAAGAATACCGATGGGATCATCGAGCAGCTCAGTGAACTGGATATTCATAAGCTCACGCCGCTGGACGCGCTCAACCTGCTCCATGACCTGCATCAGCGGGCCAGCCGAGGCAAAAGGAGTTTGACATGACGCGTATTCATCTGCTGGACCAGCAGACCGCCAACGCCATCGCGGCCGGCGAAGTCGTCGAAAGGCCGTCTTCAGTGGTCAAGGAGCTGGTTGAGAATGCCCTCGATGCCGGCGCGTCGGTCGTGACCGTCGCGATTAGCCAGGGCGGCATCCGGGAGATCAGCGTGACCGACAACGGATCCGGCATGGACCCCGAGGATGCCCGGATGGCCTTTGGCCGGCATGCGACCAGCAAGCTGAGCCGGATCGAGGATCTCGACGCGATCGGCACGATGGGCTTTCGCGGTGAAGCGCTGGCCAGCATCGCCGCGGTGGCCAAGATCACGCTGGAGACGCGTCCGCCGGAACTCGAGGAGGGGACGCGCATCGTCATCGAGGGGGGCGAACAGCTTGAACCGCAGCCGGCCGGTTGCCCATCCGGCACCCGCATCGTGGTCCGGGACCTGTTCTACAACGTGCCGGCCCGCTTCAAGTTCCTGCGCAAGGACACGACGGAAGCCGGCCATGTGGCCGAGCTGGTCGAGCGGATCGCCCTGGCGCGTCCGGATGTGTCGTTCCGCCTCTATCACAACCAGCAGGAGCTGCTGCACACCCCGGGCAACAACGATCTGCTCAGTGCTGTCTACGCAGTATGGGGCCGCCAGACGGCCCAGGCCTGCCTGCCGCTTGAAGCGTCCCAGGGGCCGCTCCAGCTGTCCGGCTTTATCGGCAGCCCGGACATCGCGCGCGGCACCCGGGGTCAGCAGTGCTTTTATGTCAACGGCCGCCTGGTGCGTTCCCGGGCCATGACCACGGCGCTCGACGAGGCCTGCAAGACGCATTTCATGAAAGGCAAATACGCGGTCGCGCTCCTCTTTTTAAACATGCCTGCTCCGCTGGTGGACATCAATGTCCACCCGCAGAAAATGGAAGTGCGCTTCTGGCAGGACGGCGATGTCTTCCGGCTCGTCTACCACGCGATCCGGACCGCCCTCCAGGGCGGAGCCGGGATCGCCGGCGCGGAAGAAGAGGAAGAAGCAAAAGAAGAGGTGACTGAGGCGAACGGGGAGGCGCGGGCGGCTGAAACGGCCAGACCCGAACCGATGCCCCCGATGGTCCAGCGCCAGCTGCCGCTGCGCCTGGCCGACCAGCCGCAGCCGGACGCCGTGCGTCCGCCGATTGCGGAACCGCCCGCTGAGCCGCCGGACCTGGCCGCGCCAGACAAGCTGACGATCGGTGCACTGGCCGAAGCCCGCCTGGCCGGCACGCTGTTCCAGACCTACCTGGTCATGGAGCTGGGTTCGGATGTGCTCCTGATCGACCAGCATGCCGCACATGAGAAGATTCTGTTTGAACGGCTCGTCGCCAGGCAGCGGCGTTTCCGGCAGGATGGCGACCGCCTGACCCAGGATCTGCTGGTTCCCGCGGTTGTGGCGGTCTCGCGCCGCGAGCTTCAGACCATTCAGGACTCGGAGCAGCAGCTGAGCGAGCTCGGCTTCGCCTGCACGGCACTTGGCCCCGCGTCGGTCGCCGTGCGCAGCGTGCCGGACACCGGCGATCGCGCCCTGCAGCCGGAAGCGGCCTTTCGACTCGCGCTTGCCGCGCTGCAGCAGGATACCATGCGGGCGGAGGACGATATCGAGGAATTCTTTTACCAGATGGCCTGCAAGGCGGCCGTTAAGGCCCATGACCGCCTGTCGGATGCCGAAATCCACCAATTGCTGGCTGACCTGCAGCGGCTCGAGGACCCGTACCAGTGTCCGCATGGCCGGCCGGTGATCGTCCGGCTGACCCGGCGGGAAATCGAGAAGCGCTTCCGCCGTATCGTCTGATGAACCCGGTTATTCTGATTACGGGACCCACGGCCAGCGGCAAGAGCGCCCTGGCGCTCAGACTCGCCGAATGGCTGGACGGTGAAATCGTCTCCGCGGATTCGATGCAGATTTACCGCGGCATGGATATCGGGACCGCCAAGGCAACGCCGGCCGAGCGGGCCCGCGTCGTCCACCACCTGCTCGATATCCGGGAGCCCGGCGAACCGTTCAGCGTCGTCGACTACCAGCGCGAGGCGTCGGCCGCGATCCGGCAGATCCAGACCAGGGGCAAGACAGCCGTCCTGTGCGGCGGAACGGGCCAGTACCTGAGCGCCCTGACCGATGGCCTGACATTCGCCTCGGCCGGTGCCGACCCGGCGGTTCGGGCGGAGCTGGAACAACTGGCGGCGCGTGACGGCAGCGAAGCTCTCTGGCAGAAACTAGCAGCGCTGGATCCGGCGTCAGCCGGGCGGATCCAGCCCGGCGACAAAAAGCGCCTGGTCCGTGCCCTCGAGGTCAGCGTTCTGACCGGACGCCCGATGAGCGAGCACCTGGCGCGCTCCCGCGACCGGGCGCCGGAATTTGCCTTTAACTCGTTCTGTCTCAACCACGACCGGCCTGAGCTGTACCGCCGCATCGACCAACGGGTTCGCGACATGGTCGAACGGGGCCTGGTCGAAGAGGTCCGGGCCCTGCTGGCCCGGCCGCTGCCGGCCGGCAGCACCTGCCTGCAGGCGATCGGCTACAAGGAACTGGCGGAAACGATCGCCGGTTCGCAGCCGCTGTCCGAGGCGGTGGCCCGGATCCAGCAGGCCACGCGGCGCTATGCCAAGCGCCAGCTGACCTGGTTTCGTAAAATGAAGGGCCTGATCTGGCTTGAAAACATGGGAGCCGACGATGCAATATGCCATATTAAAAGCGTTATGAACGAAAACAAATAGAAATATTCATGCAATCATGTGATGATTTAGTTATTGATTATGGCCTGCAGCCCATTGCGTTGGATCACGGTTGTCGCCAGAATTGAAAACAGACGCCTGGTCAGAAACCAATTGGAGGTTACATCACATGCAGAATCAAGAACGCAATGAGCGCACCCACAGCCGGGATATGCGCATCCAGGAGCCCTTTTTGAACCATTGCCGGCGGGACAAGATCCCGGTGACCATCGAGATGGTCGACCGCAGCGAAAAAAACGGCCAGATCATCGGGTTCGATCATCAGGCGATTATTCTGGAAGATGAAAATGGTCAGAACATGATCTACAAGAGCGCGATGATT
Source organism: Clostridiaceae bacterium (assembly GCA_012523135.1). Classification (GTDB taxonomy): domain Bacteria; phylum Bacillota; class Clostridia; order Saccharofermentanales; family UBA5734; genus JAAYBY01. Next base: position 28,356 of record JAAYJD010000204.1, read on the forward strand.
GCGATTCGCCCGCGGGAGGCTGTCAATTATATCTTCAACGATGCCTACCGCCAGGAGCAGCCCTTAAAGGGCTACCCGGAATACCCCGCAAATTTTTCCTAAAACCTGGCATTCAGGCGTGTCAAAGGGAATGGGGCTGTATGCCGGATTTTCCGGCATCAGCACCATTTTCCCGTCGACGTTGGCCAGGGTCTTGACGGTCGCCTCTTCGCCGACTAGGGCGACGATGATGTCGCCCGGCGTGGCGGTGCTCTGGCGCCTGACAATGACGTAGTCGTTGTTCAGGATCGCGGCGCCGACCATCGAGTCTCCGTGCACCTTGAGGGCGAAGACATCGCCGTCATCGGCGAAGAAGTCGGCTGGGAAGGGGAGCGAGCGCTCGATGTTCTCGTGGGCCAGGATGGGCACACCGGCGGTGACTTGGCCGACAACCGGCAGGTAGACCGGCTTGTCCTCGAACTGGTCCGGAATCGTGATCGCCCGTCTTTTGCCGCTGGAATAACAGATCCGGCCAGAATCCTGCAACCGCTTGAGATGGCCGTGGATCGTCGAGGTCGAACGGATGCCGACACCGGCGCATATGTCGCGAACGGCTGGCGGATAGCCTTTTTCCCGGATGTAGTCTACAATAAAATCGTAAACGAGGTTGACTGTGTCGTCAACATTGGCGCGGGTGAAGCGGTATGTGGACATGGCGGCACCTCCGGTTGATCAAGCGTACAACATTTAACCTGATTGTAACAAGCCTGTTTGGTTTTGTCAAACTTTTGTTCGCCCAAACAAACAAGAAATAACGGCGGCAGGTGAAATGTGGCGCCAGATACGCTATAATCACTTGTGACATTGCTCGATTGCGAGGAACGGTATGGTGGTTGATCAGATTAAAAAGGCGGCCAGGCGCATCGGCAGCAAGATCCAGACGGGTTTTGCCGTGCTGGGTGAGCAGCTGCGCGCGTTCGGCGAGGCCGTTTCCGGACGCGTCAGGACATGGACTGACGCGCGCCGCAGCCACACGGCGCAGGCCCCGATCCGGCGTGTCGGTCTTGAGAACCGCCTGGACAATACCGCCCAGGTGACGCAGCTGATCAACCAGAACAAGAAGTCGCCCAAACGGATCCGCCCGATCCGCCGTCTCAGCCGCCAGCGGGTGTACCGGCTGCAGGGCTATACAACCGTCTCCAAGATCAACAGCCGCAGAAAATCGGAAAAGCGCCAGCGCCAGCTGCGCCAGCTGCTTTTGTATCTGATCATCATCCTGGTGGTGATCATGCTGTTTTACCTGTACAACCCGATCCGAGATCTGGCGGAGTGGTACCGGATCATCGGCATCCGTGATATCAAGGACCTGACCGGAACGACCGGATCCCTAACACCGTCGGTTTCACCAGCCCTGACACCCACGCTAACTCCCACGGCGATAACGCCCACATCCTGACCTGGCGGGAAGGCTTGGGCAGCTTGTTTCCTGTGCTATCTCTAACTAGGCAAAATAATAATTATGTCTAGTTCAAAAGAGGTCAAAACCGGATTAGCGGCTTTTAGCCTCTTCCGGGGCCTTCCGGCGCAGTTGATTGACGTCGCAGGTCATCAGAACCAAATCCAGCCAGCGATCCTGTTTCCAGCCCACACGCGGCAGTTGGCCGCTGATCACAAATCCGAATTGTTCATGAAAGCGAATGCTCGCTGCGTTGCCGCTGTCGATCGCCGCGACGATCGTCTGCAAATCACTGCGGGCCGCCTGCTCCAGGATCCGCTGCATCAGCTGTTTGCCGATGCCCTGGCCTGCGTATTCCGGCAGCACGTAGATCGAGTTCTCCGCACTGGGCCAATAACCTTCTGGTGCGCGAAAATCCGACAAGCAGCTGTATCCGACGATCCGGTCCTGAGCGACGGCCACCCAGACCCGATGCGCCGGCGTGTCCTGGTGCTTCTGCAGCCAGCTTGCCGTCTCCGCCAGGTCCATCGCCCGATAGCGCCAGCTGCTGGTCGTATGCCGGATAAACCAGACCATGAGCGCTTGAATCCCCGCCGCGTCCCCATTTTGGGCAAGCTGGATTTGTACGTTTCGAGCTTCTGGCATAAACTGTTCCCCTACGAACAAATGTTCGTTTAATCAGGACGACTGAAACAAACCCATTATAGCAATTCATCAGGGTTATGCGCACGCTTGCTTAATTAAATCACAACGTTATAATGTCGTTATGGTTTTACGCAACAGTATATTGCACATCATTCGAACACCGGTCAAAACCCTGCTTTTTTTGTTGCTTCTGACGCTCTTGACCGCACTTTTAGGCCAGGGACTGGCCATGCAGGCTGGCAGTCAGGCCATGTTGGCGGCCGCCGATCAGACGTTTACGACGGTTGTTCAGATCGACGGTCCGTCACAGGACGAATCAGCACGCGCCGCCATCGGACAGCTGTCTGTCCATCCGGTTGTCCAGGCCGTGGACATCGAGCGATCAGCCAGCGCCTGGATCGAATCGGCTCAGGTTCCGCAGCAGGAACCTGCCCTGTCCCACTTGGCCATCTTGCATTTTACCGTTAACCATTTCATGGATAGCGGAGCGATTGTCGGCATCATCCAGACGGTCTATTTCGGGCGCGAACTCCGGGAAAACATCTATATCTCCCTGTCCCCTGCCGATCTCAACGGCCAGACGCTGCCTCTCCAGTGGCAAAAGGGACACCATTATGTGGCGCTGGGCTTCATGTTCCCGACCCAAACGCCCATGAAGCAGTTTACCATTGCACCGAACCTGGGCTATGCGCCGATCAAGGCACCGCACCTGGATCTCGGCCTCTTGCCGGCTATCCTGGATATCACGGAGCATGAGGACCTGGAGCCGGTCTGGCAAGATCTGGCGCAAGTCTGCCAGGTTTTGGATGCTTCATTTGCCGTGACAGCCTCCAGCGCCATTGAGATTTCCAGTCCTTTTTACCAGCGTGAGACTTACCTGACCGGCGGCCGCTTGTTCACCGAGGCTGAAGTTGCCGCTGGTGCAGATGTCTGCCTGATCAGCGACCGTCTGGCCGGACTGCTCGGATTGACCAGCGGCGATCAGGTGTTCCTGAACCTGCACGGCGGTGCTTCCGGCCAGATGGAACAGAGCTATTGGCCGGAACCAGAAGACAGCGACAATTTTGTTCACAAGGCGTCCTTCCGGATCGTCGGCACCTTCAAGGACGTGGAAAGCCAGCAGTTCCAGATCTATGTCCCGCTGGCTGACTGGGCCGGTCAGCAGGCCGCTTCCAGCCAGCTGGCACGGTTCAAGATCGTCAACAGCCAGGTGGAGCGTTTCACAAAAGCCGCGACCGGTCAGTTGCCGGAGACCTGCAGCCTGACCGTGTTCGACCAGGGTTATGCTGAGGCCGTCAAGCCGATCCATGCGTTGCGGGCCATGGCCCTGCGGCTGGCTGGGGGAACCTTGGCTGCCACGCTCCTGACGTTGTTGCTGTTCGTCCACCTGCAGATCAGCAAGCAGCGGGACAGTGCCCGGATCATGCTGGCCCTGGGCAGCGGCCGGCGCCGGACCTGGGCCAGTCTGGTCTTGAGCTGCATCCTGTTAGGCTCGTTAGCCGCCCTGCTTGGCTCTGTTATCGGTGTCCTGACAGCCGGTTCGGTGACGCAAAAGATCTGGCTGGCCATGCAGCAAGTACCGGAAACCGACCTGCGTTACAGCATCCGCAAGCTGGCCCCGCTGGTTTTGTTCAGCGCTGAACTGCCCACTGCCGGCCGCCAGCCGTGGCTGGCCGGCGGTCTGATTATTGTCCTGATGCTGATCCTGGCGTCACTGGCCGCGCTCCGGCTGGTCCTGCACCAGGCGCGTGCGCCGGGCGTTGCTGACGACTTGCCCCCGGGCAGGCCCAGGCGAGCGCACACGCGGCATCCGGTCGTGCACAGTCTGTCGCTTCGGCCGCTGGCGCTGCGCATGGCTTTGCTGGCCATCTGGCGTCGGCCGGCCCGCAGCCTGATCATCCCGGCGGTCAGCCTGGTCTTGTCCGCCCTGGTCGTGCTGCTGGGGCAGACACAGACTCATCAGGCCGCCCAGCTGGCCAGCGTGCATGAGCGCATCCCGGTCCGGGCCTGGTTTACCACCTACCAGGGCACGCGCAACTATAATTTCGGCCTGTCTATGACCAACGATGTTAACGATGTCTTTTTTAGCAAACCGGACCGACCGGATCTGGACTGGCGCAGAACCTTCATGCAGGGACAAAGCACCGGGTTGACGCCAGCTGAAGCCCAGGCGGAACGTGAGCAGATGCTCGCAGCGACGCCGGATATCCGGGATCGGGCGCTCAGCGCACGTTTCCGTTATGGTCTGCAAGGCAAAGTCGCCTCGGCCGACGGCACACCGGCAGAGCCTGCGCCGCCCTTATGGCCGGTGATCCCCGAGCACAACAATGCGTGGGGCTACGACTGGTTCGTCCAGGAAGTGCTCACGTATGACGACTTGATCTTTACCGAGGACCTGATGCTGACCCCCGCCTTCATGCAGCAGGCGCTGGCGGTCACCTTCCTGGCCGGTTACGACAACCAGAGCTTCAAGCGGGCGGAAGCCATCTGTGTCCTGCCGGAGGACCTGATGCAGGCCCAGGGCGCCGCTTTGGGCGACACCATTCGCCTGACCGCCTACCTGGTTGTCGGCGACGCCCAGATCCTGGTCGATGTCTGGGATGTGCGCGTCGTCGGCAGCTACCAGCGCCAGGCCCGCGCGCCGACGCTCTATATGCCCTGGCTGCTGTTGTTTGAAAACGAATTCATACCGGACGGCATCTTCCAGAACATGCCGGACCGTGACCTGGAAATGCCGGTCAAGCAGCTCCTGCCGGGCGAATTTCTGGCCGAACCGGTTTACAGCGCCGTGCTGATCCTGGACGGGACTGACGATCTGACCGCGTTTAAAGACCGCCTGGAGGATCTGGACTTTACGGAATCGGGCAAGCTGGGCGGCCGGCGCATCGCCGTCGTCATCGACGACAAGGAGCTGGCGGAAACCGTTCAGACCCTGACGCGCCAACTGCGCCTGATGGACCTGCTGATCCCCGGCGTGCTCCTGTTGACGGCCGTGATCGGGTTCGTCGTGTCCTGGCTGCTGTCGCGCCATCGCGTGCGCGAATATGCCCTGATGCGCAGCCTGGGCAACGGTCATGCCGGTGCCTTCCTGGCGTTTTTCCTGGAGCAGGCCATCTTGTATGCCACAGGTCTCCTGCCGGTTCTGGTCTGGTTGCTGACCACCGGCCAGATGCAGGGCCGGGCAGCCAATCTGACAGGTTTGTTTGCGCTTTGCTACGGCTGTGGGATTGTTCTATCGATCAGCGTTTTACGCCATCGCTCGGTGCTGGATGTGCTGCTCGATCCGTCATGATGAAGGGAGATCCTGGCATGCTTTTGGAACTTGACCATGTCGCATACACCTACACAACCCGCAACCAGAATGTCGCGGCGCTCAAGGACGCAACCGCCAGCTTCGCGGCCGGCGGCCTTTACGCCATCGTCGGCAAATCGGGCTCCGGCAAGTCGACGCTGCTTTCCCTGATCGCCGGCCTGATGCTGCCGACCAGCGGCGAAGTCCGCTACGACGGCGCGGCGACGGCCGCGATGGATCTGAACCGCTACCGGCGCGACCTGGTCACCGTCATCTACCAGTCCTTCAACCTGTTTCCGCTGCTGACCGCCCTGGAAAACGTCGCTTATCCTCTGGAGCTGAAGGGCCTCAAGGCGGCCGCGGCCCGCGCCGAGGCGGCCCGGCACATCGCCAGCGTCGACCTGGCGGAGGATCTGCACCGCCGCTTTCCGGACCAGCTCAGCGGCGGGGAGCGTCAGCGGGTGGCGATCGCCCGGGCCCTGGCGACCGGATCCCGCCTGATCCTGGCCGACGAGCCGACCGGCAACCTGGACGAAGCCAGCGGCGCCGTCGTGGTTGACATTCTGGCTCATCTGGCTCGTCAGCAGCACCATACGGTGATTCTGGTCACCCACGACAAGGACATCGCCCGTCAGGCGGATGAGATCCTCCTGATGCGGGACGGTGTCCTGGTTAGGAACGATTCGCCGGACGCGCCAGCATCATCTGGTTGACGGCGCTGACCACGGCGCGCAGCGAGGATTTGCTGATGCTCGAGCTGACGCCGGCGCCGATGTAAAGCTTGTTGCCGCCATTCTGGACCTGGACATAGGTGATCGCCTTGGAGGTTGAACCGCGCTCCAGGGCGTGCTCGTGGTAGGTCGTGATCTCAAGCGGACTGCCCAGGTACTGGCGCAGCGCCTGGCAGAAAGCGTCGAGCAGACCGTTGCCCGTGCCGGTAACCGATACGGCCCGGCCGTCGTGCTGCAGCGTTCCGGAAAAAGCGACATGCTGGTCGTCGACCATTTCTTCCTTGTAGCCGGTCAGCATCAGGGGCTTCATCAGGTTGACATAAGTATCCTGGAAAAGCTGGTGGATTTCATCGGGCTTCAGCTCGCGCTGCTGCTGGTCCGAAACCGCGGTTACAATCTGGCTGAAAGCCTGCTGGACCGGTTTGGGCAGCAGGAGGCCGTAGAACTGCTCGAGGATGTAGGCGACGCCGCCCTTGCCCGACTGGCTGTTGATCCGGATGATCGGCTCGTAGCTGCGCCCGACATCGATCGGGTCGATCGGCAGGTAGGGCACGCTCCAGGGCCCCTGCCGCTTGCGGAATGCGGCCAGCCCCTTGTTGATCGCGTCCTGGTGCGAGCCGGAGAAGGCTGTGTAGACGAGCTTGCCAGCATACGGGTGACGCGGCGGAACGGCCATGTGCGTCGTCTCCTCGTAGATGTCGATCAGCCCGTTGATATCCGACAAGTCGAGGCCGGGGTCGATGCCCTGGGAAAAGAGGTTCAGGGCCAGGGCGACCAGGTCGGCGTTGCCGGTCCGCTCGCCGTTGCCGAATAAGGTGCCTTCGACCCGTTCGGCTCCGGCCAGCAGGCCGAGTTCGGTCGCCGCCACGGCGGTGCCGCGATCATTGTGCGCATGCAGGCTGACGATGATCGCGTCGCGATGCCGGGTGCTGCGGCAGAAATACTCGATCTGGTCGGCGTAGATATTGGGCGTTGACATCTCAACGGTCGCCGGCAGGTTGATGATCACCTTGTTTTCCGGTGTCGGCTGCCAGACATCGCAGACCGCGTCGCAGATGCGCACCGCAAAATCCAGCTCCGTGCCGGTGAAGCTTTCCGGGGAATACTCGAACTCGAACGCCGTACCGGACGTCTCCCGGCCGGCTATCTCCCGGATCAGGCGGGCGCCGCTGACCGCCAGTTCCAGGCACTGCTCCTGGTCCATGCTGAACACGACCTCACGCTGCAGCACCGAGGTGGAGTTGTAGAGGTGAACCACCGCCTTCTTGCAGCCTTCGAGGGCGGCAAACGTCTTCTCGATGATGTGCGGGCGCGACTGGGTCAGGACCTGGATGGCGACGTCGTCAGGGATCAGGTCGTTCTCGATCAGGTGGCGCGTAAAGGCGAACTCGGTGTCCGAAGCCGCCGGGAAACCGATTTCGATGGTCTTGAAGCCCATCTCGACCAGTTTGCGGAAAAAGCGCAGCTTCTGGTTCAGGTTCATCGGCACTTCGAGGGCCTGGTTGCCGTCGCGCAGGTCGACGCTGCACCAGAGCGGCGCCCGGGTGAGCTTACGGCCGGGCCACTGCCGGTCCGGCAGGCTGACCGGCTGGTAAGATGCGTATTTCTGGTAATTTTTCATGTGTGCCTCCTCCCTGCTTTCCCGTGAAGTCCGGGGACACCCGGGAAAACAAAAAACCTTCCGTCTCAATAAATCTTGAGACGAAAGGTTAAACTTCCGCGGTACCACTCACCTTCACTTCCCTGCCGGGAAATGCACTTGCCGGATACGGGCCGGGGCCGATATCCTGTCCCTGTAGCGGGAGACACCCGATATCGCTTACTGGACCGGTCGTTCGGCGATATGCACTCCGGGGCGAGTTCGGTCCGGGTGCCATACCGCTTCACACCAGCTGGCGGCTCTCTGAAATGGTTTCCCTAACCTACTGTTCCCCATCGACGTGACAGAGGATCAAATTATCGTGGTGCACAGGCTCAGCCTGATGTGCTCCTAATGTATCACAGGATCAGGCGCAACGTCAAGCACACGAAACGGGTGCTTTTCTGTCTCTTTTCTGATCTTAGGCCAGATCAGGTGGTGCTGCGCACCTTGAGCTCCGGCTCGATCAGGATGCGCTGGCGTCCCCGGGACGGGAACGAGTCGATTTCACGCATCAAGGCCTGCAGGGCTGCGCATCCCAGCTTGTCGCGCGGCTGGGAGACGGTGCTGAGCCCGACCAGCGGCAGCGAGGCGCAGCCGATGTCATCAAAGCCGATGATACCCAGGTCGGCGGGCACCGCCAGATCGTGCTCGCGGGCATATTGCAGCACGCCCATGGCGATGATGTCGTTGCCGCAGAAGACGGCATCCGGCGGTTTGGCCGTTTTCAGCAGTTCGGCGATCCGCGCGTAGCCGCTTTCCTGGCGGAACGGCCCGTAACTGATCAGGCGCGTATCGACCGCCAGGCTGTGCTCCTGGAGCGTCTTCTGGTAGGCCATCAGGCGGATCTGGTTGGAGGGCGATGTTTCGATGCCGCCGACATAGGCGATGCGCCGGTAACCGCGCTCGATCAGGTGGTTGACCGCCAATCGGGCGCCGGCCTCGTGGTCGACCTCGATATAGCTGAGATCGTCGGGCATGGCGTGCCAGAAGAGCACGACCGGCAAATTGAGCGCCTCGAGGGCTCCGGGTCGGATAAAAGCCGTCGGCTTGAGGATGATGCCCTCGACCCGTTGCTCGACCATGATGCGCAGCTTTTCCTGTTCCTTGACCGGATCCCAGCCGGTGTTGCAGATCATGGTCGTGAAGCCCGCCTCGTCGGCCGCGGCGTTGACCGCCATCGTGATGTCGGCAAAAAAAGGATTGGACACATCCGGCACGATCACGGCGATGATGTCGGATTTTTTCCGAACCAGGCTGCGCGCGATGGCGTTGGGCTGGTAGCCCATTTCGCGGGCCAGTTCGAAGATGCGCTGGCGGGTCACCTCACTGACGTCGGATCGCCCGTTCAGGGCGCGTGAGACGGTCGCGTAGGAAACGCCGGCGCGTTCGGCAATGTCCTTGATCGTGATCATAGCGGTTCGGTCCTCTCCTCCTGGCTGGCGAGGCGGTCGTGCCAGTCGGCGATGTCCTGCCAGACCTGGTTCCGGTTCACCTCGTTGAGCATCTCGTGGCGTCCGCCCGCATAGAGCTTCAGTTCCGCCTGGTTGCCGCTGGCCCGCAGCAGTTCGTGAACCGCGCGCGGTCCGGCGCCGTACTGGCCGATCGGGTCGGCTTCGCCGGAGAGCAGCAGGACCGGCAGCGCGCGCGGCACCCGGGATGCCCAGTCTGGCCGGGATACCCGATGCAGCCAGATCAGCAAGTCGCGGTAACCGGCGCTGGTGAAGGTGAAACCGCAGCGCGGATCGGCGTTGTACGCGTCGACAATCGCCTCATCCCGGCTCAGCCAGTCCACGGATGTCCGGGGGTTCTCGATCCGGTCCAGCTGTCCGGAAGCCATCAGTTTGGCCAGAAACGCGTTCGGCCGGCGCGGCCCGCCCAGCCAGACCGCCAGCCTGGCCAGGGCCAGGCCGGGCAGAACGGCGGGGTTGCGGCCGGATGTTCCGGAGAAAACGGCCCCCGCATAGCGGTCTCCTGACTGGGCGCAGACCAGGCGCGCGATAAACGAGCCCATGGAGTGCCCGAACAGGACGCAAGGCCGGCCGGGGACCGCCTGGCGGGCCAGTTCCAGGGCAGTTGAGACATCCGCAAGCACACGCTGGCTGCCCCGGCGGGGCCCAAAATAGCCCAGGTCGGCAGGATTCACGGCCGACCGGCCGTGGCCGGGCAGGTCGAAGATCAGGACCGCGTGCCCCTGGCCGGCCAGGAAACGGCAGAATGCGTCGTAACGGCCCATGTGCTCGGCCATGCCGTGCAGGATCTGGACCAGGAGGCGCGGCTCCCCCGCGGGCCGGTACAGGCGGGCCTGGATCAGGCCGGTGCCGGTTGCCGACGCGAAGGTGAATGATTCGGTGCGCTCATCGGGTGGCATAAGCCGTTCCTTTCGCTTCAGCGGGCTGTCAGGTAGCCCTGGTGGACCAGCAGTTCGGCGGTCAGGATCGCGCCGCCGGCGGCACCGCGGATCGTGTTGTGGGACAGGCAGGCGAATTTCCAGTCAAAGACCGGATCCTCGCGCAAACGCCCGATCGTGATCGCCATGCCGCCGCCCGCCATGCTGTCCAGCGCCGGCTGGGGACGGTCGTCGTCCGGCTGGTAGATCAAGAACGGCTGGGGTGCCGAAGGCAGTCCGGCCTGCTGGGGCAATCCGCTGAAACCAGCCCAGCTGTCCAGGATCTCCTGGCGGGAAACCGGCCGGGCGAAACGAACCGACAAGGCCGCCGTATGGCCTTCCTGGACCGCGACCCGGTAGCACTGGGCCGAGATTGACGGTTTGACGGCCTTGATGATCCCGCTGTTGCTGAGGGTGCCCCAGATCTTGAGCGGCTCTTGCTCGCTCTTGTCTTCTTCCCCCCCGATGTAGGGGATCAGGTTGCGTTCCATCTCCGGCCAGTCGGCGAACGTCTTGCCGGCCCCGGAGATCGCCTGGTAGGTGGCGACGATGATCGTCTCCGGCTCATAGGCCATCAAGGGCGCCAGCGCCGGCACATAGCTCTGGATCGAGCAGTTGGGCTTGCCCGCGATGAAGCCGCGCTTCGTGCCCAGGCGGCGGCGCTGGATTTCGATCAGGCCGGCGTGGTCCGGATTGACTTCCGGGATGATCATCGGCACATCCGCCGTCCAGCGGTGGGCGGAATTGTTGGACAAGACCGGTGTCTCCAGGCGGGCGATCCGCTCTTCCAGGGCGCGGATCTCATCCTTTTTCATGTCGACGGCGCAGAACACGAAGTCGACCGAATCGATCCAGTCTTCCAGGTTGTCCGTTGCCAGCACCTTGAGGCCGGCGATGCCGGCCGGGATCGCCCCGGTCATCTTCCAGCGCCCTTCGACCGCCTCGCGGTAGGGCTTGCCAGCGGAGCGGGCAGATGCCGCCACCGCGGTCACGTCAAACCAGGGATGGTCCGCCAGCAGCGTGACAAAGCGCTGGCCGACATAGCCTGTTGCCCCGATGATACCGGTACGCAGTTTGTTTTTCATTGCATTCCCACCTTTATGTCCACAAGATACGGACAAATGTATTTGTCCGATGCATTCTAACATATCCGGACGCCTGCCGCAACGGGTACGCGCTGCCCTTATTATAGCCGATTATGTGTTAAAATGAACCTATCGGCGCCATCTTGCGTCCTGCTGCGCGCCATTGGAGGTTGTTCATGTCCCAAACGCCCCTTTTCGCCCGCCTGGAGCAGTTTCTGGATTATTTCCAGGCCATTCGTGAGCGCTCGCCCCTGACGATCCGCGAATACCGCTATGACCTGGTCCAGTTTTTCCGCTTCCTGCTGCGCCGGCGCGGCATGGCCGCGGCGGATACGCCCCTGGAAGAGATCGATGTCAGCGGCATCGACGACACGCTGCTCCGGTCGGTGCGCCTGACCGACCTCTATGCCTACATGACCTGGCTCAGCCGCGAACGCCGCTGCGGCCCGGCCGCCCGGGCCCGTCAGACGGCGGCCATCAAGGCCTTTTTCGCCTACCTGAAAAACAAGGCTTTCGTGCTCGAGGAGAACCCGGCGCTCGAACTGGAGTCGCCCCGCCAGCTGCGCCAGCTGCCGCGCCATCTCTCGCTGGACGAGAGCCGCCAGCTCCTGGACACGGCAGATAACCCCGACAATCCCCGTGCGTCGCGCGATGTCTGTATCCTGACCTTGTTTCTCAACTGCGGCCTGCGCTTGTCCGAGCTGTGCTCGATCGATCTCGCCGACATCCGGGAGGACACCCTGGTCGTCCTGGGCAAGGGCGGCAAGGAACGGACGATCTATCTCAACGGCGCCTGTATCGACGCCCTCGAGGACTACCTGTCCGAGCGGCCCTCGGCCGCTCTCAAGGATCCGCAGGCGCTTTTCATCAGCCGCCTGCGCCGCCGGATCAGCCCCAAGACGGTCCAGCTGCTGCTCAAGAACTACCTGCTCCAGGCCGGACTGGATCCGCGCCGCTACTCTGTGCATAAGCTGCGCCACACCGCGGCCACCTTGATGTACAAGTACGGCAAGGTGGATATCCGCGCCCTGCAGCAGATCCTGGGCCACGCCAGTGTGGCGACCACCGAGAAC
>JAAYJD010000205.1 GCA_012523135.1 Clostridiaceae bacterium
CGCAGCCGGAACCTGCTGGTCGGCGTCGTCAGCCAGCTGCGTTTCAGCCAGGCGATCCGCGACGTCAAGGCCGCCCTCGATGCGGGCCAGCTCGGCCGCATCGTGTCCGCCGACCTGTACATGAAATATTACCGGCCGCAATCCTATTACGCGCAGAACACCTGGCGCGGGACGCTCCAAATGGATGGCGGCGGGGCCCTGATGAACCAGGGCATCCATGGGGTGGACCTGCTCCGCTACCTGTGCGGGCCGGTCACCAGCATCATGGCGCAGGCGCGGACGCTGACCCACGCCATCGAGGTCGAGGACACCCTGGCCGCCGTCGTGACCTACGCGTCCGGCGCGCTGGGGGTCATCCAGGCGACGACCAGCATCTACCCGGGCTATCCGCGCCGATTGGAAATCCACGGCGAACGCGGCTCGATCATCCTGCAGGAGGACACCATCGTCCAGTGGTCGATCGCCGGGCAGCCGGATAAGATCCTGGAAATATCCAATTCCGCGCAGCATGGCCACCAGAATCCGGAGCAGATCAGCAACGCAGGGCATGTGGCCCAGTACGCGAATTTCATCGCGGCCCTGCGCGGCCGGGAACCGCTGCTGGTCGACGACCGGGAAGGCCGGAACGCATTGGAAATCATCGTCAAAACTTATGAATCGGCGGCCAGACAGGCCCTCGTAACCTTGTAACCCAAGCTTGGAGAATGGAGTGATAGCATGATCAGAATTGGCGCAGTGACCCTGGACACCTCCCATCCCTTGGCCTTTGCCAAGGTGCTGGAACACGACAGCCGGGCGAAGTATGTCGGCGTCTTCGACGACTCGTTCCGATCCGACCAGGAGGTGGCCAATTTTGTCAGCCGCTTCGGCCTGGAAAAGCGCTGCTCGACCCTGGATGAGCTGGCCGACCTGTGCGACATTGGTTTCGTGCACAGCTGCGACTGGGATCGGCACCTGGAACTGGCCGAACCGTTCGTGCGCAAAGGCAAGCCGGTCTTCATTGACAAGCCGATCGTCGGCAAACTCGGTGACTGCGGCAAGGTGTCGGAATGGGTCCGGCAGGGCGCGGTCATTCTGGGCTCGTCTTCGGTGCGCTACTGCCAGGAGATCGATGCCTTCCTGGCCAGGCCGGTCGAGGAACGCGGCGAGATCGTCAGCATCTACGGGACATCCGGCGTCGACGAGTTCAACTATGGCATCCATGTCGTCGAAGGCATCGGGGCCCTGTCCGGCAAGCTGGCGCGCTCGGTGCGCTATGTCGGGCAAGCCGAACAGCAGGGCAAACGCAGCGAAGCCTACTATATCCGCTATGACGACGGGCTCAATGCCCTTTACCACACGTTCTCCGGCTGCTGGCAGCCGTTCGCGTTCACGATCATGACGACCAAGAGCACCTATGCCTTCACGGTCGACACCAGCAAACTCTATGCGGCACTGCTTAACGAGATATTCCAGTTCATGGAAGGCAAAGCACATAAGCTGGCCCCGATGGACGTGCTGCTCGATTCGGTCAAGATCATGCTGGCCGGGCGCATCTCGCGCGAGAACGGCGGCCAGACGGTGTCATTGGACGCAATTCCGGCCGACGATCCCGGTTACGACGGCGCCGCGTTCTATCGGGGTTACGCGGCCAACGCCAAACCGCTCTATACGTAAAACGAATCTATTGATAGGAGGAAGCTGTCATGGCCCGATTTGTCACGATCAGCGCGGTCGCGCCCCGGCCGCACGAAATGGATCCCAAGCAGGACCTGAACGCATCGGTCGCGGAGATGATCGCGCACTGGGACGGGTGGCTGTCCCATGTGCTCTGCGATAAGCCGGATCTGATCGTCCTGCCCGAAGCCTGCGACCGCCCGCCCAACTTCACGCTGGAGCAGCGGCTGGCCTATTACGCCGTGCGCGGCAACCGCATCCGCGACCATTTCATGGCGGTCGCCCGCGACAACCACTGCAACATCGCCTACTCGGCAGCCCGTCAGCTGCCCGACGGAACCTGGCGCAACACGACCCAGTTCATCAACCGCCAGGGCGAGCTGGACGGTTTCTACAACAAGAACCACCTGACCCATGGCGAGTTCTATGACGCGCACATCCTTTACGGCAAGGACGCGCCCGTGATCAAGACCGACTTCGGCACGGTGGCCGGCGTCATCTGTTTCGACCTCAACTACCAGGAGCTGCTGCAAAAATACGAAAAGAGCCGGCCGGAGCTGCTCGTCTTCTGCTCGATGTACCACGGCGGCCTGATGCAGAATATCTGGGCCTACACCTGCCGGTCCTTCTTTGTCGGCAGCGTGCCGGGCAACCAGTGCACGATCATCAACCCGGTCGGGGATCTCGTCGCTCAGTCGACCAACTATTACCCGTTTGTCACAGCCCAGATCAACCTGGATCACCGGGTGGTGCATATCGACTACAACACGGTGAAATTTCCGGCGATCAAGCAAAAGTACGGTAGAAAAGTCAAGATATACGACCCCGGCCACCTGGGCTGCGTCCTGATGACCTGCGAGGCCGAGGACCTGACCATGGCGGACATCGTCAGGGAGTTTGAGCTTGAGCTTTGGGATGACTATTACGCGCGGTCGATGGCCGAACGGCACATGCCGGGCCATATCGAGCCATAAGGAGGAGCAGAAGATGGGAAAGAAAGCAAGAATCGGCGTGATCGGCTGCGGGGGCATGGCCAACAGTGTCCATCTGCCCAGCCTTTCAGAAATCAATGACTGCGACGTCGTTGCCGTCTGCGACCTGATTGAAGAGAAGGTCAATCGGGCCGGCGAGCGCTTCGGCGTGGCCCGACGCTACACGTCGCACCTGGCCATGCTGCGCGAAGAGCCGCTCGACGGCGTCGTCTGCCTGGTCGAGCCAGACCGCATGTACC
>JAAYJD010000206.1 GCA_012523135.1 Clostridiaceae bacterium
AACAAACTCTGCTTGTCGACATAATGGCGTTTGGCCATGTAGGCCTGCGAAATCAGGATGGGAAAGCGGGCGATCAGCTGGATGCACTGGCGCAGGACATTTTCGATCGCCAGGTTTTCCGGGTCGCTGTCGTAGGGGTACAAAGCCAGGACCGTGCGGGCCAGCTTGTTCATGATCTCCGGGCTGGGCGCTTTCAGGATCATGTCCTCGGTAAAATTGTCCGGCAGGTTGCGGTAACTGGCCAGAAGGTCTTCGAACATTTGCAGCTGGCTGGCTGTCGGCAGTTCGCCGAACAGCAGCAGGTAAGCCGTCTCCTCGAACCCGAAGCGCTTGTCCCCATAAAAGCCGTTGACCAGCTCAGTGATCTCGATGCCGCGGTAAAACAGGCGGCCTTCGACCGGGATCCGGTCGGCGTCGTCCATGATGTAGGAAAAGACCTCGCCGACCTCGGTCAGGCCGACCAGGACGCCGGTGCCGTCGTCGTTGCGCAAACCGCGCTTGACACTGTAGCGCCCGTAGAGGGCAGGATCGATGCGGCTCTTGGCCGCCGAGTCGGCAGCCAGCTGCTTGATCAGGGCTGTTCTGGTGTTTTCGTCCATAGCGTGTCCTCCTGTAGGTGCGTGACGGAGCGGTAGCTGTTTTGGGCCCTGGCGATATGGCGGCGCATCGCCTGCTCGGCCAGACGGCTGTCCCGCTTGCCAATGGCATCGAGGATCGCGGCATGCTCATCGAGCTGTCCGCTGCACCGGCCGGAGCCGGACAGGGAAACCAGCCTTGCCTCGCGGGTCTGGACGTTGATCGGGGCCAGGATCTTGTGCAGGATCTTGCTGCCGCTGCCGGCGAAGATCAGATCGTGAAACGCCGCGTCCAGGTCCTGCATACCGGACAGGTTGTCCGGTTCGTTCCGGGTCATGTCGACTTCGTCCTTGAAGATGCACCCGAGCGCCGCGCGCTGCTCGTCGGTCATATTGAGCGCGGCCCGGGCCGCTGCCAGGCTTTCCATGCGGCTGCGCACTTCGTACAGATCCTGGATGTCCTGGTCGGTGAAGCGCTGCACGATCACCGAGCGGTTGGGGCTGGACACGACCAGGCCGTCCAGTTCCAGTTGGCTGAACGCTTCCCGCACAGGTGTCCGGCTGACACCCAGCTCCTGGGAAACGCGCGCCTCGGTCAGCGCCATGCCGTTGTGGTAATGGTCCTGCAAGATCCAGTCCCGCAGCTGGTGATAGACGCGCAGGCGCAGGCCGCCGCGCTGCCGGATGCTTTTGCCTGTCATATCTGCTGCCTCATTTCGCCTGTCCTCTCACGTGGCGCGCCGCGTATGGTTGAGCAGGCCGCCGGCCAGCAGCAGGTCCGCCTGGCGGCGCGACAGCGGCAGCTGGCAGGCGATGGCGGTGTCCCGGGTCAGGTTCTTGACCAGCAGGTTTTTGCCGCGCACCAGGTTCTCCAGCTGCGCTTCCACCTGTTCGATCACCAGCTCGTCCAGACTGCTGATCGCCTCGTAGTCCTCAGGCCGGACAAAGGACAGGGGCAGGATGCCGTTGTTGATCAGGTTGGCCATATGGATGCGGGCAAATGATTTGGCCAGCACCGCCTTGATGCCCAGCTGCAGGGGCGCCAGGGCCGCGTGCTCGCGGCTCGACCCCTGGCCGTAGTTGGCGCCGGCGATGATGAAGCCGCCGCCGTGCGCCTTGGCGCGTGCGGGAAAATCGGGATCGCAGGGTGTCAGGCAGAAGTCCGCCAGGTAGGGGACGTTGGACCTGAAAGGGAGCAGCTTGGCGTTGGACGGCATGATGTGGTCGGTCGTGATGTTGTCCTCGACCTTGATCAGGGCCTTGCCGGTCAAATCGCCCTTGAGCGGCTGGTTGACCGGGAACGGCTGGATGTTCGGCCCGCGCACGACCTGGACGGCTTCGCCTTCCGGGGCCGGGTCGACGATCAGGTTGTCGTTGACGAAGAAATGGTCCGGCATCGCCGCAACCGGGGCTGTGCCGCTGTCGCGCGGGTCGGTCAGCACGCCGGTCAGGGCGCTGGTCGCGGCCACTTCCGGGCTGACCAGGTAGACCTGGGCGGAAGCGGTGCCGGAGCGGCCATAGAAATTGCGGTTGTTGGTCCGCAGGGACACCGCGTCGGTTCGCGGCGCCTGGCCCATGCCGATGCAGGGCCCGCAGGCCGATTCCAGGATCCGTGCGCCGGCGGCGATCATGTCGGCCAGGGCGCCGTTTTCGGCCAGCATGGTCAGAACCTGGCGCGACCCGGGCGCGATGACCAGCGAGACATCCGGATGCACGGTCTTCCCGCGCAGGATGGCGGCCGTTTTCATCATGTCCATGTAAGACGAGTTGGTGCAGCTGCCGATCGCCACCTGGTCGACCTTGATCGGCCCGATTTCACGCACCGGCGCGACCCGGTCCGGGCTGTGCGGCTGGGCGGCCAGCGGCTCGATCGCCGCCAGGTCGATCGTCAGCGTCTCGTCGTAGACGGCGTCTTCGTCCGCCGCCAGCGCCTGCCAGTCCGCCTCCCGGCCCTGGGCGGCCAGGAACCGGCGGGTGTTCTCGTCGCTGGGGAACAAAGAAGTCGTCGCACCCAGTTCAGCGCCCATGTTCGTGATCGTGGCGCGTTCCGGGACCGTCAGGCTGCGGATGCCCTCGCCGGCGTACTCGATGATGCGGCCGACCCCGCCTTTGACCGTCAGGCGGCGCAGGATCTCCAGGATGATGTCCTTGGCGCTGACCCAGGGGCGCAGCTGGCCGACCAGGTTGATCTGGACCAGGCGGGGCATGGTCAGCCAGTAAGGCCCGCCGCCCATGGCGACCGCGACATCCAGGCCGCCGGCGCCGATCGCCAGCATGCCGATGCCGCCGCAGGTCGGCGTATGGCTGTCGGAGCCGAGCAGGGTCTTCCCCGGCATGCCGAAGCGTTCGATGTGCACCTGGTGGCAGACGCCGTTGCCCGGCTTGGAAAAGCGGATGCCGTATTTACGGGCGACCGTCTGGATGTACCTGTGGTCGTCCGCGTTCTCAAAACCGGTCTGGAGCATGTTGTGGTCGATGTAAGCCACCGACAGCTCTGTTTTCACCCGCGGCAGGCCGATCGCTTCAAACTGCAGGTAGGCCATCGTTCCCGTCGAGTCCTGGGTCAGGGTCTGGTCGATGCGGATGGCTATTTCCTGACCGGCATCCATGCGGCCGGAGAGCAGATGCCGGGCGATAATTTTCTGGGCCAGGGTCATTCCCATGTGGTTGTCCTCCCGATTTTGGTGTTCCCGGGCAAACGGCCCCCTTGGGGCCGTGCGGTCCGCTGCCGTCTTCCGGCAGGGTTTCCATGCGCCCGGGCGGGCGTCTTGGCGACGCACCCGGTTCTCTGTCATGCGATAAGACAAGAAACATCGTTTATTTTAACACAGGTCGTGCCTTTTTCTCAACCGACCAGCGTCCGGCCTTCCGGATAGACCGGTTCCTTGTGTGCCGGCCGCTGCATGGCGAGACTGATCGCGAATGACGCCGGGCCGACCCGGCCCAGGTACATGACCGGGATCAGGATCGCCCAGGTCCAAGGGCTCAGGCCCGGTGTGCCGGCTGCGGAAAGGCCGACCGTGGCAAAGGCGGAAGTCGTCTCGAAAAGCAGGTCGAGAAAGGAAAGCGAACCGCGTTCAAGGGCCGGGCGCTCGACCAGGGACAGCAGGAGCGTCACGGACAAGACGATGCTCAGGGCCAGCCCGACGATCGCGAAGGCGCGCGTGAACGTTTCGCGCGGCAGGCGGTGGCGCATCAGGAGGATGTTGTCCCGCCCGCGGATGTCAGACAGGATGGTCGCGGCCACGATCGCGAAGGTCGTGATCTTGATTCCGCCGGCGGTCGACCCGGGGGCTGCCCCGATGAACATCAAGATGATCGTCGTGAACTTCGCGCCGTCGGAAAGCCCTGCCTGGTCGATCGAATTAAAACCCGCCGTGCGGCTGGTGACCGACTGGAAGACGGCGTCCAGGAAACGGCCGTTGCCTTCCGCCGCCAGAATAAGAACGGTTCCGGCCGCCAGCAGGATGCCGGTCCAGGCAAGCACCACTTTGCTGTGGAACTTGAGGCGGCGTGACCGGGGCAGCTCGAGCAGGTCGGACCAGACGACAAAGCCCAGGCCGCCCAGGATGATCAGAAGCGATACGGTCAGGAGCAGGACCGGGTCGTCGCGGTAGGCGACCAGGCTGCTGAACGGTCCGCCGGCGGTGTCGCCCAGCAGGTCGAAGCCGGCGTTGCAGAACGCGGACACGGCCAGGAAGAAGCCCTTGCCGATCCCCCGGGCCCAGCCCAGGCTGGCGGACAGGCGCCAGGACAGGATCAGGCCGCCGGTCATTTCGATCACGAAGGTGATCAGGATGATCTTGCGCACCAGGCGCATCACGTCGACAAAGCCAAAGCTGGCCGTCGATTCCTGGGCAGTCATCATCGTCTTGAGGGTCGCTTTTCTTCGCATGAACGTGTAGAAAAAGCTGGTGATCGTGACCAGGCCCAGGCCGCCGATCTGGATCAGCGCCAGGATGACGACCTTGCCGAAAAGGGACCAGTGGGTCGCGGTGTCAACGGTGACCAGTCCGGTCACGCAGGTTGCGGACGTCGCCGTGAACACGGCCTGCAACAGCCCGATGCTGCGTCTGTCGCGGCTGGCAAAGGGCAGTATGAGCAGCGCGGAACCGACCAGGATGACCAGAAGGAAAGACGTGGCGATGACACGGCCCGGGCGGGCGTTGACCCAGCGCAGAAAGGTGCTTGACTTGGTTTTTCGGACGACGGGCATGCGGCTGCTCCTGTGGGGCTATGCCGGTCAGCGCACCATCTTTTTCCAGATGATGTCGTATTCGCTTTCATCGCAGACCAGCAGGATGGTGTCCTGACTGTGCATCATGAGATCGCCGCGCGGCATCTCGATGCTGCCGTTCTCGCGGGTGATCATGACCACCTTGCTCTTGCCGGGGAAGTTGTATTGCTGCAAGGCCCGCCCGGCGGCATCCGAACGCGGCGAGAGCTTGAATTCGATGATGCGCTTGGTCGATTTCTCGATGGCGTAGGCGACGCGCATCCCGATGTAGTCGATCTCCTGCTCAATGATGTCCGCCAATATCTGGGTGCCAGAGTAGACCCGGTCGACGCCCAGCAGGTGGAACATCTCGGCATTCTTGGGGTTGTTGACCCGGGCGACGGTCCGTTTGACGCCGAAGCGGTTCTTGGCGATCTGGCAGCCGACCAGGTTGTTCTCGTCTTTGCCGGTCGCGGCGATGTAGAAATCTGCGTCCTGCAGGTCGACTTCCTCGAGGATGCCGATGTTCGTGCCGTCGCCGTTGTAGACCCGGACCTCGTCGAACTCCGTGGCAATCCGTTCACAGACCTCCTGCTGCTGCTCGACGACGGCGATGTCGTGCCGGTACGGCCGCAGCGTCTTGATCAGGTAGTAGGCCAGCTTGCCGCCGCCGATAATGAAGATGCGCATCGACTCTGCCATACCCTTACCCCCTAATGCAGCTCGGCCAGAACCAGCTCATCGCCGGCTTCGACCTTGAGTCCGGGATCGGCCAGGAGCAGTTCGCCCGCGCGCAGCACGCCGAAAATCAGCCGGCCGGCTTCGGTCGCCAGGTTGGCCACCGGCTCGCCGACAACCTCCGGGCTGATCGGCACGCGGCTATAATGGACCGTGCGGCTGAACAGCCTCTCCTGCTTGATTTCCTGCTCGCGGTGGATGCTGCGCAAAAACGCCTGCACGGTCAGTTCGGTCGAGCAGATGGCTTCCAGGCCAAACGATTCGAACACCGGACGGCTGCCCGGATTGAAGATGCGGGTGATGACGCGCGGGACGGAAAAGACATGCCCGGCGATCTGGGCCACCATGATGTTGATGTTGTCGTTCTGGGTGACGGCGCAGACGACATCCGCCGTCTCGATGCCCGCCTGGCGCAGCACGTCGCGGTCGATCGGGACGCCGTTGATCTTGATGCAGTCCAGGTCAGACGCGGACCGGATCAGCTGGCTGTCGCTCTCGACGATCACGACATCGTGGCCCTGATCCACCAGGACACCGGCCAGTGAGGCACCGACCTTGCCGCAGCCGACGACAATTATTTGCATCCCGCTTGCACCTCTTCCCTGCATTCGTGATTCGCTTGAATTTTCTGCCGCATCATCGCATAGGCGCAGATCGCGGCGGCGGTGGCGGCGTTGAGGGATTCGGCCCGGCCGGGCATCGGAATCGAAACCAGCGCTTGTGCCAGCTTTGCGGCTGCGCGGCTGATCCCATGGGCTTCGCTGCCCACCAGGATGGCCCCGCGTCCCGGCAATGTCTCCGGCGGCCGGTCGCCGCCGGGGTCGGCCGCAAACAAAGGCAAATCCGCCCCTGACAGCCATTTTACCACGTCGGCCAGATCTTCGAAAGCCAGCAGCGGCACATGGAAGGCGGCCCCCATGGTCGCCCGCAGCACTTTCGGATTCAGCGGCCAGACGGTCCCGGAGGTCACCAGCACGCCGTCGAAGGCGAAGGCGTCGGCGGTCCGGATCATCGTGCCCAGGTTGCCGGGGTCGCCGATGCCGTCGGCGACCAGGTAGAGGCCGTCTGCTTTCGCGGGGGCCTGCGGCCGCTCCAGGAGCGGCGATGCGCAGATCAGGGCCACGCCCTGGGGATGACGCGTGCCGCTCAGCGCCTCGAACAAGCTGTCGGGCAGGCTGCAGCGCGCGAACGTGTCCGGCAACGTCTCCAGCCAGGCAGCGGCGGCCGGCTGCAGCGTATCGGCCTGCAGCACGACATCGACCGCGACACCTGCCGCGAGCGCGTCGGCGCAGAGCCGCTGTCCCTCAAGGAAGACCTGGCCGCTTTTTTTCGAGCCGCGCACGACGGCCTGCCACCGCCTGTAGCGGGGATTTTGCTTGCTTTCAATCCGCTGTGGCATCGCTCGCTCCTAAAAGACATGAGGACGGGGGCTGCCCGTCCTCACGCGTTTGTTGCCTTGCCTGGGACCGAAGCCGCTCCGGGCGACCGGCCGGTCACAGGGCTGCTTTCGCCTTGCTGCACAGCTCGGCGAAACCGGCCGGGTCCTTGACGGCGATGTCCGCCAAGACCTTGCGGTCCAGGGAAATGCTGGCGCGGCTGAGGCCGTTCATGAAGCGGCTGTAGGACAGGCCGTTCAGGCGGGCGGCGGCGTTGCTGCGCGTGATCCAGAGTTTGCGGAATTCGCGCTTCTTGTTGCGACGGTCGCGATAGGCATAGCTGAGGGATTTCATCACCTGCTGGTTGGCGACCTTGAACAGCTTGCTCTTATGGCCAAAATAGCCCTTGGCCTGCTTCAGTATCTTCTTATGGCGTGCTTTGGTCCTGATCGATCTCTTGATCCGTGTCATATCGATAACCTCCGTTCAGTGCTGTGTGGTTCAGGCAGCCAGCTTATTTGTAGGGAATCAGCTGGCGGATGTTGTGCTGGTCAGCCGAAGAAGCCAGGATGGACTTGCGCAAGTTGCGTTTGCGCTTGGTCGACTTCTTGGTCAGGATGTGCTTCTTGAAAGCCTGGGCCCGCAGCACCTTGCCGGTACCGGTAATTTTATATCTCTTCTTTGACGAGCTGTGTGACTTCTGCTTGGGCATGTGCCAATCCTCCTTGTGATCAGATCATCTGCTGTTCAGTTTTTATGGGGAGCCAGGAACATCACCATGTTGCGGCCCTCCACTTTGGGTTCGCGGTCGACCTGGCCGTGATCGGCGCAGGCTTCGGCGAATTTTTTCATGACCTCGTAGCCGCGGCTGGTATAGGCCATCTCGCGGCCGCGGAATTTGATAACGACCTTGACACGGTCGCCTTCCTGCAGGAAACGGCAAGCATTCTTGGTCTTGTATCCCATGTCGTGCTCTTCAGTCGTCATCCTGAAGCCAACTTCCTTGACACTCGTCGTCTTCTGGTTCTTCTTGGCTTCACGTTCTTTCTTGGCCAGTTCGAACATGTAGCGTCCGTAGTCCATGATCTTGCAGACCGGGTTGTCGGCCTGGGCGTTGATCAAGACCAGGTCGAGCGACTCCTCTTCTGCTTTCCTTCTCGCTTCAGCAATGGGCACAACGCCCACCATGCCGCCGCTGCTGTCAATCAAGCGCACTCTCGGGAACCTGATCTCTTCGTTGATCAGGAGACCTCTGCTTTGTTTGCCGATATGAATACACCCCCTAAATAAAAAATGAGCCGATGCTTGGCATCCGCTC
>JAAYJD010000207.1 GCA_012523135.1 Clostridiaceae bacterium
AGGATTTTCAGTCCACTGCTCTACCAACTGAGCTATCTGGGCGATTTGGCGACGCAGAAGGGGCTCGAACCCTCGACCTCCAGCGTGACAGGCTGGCATTCTAACCAACTGAACTACTGCGCCGTATCTTTTCTGGTGGGAACTACAGGGCTCGAACCTGTGACCCTCTGCTTGTAAGGCAGATGCTCTCCCAGCTGAGCTAAGCTCCCATCCATGCATGCTCTCGCGAGCGCATTTGCAAGTATAAAGGAAAGCCGTTGGCTTGTCAACAGCCTGTTCTTGGCGCGGTTTCGGTGCTCTCGTCGCCTGGTTTGACCCTGAAAAGCCGGCAGGCGTTGGCCGTGCTGATTTCGGCAACGGCTTCCACCGTCAGCTGCCAGAGCTGTGCGACCCTGGCTCCGATCAGCGGCAGATGGCCGGGTTCGTTGCGCTGGCCTCGAAAAGGGACAGGCGTCAGGTAAGGGCTGTCCGTCTCCAGCAGCAGGCGGTCGTGCGGGCATGCTTCGATCACCGCCAGCGCCTTTTTGGCGTTCTTAAAGGTCACCGGCCCGTCAAATCCGAGGCAAAAGCCCATGGCGAGCACCAGGCGGGCCGTTTCGACGCTGCCGGAAAAGCAGTGGAACACGCCGGGCTCAGGGGCCAGCAGCCCGGCGGCCTGCGCTTTTTCGAGCAGGTGCAAGCAATCTGCCGTCGCTTCGCGCTCATGGATGATGACGGGCAGGCCGAGCGCATGAGACAGTTCCAGCTGGCTCCAAAAGGCCTTGCGCTGGCTCTCGCGCGGTGAAAAATCATAATGGTAATCGAGCCCGATTTCACCGATCGCGACGATCGGCGCCTGCCGGTTCGCTGCGACCAGCGCCTGCCAGTCATCCGGCGTCTGGTCGAAAAAAGCGGCTGCTTCATGCGGATGGCAGCCGACCGCGCACAGCAAGCGCTCATCCTGCCTGGCCAGCGCGATGGCCAGATTGGCATCCGCGTAGCTGCTCGACGGCAGCAGGACACGGTGAACCCCCTGGAGCCTGGCACGCTCAAGAACCGCGTCCCGATCCGGATTGTACGCCTCGTCCTGGAGATGCGCGTGGGAATCAAACCAGCTCGTCACGGCCATCTCAGCTGATTTCCGAGCCCGGTTCGACTGCTTCATCGACCGTCAGCAGGCGGCAGCTGCCATCGGCCCGGGTGGCACAAAGCAGCATGCCTTCGGACATCAGTCCGCGGATCTTGCGCGGTTTCAGATTGGTCACCACGACAACCAGCCGCCCGGGCATCTCCTCCGGCTTGTAGCTCTCGGCGATGCCGGACAAGATCTGGCGGATCTGGCCGCCCATGTCGATCTGGGAACAAAGCAGCTTGTCGGAGCCTTTCACCTTCTCGCAGCTGAGCACGCGGCCGATCCGCAGGGCAACCTTCTGGAAATCGTCGAAGGCGATCTCTGCCGGGACCGGGACTGTCTCAGGCTCCGGTTTTTTGGCAACGGACGCATCCGCGGCCAGCAGCGCATCCAGCGAAGCCAGCTCTTTGTCCAGATCCAGCCGGGGGAAGACCGGTTCGCTGCGCAGCGGAGCGGTCGCTCGGTACAAGCCGAAGGTCCGGGCAGACGCCCAATCGGTCAGGCTGGCGTCGGCAAGGCCCAGCGCGGCCCAGATCCTGGCCGGTGTCGCAGTCATGAAGGGCTGGAGCAGGATCGACACGATGCGGATCGCTTCGGCCAGGTTGAACAGGACCGAGGCCAGCCGCGGCGCCATTTCAGGCGAGCGGGCCAGAATCCAGGGCGTGGTCTCATCGATGTACTTGTTGCTGCGCCCGATGACCCGCCAGATTTCCGACAAGGCCTGGCTGAACTGCAGCTGGCCCATGCCGGCGTCGACCTTATCCGGCAGCTGCCGGCTAAGATCGATCAGTTCCTGGTCGGGGTCGGCGGCCTGGCGCTGGTCGGGCAGGCCATCCGGGAAATACCGGGTGATCATGGCCGATGTCCTGCTGACCAGGTTGCCCAGGTCATTGGCCAGGTCGGCATTGATCCGGCCGATCAGGGCTTCGTTGGAAAAATTACCGTCTGATCCGAATGGCACCTCGCGCAGCAGGAAGTAGCGGATCGCATCGACGCCGTAACGCTCACACAGCACCACCGGGTCGATCACGTTGCCGCGCGACTTGGACATTTTCCCGTCCCGGAAGAGGAGCCAGCCGTGGCCGAACACCTGCTTGGGCAGCGGCAGGTCCAGGGCCATCAGCATCGCCGGCCAGATGATCGTATGAAAGCGGACGATCTCCTTGCCGACCAGGTGGATGTCTGCCGGCCAATAGCGGGCAAACACGCCCTCTTCATCCGGATAGCCCAGGGCGGTAATGTAGTTGGACAGGGCGTCGATCCAGACATAGACGACGTGCTTGGGGTCAAAGGGAACCGGCACGCCCCAGTTGAAGGTCGTGCGCGAAACACATAAGTCGTCCAGGCCGGGCCGGAGGAAATTGTTCAGCATCTCGTTGGCGCGGCTGGGCGGCTGGATGAAGTCGGGGTTCTGCTCGAACAGGTCGATCAGCTGCTGCTGGTATTTCGACAGCCGGAAGAAATAGCTTTCTTCGCGGGTCTTCTCGACCGGGCGGCCGCAATCGGGGCACTGGCCGTCGTTCAGCTGGGTTTCGGTCCAGAAGGATTCGCAGGGCGTGCAGTACCAGCCCTCATACTCACTCTTGTAGATGTCGCCTTTGTCGTAGAGCTTTTGAAAGATCGCCTGGATGGCGGCCTCGTGTGCGGCATCGGTGGTGCGGATAAAGCGGTCGTAGGAAATATCGAGCAGCTGCCACAGCTCCTTGATGCCGCTGACGATCTGGTCGACATACTGCTGCGGCGTCACGCCCTTGGCTTCGGCTTTGCGCTGAATCTTCTGGCCGTGTTCGTCCGTACCGGTCAAGAACATGACATCGTAGCCGCAGAAACGCTTGTAGCGGGCCAGGGCATCCGCGGCCACGGTCGTATAGGAATGCCCGATGTGCAGCTTGTCGCTGGGGTAGTAGATCGGTGTCGTGATGTAAAAAGTCTTGTTCATGGCTGTTTCCTCCTGGTCTGGCTGCCCTCCCCCGCTTCCGGTTCCGGCGGGCAAGTACACCCGCCATTATAGCAGGACATGGCCCCCAATGCCATGCGGTAGAGCTCGTTCCGGCTGAGCGGGCTTGTTTTGGCCTGCTGCCGGACGGCGTCCTTGAGGCTGACGCCCTGCTGCAGCAGGGCCTGGATCCGGGCCAGGTCCTGGTTGTTTTCAGCCTCCGGCGCCGCGGCAGGTTGCGGACAACGGGCCGCGTAGGCGTCCAGGCCTTCGATGACCAGCGCATATTCGCCGCGGATCTTTTGGTCGGCCAGCTCCTGGCAGGCCTGGGCGACCGTGGTGCGCAGATACGCCTCGTAGCGCTTGGTCAGTTCCTTGGCTACGGTTATCCGGCGCCCGGCAAGGCCGCCCTGCTCCAGGTCCCGCAGGGTGCGGACGAGCCGGTGCGGCGCCTCATACAGGACCAGCGTCCGCCTTTCTGCGGCGATTTCCAGGATTCGCGCCTTGCGGACCTTGGCCGGCTGCGGGAGAAAACCCTCGAAGGCAAAGCGGTCGGTCAACAGTCCGGATCCCGCCAGAGCCACAATGACAGCTGACGGGCCGGGGATGACGGTGACCGGGATACCGGCCGCCGCGCAGGCGATGACCAGATCGGCACCGGGGTCTGATATGCCCGGCATGCCGGCGTCTGAGACCAGGGCCAGCTTGCCTCCCTGGCGAAGCTTGTCCAAAAGGAGGTCTTCACGTTCGCGGGCATTGAATTTATGGTAGCTGACCAGGTGTTTTTTCAGGCCCAGGTGGTTCAGCAGTTTCAGGGTGTGGCGGGTATCCTCAGCCGCGATCCAGTCGGCTTCGGCCAGCACGCCCGCCGCGCGCGGCGAAAGGTCGCCCAGGTTGCCGATTGGCGTGCCGACCAGGTAGAGAACCCCCGGCTGCATGCCCTGCCCGGCCGCTGGCGCTTCTTTGCGCGGTTCGACCATGTCCATGTGCGTCACCTCAACAATCCGGCGCGGGGCCTTGGTGCCGGACCAGACCCAAATGGAGAGCCTTTTCCGGCAAAGGCGTCTCGTGCCCGTACCAGGCCGCCGTCTCAGCATCCAGCACACCTGGCTTTGTTTGGACCAGCAAGGGCTTTTCCAGGCAAAATCCGCCCGGTCTGCCCTGGTAGACCGCTGCGAGCAGGAAAATGCCCGGCGCCTTTTGCGCAAGCGCCTGAACCGGCCTGAGCGTCTTGGCTGCAAACTGGCTGTCGTGCAGCAGCCGGACCACGTCCGGCAGGCGATGCGCCTGATGGACAAGCACCAGCCGGCCGCGCGGTTTAAGCAGCCCCGCAGCCGCACGGAAAAGATCGCCCAGGGGCAACGACCCTTCTTCGCGAGCCTGGCGGCGGGAATCGGTCGCCGGTGCCGCACCATGTCCGGGCAGGCGGTAAGGCGGATTAGCCACAACAAGATCACACGCATGCCGGGGCAGGTCGGCTAAAGGCCAGTCGGATCCGGCCAGGCTGCGGATATCGGCCGGGTACGCCCGGACGCGGTCACCGAGCCGGTTGAGCGCGATGTTGCGCCTCAGGACATCCGTGCTGGCACGATCCTGTTCGATGCTCATGATCCGGACTCCGGGCATACGGGCTGCCAGCAAAAGCGTAACAGCCCCGCAGCCGGCGCCCAGATCGGCGGCCAACAGGGATTTTTGCGGTGTCGCCGCATACAAGCCGGCTGCGTAGGCGGCTAACAGCACCGAATCGGTGCCGAAGCGGAAACCGTTCTTCTTTTGCAGCAGGCGCAGGCCGGCGCGCTGAAGGTCCTCGACCGTTTCGTCTGCGTAGAAGGGCACACCATCAGAAAAGAGGATGTTCTGTGTGAACACCCTCTCCTGTTGTCCGATCGGATCGGAAGTCAATTGGGCTTGATCGCCTGAACCGGGCAAACCGCTTCGCAGGCTCCGCAGTCTATGCAGACTTCCGGATCGATGTTGTACTGTGTATC
>JAAYJD010000208.1 GCA_012523135.1 Clostridiaceae bacterium
CGGCTGTGTCGCACGCATCCGTCAGGTTCTGGAGATGCCCAACGGCGAAACCATGAAGCTATTGGTCGAGGGGCGAAACCGGGCGATGCTGCAAAAAGTCACTCAGGAGGAACCCTGCTACAAGGTTGAGGTTCAAGCCGTATCGGCGCAGGTCCCGGCCAGTCAGAAAACTTTCCTTGAAGCCCATCGGCGCCATTTGATAAAATCCTTTGAACGCTATGCCGTCAGCACCAGCCGCGTCCCTCCCGACGTGCTTTTAGCCCTGAACAATCTGCGCGACGCGTCGCAGTCGGCAGATACCGTGGCCGGGCACCTTAATTTGCATATCCAGGAAAAGCAAAAGCTTCTCGAAACCATCGATGTGCTCGAACGCGTGCAGATCCTGATCGAACTGATCGACCGCGAGCAGTCGATCGCCGAAATCGAGAAGGAAATCAGCGATAAAGTGCGCGCGACGATCGAGAAGAACCAGAAAGATTATTACCTGCGCGAGCAGATGAAGGCGATCCAGAGCGAACTGGGCGAACAGGAAGGTTCGCAGCAGGAGCAGGACCACTACCTGCGCCAGCTGGATCGGCTGCCGCTGCCTGACGAGATCAAGGCCAAGGTTAAAAAGGACATCAACCGTTTGTCCCGGATGCCGGCCGGCTACCCGGAAGGGTCCGTCCTGCGCAGCTACATGGACCTGCTTTTCGAAATGCCTTGGGGCAATACCGATAAGGAGCGGCTGGACATCGACCGGGCCCGCAAAATTCTGGACCGGGACCATTACGGCCTGGAAAAGGTCAAGGAGCGGATCCTGGAGTACCTGGCGGTGCGCAAGCTGCGCCAGGAGGCCGGCGAAACCAGCTTCAAGGGGCCGATCCTGTGCCTGGTCGGGCCGCCGGGCGTCGGCAAGACGTCGATCGCCAAATCGGTGGCACAGGCGCTGGGACGCAAATATGTGCGCATGTCCCTGGGCGGGGTGCGTGACGAGGCGGAGATCCGCGGCCATCGCCGAACCTACATCGGGGCGATGCCGGGCCGGATCATCAACGCCATCCGCCAGGTCGGCCGCGACAATCCGCTGGTCCTGCTCGACGAGATCGACAAGCTGGGCAACGATTTCCGCGGCGATCCCTCATCGGCGCTGCTGGAAGTGCTCGACCCGGAACAGAACAACAGCTTCCGCGACCATTACCTCGAGATCCCCTACGACTTGTCGCGTGTCCTGTTCATCACGACGGCCAATACGACCGAAACCATTCCGCAGGCGCTGCTGGACCGCATGGAGGTGGTCCATCTTTCGGGCTACACCGAGGAGGAGAAGATCGAGATCGCCAAGCGCCACCTCCTGCCGAACCAGCTGAAGCAGAACGCCCTTAAGAAAAACCAGCTCAGCGTCAGCCGGGACGGTCTGCGCGCGATCATCGGCTGGTACACCCGCGAGGCGGGTGTCCGCCAGCTGGAGCGGGAACTGGCCCATATCTGCCGCCGGGCAGCCATCCTGATCACGGAGCAGGCCAATACGAAAGTTAAAGTCAGCGAGAAAAACATCGAGGAGCTGATCGGCAAACGCAAATTCCGCTACGAGAAAGCCCAGGAAAGCGACCAGGTCGGCGTCGCGACCGGTCTGGCCTGGACCTGGGCGGGCGGCGATACGCTGACCATCGAGGTCAACGTCATGCCGGGCAGCGGCAAGCTGGAACTGACCGGCCAGCTGGGTGATGTCATGAAGGAGTCGGCCCGCGCCGCCGTGACCTATATTCGTTCGCAGGCGGAAGCGCTTCATATCGACGGCCGTTTCGCCACGGACAAGGACATCCATATCCACGTGCCGGAAGGCGCGACGCCCAAGGACGGCCCGTCCGCGGGCATTACGCTGGCGACCGCCCTGGCCTCAGCGCTGAGTGGCCGCGCGGTCCGGCGCAATGTCGCGATGACCGGCGAAATCACCCTGCGCGGCCGCATTCTGCCGATCGGCGGCCTCAAAGAAAAGGTGATCGCGGCGAACCGGGCCGGACTGGACACGGTCCTGATCCCCACGGAAAACGAGCGCGATATCAGCGACATCCCGCAGACCGTGCGCAGCAAGATCAACCTGATTCCGGTTGCGGAAATGAAAGAGGTTTTCGCCCGAGCGATTTTGCCGGCGCAGGAGTAGACCTGCGCCGGCTGTGCCGGGTCAGTTAG
>JAAYJD010000026.1 GCA_012523135.1 Clostridiaceae bacterium
ATCGGCAAGGCGCCGATCCAGATCGAGGTGATCGAGGCGGACATCGCGATTCAAACCGACAAGAAGAACCTGACGGTGTGGTCGATCGGGCCGGAAGGCTTCTATACGGGTCGGATCCCGTCGACCTGCGTGGACGGCGTGCTCAAGTTCCACCTGGGCGACACCTGCCAGTCCATGTATTACCTGATCCTGGAAGAGTAAACAGGCATAGTCAAGGATTTGACGGTGCGGGTTCTTTCGAGATCCCGCACCATCGCAACCGTGTTTTTGTGGATGAACATCTATAATTTCGTGAAGCTAACAGCCAACCGATCGGAGGACTGTATAATGGATAAACACCCGACACACATCAAGTACTACCTGCCATGGGATTACGCACCCATCGACATTTCCTTTGTGTTCGAAGCGGAAAAGCCGGCCGGGAAGCATGGCTTTCTGAAAACAGCCGGCAGGCGCTTTGTCTTCGAAGACGGTACGCCGGTCCGCTTCTGGGGATCCAATTTTAACAGCGGCGCTTGCTTCCCCCCGAAGGACCACGCCCCCAAACTGGCCAGGCGCATGGCCATGATGGGCCTGAACATGATCCGCTTCCACCAGATGGACTCGGAATGGGCCAGACCCAGTTTGTTCCAGTTTGCCAAGGGGGGATTGCTGCAGAACACGCAGACCCTCGATCCCCATTCCATGGATTTGCTGGACTATTTCATCTACTGTCTGAAGCAGGAAGGCGTTTATGTCTACCTTGACCTGCTGACGTACCGGCGTTTTCGTGAAGGCGACGGTTTGGAAAATGCGATCCAGCTGGCTGACGGCGCCAGGCCGTACTGCCTTTATAACCGGCGGCTCATCGAGCTGCAGAAGAAATTCATCCATGACCTGCTGACGCACTACAATCCGTACACCAAGCTCCGCTACATCGACGACCCTTGCATTGCTTTGTCGGAGTGTGTCAACGAAGCGTCCTTTTATGCCCAGAAGGCAACGGCCGAGCCGTACCGCCACGAGCTGTGCGAGCATTACCGCAGTTGGGCCGCTGACAACGGCTTGCCAAATAAGGGAGATGACATCATCGATTTCGTCAATCCGGACGAGGACATGCACGCCTTCTATACTGAAATGTTCCGGCGTTACAACCAGGAAATGCTCGCCACCATGAAAGAGCTCGGCGTGAAATACCCGCTGACCGGCAGCAACCAGGCACATGCCATGTCGGTGGTGGAAGCCCACGAGGACTGCGATTTCGTGGATAACCACGAATACATCTGGCTGGGCACCCAGGCCAACATCACGAACCGGAATCCGCTGGCGATCGACCGCTCGTTCGGGACGATGCTGGCCATGATGGCGCTGCCGGACAAGCCGCTGTTTATCTCGGAGTGGGATTCGGTCTGGCCGAACGAGTACCGGGCTGCGGCCCCGCTGCATGTGGCCGGGATCCTGGCCTTCCAGGACTGGGGCGGCGCGACGATCCACACCTACCGCTACGGGAACAATACCGAATCCTGGCTGACCTCGCGCATGGGACGCGAACTGATCTTAAGCAATTCGTACGGACGCGGCGGCTGGGACAACTACAACGATCCGGCCAAGTTCGGCCTGTTCTACCATGCCGCCCTGATCGTGCGGCGCGGCGATCTGCAGGTAGCCAGGCAGGAAATTGCTCTCCAGGCCAACCAGCGCGGCGATACACGCATGACCGCTACCGCGTTGAACGCAGCGCCGGAACAGCATCGCGTCAACATCCAGCTGCCCGGCCGCGAGGTGACGGCGGACTTGAGCGCCGACCTGCACGACGATTTGTTTGATGGTGACGAAATCCTCTCCGACACGGGTGAAATGTTCCGAAACAAGAAGCTGGGCAACGGCTATATCGACACGGACAGGACCAAGGCGGTCTACGGGGTGCGCCGCAGAGACGAATCGGTCAGCCTGCGCGGGCTTGAGGTGACAGCCAAGAACGATTTTTATACGCTGGCCATCTCTGCCCTGGACGACCAGCCGATCGCCCGTTCGGGCAATCTGCTGCTGACCGCGGTCGGGCGCGCCGACAACAAGGGGGCCCGCTACAACGGCGACAAGACCCAGCAGATCGATGAAGGCGAAGGACCCCTGATGATCGAAGTCATCCAGGCGTCGCTGTCCCTGGAGACAAGCCTGGAGCAGGTGCAGATCCTCTCCATCGATTACGAGGGTTTTGTAACCGGATCGACCTGGCTTGCGGTTAAGGACGGTGTCCTGCACTTCGAGATCGGCAACACACGGGAAAACTCGTCGCTGTATTACCTGATCCAGAAAGCCTGACCGGCTGCAAGTGATAGAGGAGCTGACGGATTGTGATCACCAAGCTGGACCATGTTACCCTGATCGATGGCATTCACGAGACGCCCCTGGCAGATGCCTGGGTGCTGGTCGAATCGGACAAGATTGTCCGAATCGGCCAGTATCCGGAGGAGGCGGGGCCAGCCGACTGCACAGTAGACTTGCGCGGCTGCACCCTGCTGCCCGGCTTGTTTAATTTGCATGTCCATATTCAACGAAGGCACCTGGCGGCCAGGCAGCAGCAGGTTTTTCGCGTCGGAGCGGCAGCCGTGGAAAACGCCCCGGACACCTACCGCATCGTCTGGGCCATGAAAAACGCCTGGCGCGAGCTCTTCGCCGGCGTGACCACGCTGCGGGACTGCGCGTCAAAAAATCGGGTCAACAACGCGCTGCGGGACATGACCCGGGCCGGTATTGTCAAGGGCCCCGACGTTCTGTCCTGCGGCTTTGGCATCGCGGCTACCGGCGGCCACGAAACCCACCGTTACCAGGGGGCGGTTGAAGTCGACGGGCCGGATGAAGTCAGGAAAGCGGTGCGGATGGAAATCAAGCAGGGCGCGGATTTCATCAAGTTCATGGCCAGCGGCGGCATCGGCGGCATGCCGGAACACGAGGATCCGTCCTGGGCCGAAATGGGCCTGGACGAACTGCGCGCCGGAATCGAGGAAGCGCATGACCGCAACAAGCGCACCACGGTTCACGCGATGGGGGAGCGGTCGATTCTGCGGGCATTAGAGGCGGGGGTCGACTGCATCGAGCATGGCGTCAATCTGAACGAGGAAGCCCTGGCGATCATGAAGGAAAGGCACGTGTTTTACGTGCCGACACTGTCCGGGATCACGGCTGTCGCTGACCGCGAGTTGCGGTCAGGCAGCCGGGAACTTGGCGAATTGATCCAGCGGCGTGTCGTGGAGCCGCTCAAGCAAAGCATTCAGCTCGCGGCATCGCATGGCATCACGATCGGCTGCGGCACAGACACCTTTGGCGATGTTGTCACCGAAATGCAGCTGTTTCACGCCTGCGGACTGACCAATATGGCGTGCATTCTGACCGCGACCGCGAACGCAGCCCGAATCTGCGGACTGGAAGAATGCTGCGGCACGGTTGAGCCCGGTAAACGGGCCGATCTGATCATCGTGGAGAAAGACCCGCTGGAGGACCTCGAGCATCTCCGCCTCGTGCGCAAGGTTATGAAACGGGGCGTGTTTGCTGATCTGGACTGGGCGGTTCAGCTCCAATCCAGTTGAGGCAGGACAGCGCTCCGATGCAGTCGTTACGGCAAAAGGCAGGCCCCGTTCTTTATATCGCGCTGAATTTCATGCACTATTCGGCCTTGTTTTCAGCCCGGCCGTATGTCTCCCTGCTGGCGTCCGAGCGCCAGGCCAGCATGCTGGTGATCGGGGTCATCACGTCGCTATACAGCGTCAGCCAATCGGTTCTGGCCTTGCCCCTGGGCCGTTACATCGACCTAAAGGGCTCCGGCCTGCCGCTGCGGTTTGGCGCTGCTTTGTTTCTGCTCAGCGCGCTGGGCCTGGCTTATGCCCCAACCATCGTGCTGATCGCGCTGAGCGCCATCCTCATGGGAATCTCGCATGTCATGATCCTGCTCAGCAGCCAGACCGTCCTGGCCGGGCTGGAACTGGGCGGGAAACGGGAATTCTATATCGGCATGATCTCCTTTACCGGTTCCGCGGGGCATTTTGTTGGACCGGTGCTGGGCGGTTACATGAACAGCCGGTTCGGAACCAGCCTGGGCTTTTGGGGCGCGGCGATTCTCGGAACCCTATGTCTGCTGATTGCCCTGGTCATACCCCAGCAGCGTCCATCGGGAAGCCGGCCGGCCCCTTTGCAGACCCTTGGCCTGATCGCCGACCGCAATATCCTGCGCACGATCATGATCAGCGCGGTTGTGCTGTTTTCAACGGAGGTCCTTGTCAGCTATTTCCCGCTCTATTGCAACGAAATCGGCTTGCCGACGCTCTTGATCGGCACCATTATGAGCACCTATGGGATTGCGCAGATGATGATCCGACCGTTCTTGCGCTACCTGATCAAGTGGTTCCGGCGTGACCGCCTGCTGATCCTCAGTTTGCTGCTGGGTGGTTTGTTCCTGGCTGCCCACGGCCTGTTTCGGGTGACCTGGCTGCTGTTCCTGTCGGCGGGCATGGCTGGCCTGACGCTGGGCCTGGCAACCCCCATGACCCTGCTGGCTGTATCCGAAGTGGCGCCGCCGGAGCAACGCAGCCAGGTTCTGGCTTTGCGTGTCATGGGAAACTACCTCGGTCAGAGCATCAGCCCGTTGATCTTTGGCGCGATCGGGAGCCTGGCCGGCCTGGCTCCCGTCTTCTGGATCAGCGG
>JAAYJD010000209.1 GCA_012523135.1 Clostridiaceae bacterium
GGTCAAGGACATCGTCCTCTACCAGACCGTCGACAAGACCTACAAGGTGCTCTCCGACCTCGACGACCCGATCCTCTACACGCCGGATCCCAAGCAGCAGGTCGCCTATGTCCAGATGGCCCGTGCCCGCGACCTGGCCGTGATCGTCATGGACCAGGAGATCGCCAACCACTTCATGTCGTTCATCGAGTACAAGCACCAGGGCAAGAAGTGCAAGCGCGTCGACGCCGAACTGGGCGGCAAGGACAGCGACAGCGCCCACGCCGAGCGCCTGACCGAGCTGTTCCGCAAAGCCAGCGGCAACGACAAGCTCGAGGTCAAAGTCCAGACGCTGGGCGAGAAGGCCCTGCCGGCCATGATCGCCGAATCCGAGGAGTCGCGCCGCATGCAGGAGATGCGCAAGCAGTTCGAGCGCATGAGCAGCGGCCAGGACGGCATGGATATCGACAGCATGTTCCCGCTCGAGCTGACCTTGGTGGTCAACGACGACCAGCCGCTGGTCAGCCGCCTGTCGGCCCTGGCCGAGCTGCCCGGACAGGAAGAGAAGGCCGACCTGCTGGCCCGCCAGATCTACGACCTGGCCCGCCTGGGCCACGGTTCGCTGACGGCCGAGGATATGGCCGAGTTTTTGCGCCGCAGCACCGAGGTGCTGGACAAGCTGACCCGGCCTGACGACAAGGCCTGATCGTTCCCATTCGTTGACCGGACAGGCGCGGGTGGAACCCGGGCCAGCAGCGAGAGGAGCCAGACGATGACCGAACAACCACGCGACCGCCAGGTGCGGCGCCTCTATGTGCGCAAGAAGGCCGGCTGCGACATCGAGGCCGCCGGCCTGCTCGGCGACCTGCAGCTGACCCTGGGCGTCACTGGCATCCGGGCGCTGCGCATCTACAACCGCTACGATGTCAGCGGCATCGGCGACGGCCCGTTCGCCCAGGCGCGCCCGATCGTCTTCTTTGAGCCGCCGGTCGACGAGACCGAGGGCGAAGCCTGTGATTTCGGCCGACCCGATTTCCT
Source organism: Clostridiaceae bacterium (assembly GCA_012523135.1). Classification (GTDB taxonomy): domain Bacteria; phylum Bacillota; class Clostridia; order Saccharofermentanales; family UBA5734; genus JAAYBY01. The sequence continues at coordinate 1,018 of JAAYJD010000209.1, forward strand.
GGTCGCGGTCGAGGCCCTGCCCGGCCAGTACGACCAGCGGGCCGACTCCGCGGCCCAGTGTCTGCAGATCCTGACCGGCGGTGCCCGGCCGCTATGCAAGACGGCCCGGATCTACGCCTTCGACGGAACTCTGACCCCGGACGAGCGGGAACGGGTCCGTGCCTGGCTGATCAACCCGGTCGAGTCGCGCGAGGCCGCCCTGGACAAGCCGGACAGCCTTGAGGATCGCCTCGAGCCGCCCGCAGCGATCGCCGCTGTCGCCGGCTTCCGGGACATGGATCCGGATGCGGTCGGCCAGCTGCTCGCTGCGGGCGGCTTTGCCATGACCCTGGCCGACCTGCAGTTCATCCAGACGCATTTCCAAAAGGAAGGGCGCGACCCGACCTGGACCGAACTGCGCGTGCTTGACACCTACTGGTCCGACCACTGCCGCCACACGACCTTTCTGACCCGGATCCGCCAGGTGACCTTTCCCCACGAACAGCCGCTGGGCCGGCTGCTGGCCCGCGAGTGGGACGACTACATCCGCCTGCGCAGCCGGGTCCACGGCGACAAGGTTGCCAACAAGCCCCCCTGCCTGATGGACCTGGCCACGCTGGCCATGAAGGCCCTGCGCCAGGACGGCCTGCTGGACGACCTCGATCAATCGGACGAGATCAACGCCTGCAGCATCCGGGTCACGATTCCGGTCGACGGTCAGCCGACCGACTACCTGGTCATGTTCAAGAACGAGACCCACAACCACCCGACCGAGATCGAGCCCTTCGGCGGCGCGGCCACCTGCATCGGCGGCGCCATCCGCGACCCGCTCTCGGGCCGTTCCTA
>JAAYJD010000210.1 GCA_012523135.1 Clostridiaceae bacterium
ATGACACGCAGCACCTCGCCGACCAGTTCAGGGTCAAGTGCGGATGTCGGTTCGTCAAACAGCATGATTTTCGGATTTAGCGCCAGAGCCCGGGCGATCGCGACCCGCTGTTTCTGGCCGCCTGAGAGAACGGCCGGGTAGACGTCTGCCTTGTCACTCAGGCCAACCTTAGCCAACAGGTTTTCTGCAATCTGACCGGCTTCCTGAGCCGGCAACTGCTTCACCTGCCGCGGACCTTCCATGACGTTGCTGCGCACCGTCATGTGCGGGAACAGGTTAAAGTGCTGGAAAACCATCCCCACCTCCTGGCGGATCTCATGCAGTTTCCTGGTCTTGTGGTTGACCTTGACGCCGTCGATTTCAATCGTCCCCCGCTGGGCACGTTCCAGGAAATTGACGCAGCGCAGCAAGGTGCTTTTGCCGGAACCGCTGGCTCCGATGATCACGACAACCTCGCTCGGGGCCACGTGCAGGTCGATCGATTCGAGCACTTTTAGTTTGCCATACCATTTGCTGAGTTGATTTATCTGGATCATATCTGCTCCTTTTCTCCCATGTATGCCATTCAGGACGTCCGGTGGTCGCTGATCTGCAGCCGCTTTTCAGCGGTGCGGGTCAGGAAGGTCAGGATGCTGGTCATGATCAGGTAAAAAACAGAAGCCAGCAGCATCATCTCCAGGGTCATGGCATTCGCGGACGCCTGCTGGCGGGAATACAGCAGTAATTCCCGTACCCCAATGGCACTGGCCAGCGAGGAGTCCTTGAGCGCGATGATGAACTGGTTGCCCAGCGGCGGGATGGCCCGCTTGACAGCCTGGGGCAGGATGATCCGCCTCATGACTTTGGGACCGGTCATGCCCAGGGAGATGCCGGCTTCCCGCTGGCCGCGGTCGACACTTTGAATGGCACCGCGGATGATTTCTGCGATATAGGCGCCGTTGTGAACACCCAGAGCCACAACAGCCGACGTCAGCTGGTCCAGCTTAACGAAGTGGTAGAGGCCGAAATAAAGCAGCAGCAGCTGAACCAGCAACGGCGTGCCGCGAATGACGTAGATGTAGAGTTTGGCCGGCGCGTTAACGAGCGGGTTCCGGGCCAAACGCAGCAGCCCGAAGACCAGGCCCAGCAGCAACCCTGCCGAAATGCCAAGGGCTGTCACCTGTAACGTCATGAGTGCTGCTGGTAAAAAGCCCTTGATCAGCTCCCAGCTAAAGACGGAATTTCCTGCCATAGTCAATCTCCTGATTCCATGAAGAAGGGCTGTCGAGCAGCCCTTACGGGCAGGACTGTCACCAGCCCTGCCCGTTTGCTTTTGATCATCGTCAGTTGGTTTGCGGCGAATGCCTTATTTGACTGTAATGTCCATGCCGTCATGCCAGCGTTCACTGATCGCTTTCATGGTGCCGTCTGCATGCATCTCGGCCAGGATTTCGTCGATGCGTTCCAGCAAGGTCACGTCGTTTTTGTTGATCGCAATGCCCATCTCTTCGAGGCGCAGCAGTTCGCCGCTTAGCTCCAGCTCATCGCCGCCGCTGATCTTGCCGATCGTCTCCAGGGCAACCAACCGGTCCGTGATCACACCATCAACGCGGTCAGCGATCAGCTCCATGATGGTCGCATTGTCATCCTGGTACAGTGCCGGTTCGGCACCGAGATCCTCAGCGTCCCGGACAAAGTTGCTGCCAGTCGCAACCGCAATCTTCGTGCCTTCCATTTCTGCCGGATCCGTAATGCCGGAATCCTTGCGTACGATCAGTTGGGCACCTGAGTAATAATACGGAGCAGAAAAGTTGATGACTTTCATCCGGTCGTAGGTAATGGCCATGCTGCCCAAGATCGCATCGTAGCGCCCGGCACGCAAGCCTTCGGTCAGACCGTCCCAGTCCGATGTGACATAGTCGAGTTCAACCCCCAAGCGCTTGGCGATTTCCGCACCGGTATCGACATCGAACCCGATGACGTCGCCATTTTCACTGATATAGTTAAATGGACGGTAGCCGCCGCTGCCGACGACCGTCAGTTTGCCCGCGTCCAAGACACGCTGCAAGCTGTCTTTTGCCTCTTCAGCTTGCGTGGCACATCCACCCAGCAGGGTAGCTGTGAGCAGCAGGCTTAACGCACATACAATCGTAAATATTCTTAATTTCATGTTAGTCTCCTCTCTTGATCCAAACAGGGCGTGGTGCACCGCCGTGTGTTTACCCTATGGAATTCTACAGGCATCTGCCGCTCCTGTCAAATAGAAAAACGAACGAAACAGAAACATTTGCATTACATATCATTAATATAGTTATGTTTTTTAATGAACATATCGATTCAAATATCGGTATAACGGCCTATTATGAGCACTTTTTGACACTATTTCACGAAGAGGCCATCAACCAGCAGATTAATCTTTATAAATTGAAACAAAACAATCCGGGCAGGCCCGGCATAATGCCCGTTCGCGACGCTGTCATCAAGCCGTTTCAGGAACTTATCCTGGTTCTTTCAGGTCATTATCATTAAATTTTCATATTGTATACACATCGTGCAAGTTTCGCGCCATCCGCACCGCCAGGCCCCTGTTGCTGGCGCGGATGACATGTTACAATAAACGAGAATCTTTTTATCTGCCTGCGCCGTTTTCTGGCCGGGTTTTTGTCGGGAGGGTACTATGACCAAGCACCTGCTGGTTCTGAACTGCGGCAGCTCGTCTGTAAAATTCAACCTGTTTGCCCTGGATGCACAACTGCATCTGCAGGCCGTTCTGCAAGGCATCGCCGAAGAGATCGGCAACCCGGCCAAAAGCCGGCTGAAATATGAACAGCAAGGTACCCGGCAGGTCGTGACAGTACCGCTTGCCCTGCATCGCGACGCACTCGTCGAGGTATTTGCGGTTCTGGAAAAGATCGGTATCGACCGCGCTTCGATCGTCGCCGTCGGCCACCGCGTCGTCCATGGCGGCGACCGCTACAACAGCAGTGTCCGGGTCGATGACCAGGTGCTGGCGGCCATCCGTGACCTGATCCCGATCGCGCCGCTGCACAATCCGCCCAACCTGACCGGGCTCGAAGAAAGCATACGGCTGCTGCCGGATGTGCCCCAGGTCGCTGTTTTCGACACCGCCTTTCATGAAACCATGCCCTCCTACGCCTATCGTTACGCGATCCCGACCCGCTGGTACCAGGATTACGGCGTGCGTAAATACGGCTTTCACGGCACCTCGCACATGTATGTCGCCCGGCGTGCCGCGCGGCTTTTAAACATCCCGTTCGCCCGCTTCAACGGCATCACCGCCCACCTGGGCAACGGCTGCAGCCTGACCAAGATCGCGTCAGGACGTTCGGCCGACACCTCCATGGGATTCACACCGCTCGAGGGCGTGATCATGGGCACGCGCTCGGGGGATATCGATCCGGCCCTGATTGCCCACGTCGCCGGCAAACTCGTCAGCGAAGACAAGCTCAGCCGCGCCGACGCGTTTGACAAGGTTCTGCACGACCTGAACAAAGAGAGCGGCCTGAAAGCCATCGCCAAGACCAACATGATGCAGGACATCCGTACCAAAGCCCTGGACGGCGACGCAGACGCCGCCGCGGTTATCGACATGTACGCCTACCGGGTGGCCAAATACATCGGCCAGTATTGGGCGACCCTGCCCTGGACCGACGCCCTGGTCTTCACCGCCGGACTGGGCGAAAACGAAGCTTATGTCCGTCAGAAGATCCTGTCTTTTCTCGAGGCCCTGGACATCCGGCTCGACGCGGACAAAAACCTCCTGCGCAAGCAAGAGGTCATCATCGGCACCAGCCGGATCAAGCCGGATCATCCGCTTTCTGTCATGGTCATCCCGACCGACGAGGAAATTGTGATCGGCTACGACGCCCTCTACCTTGGTTACTTGAACCGGCCGGTGCCGGATGTCTACCCGTTCGAAGACATGTAACCCACCCGGTCAGGCGCGCCGCGGCGGTTCATTGAACTGCAGGGTTATGATCTGATTGGTTTTTCTGACCGCCGGCCAGCGGTTGCGCAGACGCACAAGCGCCGGCTGCTTCTCGGCAAAAAGGCTGCCGACCGGCCAGATCTGGCTGACCCTCAGCCGGTATTCCAGGTGCTTCAGCGCTTCGGCCCGGTCGAGCAGAAAGACAAACGGGTGGTCCGGGCGGCCCCGCTTGGCCCGTCGCGACTGGATGTCACAAAAAAGCGTAGAACCCGGAAACGCGGTTGCCAGCAATTCGAGCAGCCGGCGGATCTCGCTTTCCTGGTGATAGGCAAACAGGTTTTCCGCCAGAAACAGCAATTGGCCCGGATCTTCATAAACAATCTGATGCGGCCAGGCGGGGTCGAACGGCGACAGGCCGAGTTCGGTGACGCGTTCGTGGGCAGGCAGATGCTGACGGCGGAAATGGATCACGTCCGGCATGTCGATGTCATACCAACGCAAACGGCCGTTGTCCACCCGGTAAAAGCGCGTGTCCAGCGCCGCGCCCAGGTTAATGACAACCAGGTCAGGCCGGTCCTGCAGGTGGCGGCGCACCAGCTGGTCGTAATGGGCCGCGCGCGCCGCGATGCGATGATTCTCCAGGTCCGACACTTTTTTCAGGTTTTTCCTGCCCGGCAGTTTCAACGCCAGGCACAAGTCGACGGCGACAGGATCGTGGATATATGCGGGATCTGTTTGCGCAATCCGGACCCGGACAGCCAGCGGCTGGTACAGCATCTCCTGTGTCGGCTGCGACAGCAAGTCGATCCAGTTTTGCATCTTGCCCTTCCTCCCCGCCCCTGTCAGGGCAGCGTATTGCCGGCGGCCCGGTAGAGTGAGTACCATTCGGGCCTGGTCAGCGTGACGCGGGCGGCCTGGCAAATGTCCTTAAGCCGGCCGGCATGGGTGGTGCCGACGATCGGCTGCATCCCGGCAGGATGGCGCAGCAACCAGGCGATAGCAATCGCCGCTTCAGGCACCTCGTATTGGGTGGCCAGCCCGGCAATCGTGCGGTTCAGCTCGGCATACTTGTCGCTGCCGAGGAAGACGCCTGAAAAGAAGCCGTACTGCAGCGGCGACCAGGGCTGGATCGTGATGCGGTGCAGCCGGCAATAGTCCAGGATGCCGTTGTCGTGGTTGACCGACGCGCTGTTTTGCATGTTGACATTCAATCCAGCGTCGATCATGCCGGAGAACGCCAGGCTGAGCTGCAGCTGGTTGACGCCCAGCGGCTGGACCACCGCCTGCCTGAGCAGCTCGATCTGGTTCGGATTCTGGTTGCTGACCCCGAAGAAGCGCACCTTGCCCGTTCTGTGCAGCGTCGAGAAGGCTTCCGCAACTTCTTCCGGCTCGACCAGCGTGTCCGGGCGGTGCAGCAGCAGCACATCGATGTAGTCGGTCTTCAACCGCTTGAGGCTGCCGTCGACCGACGCCAGGATGTGGTCGCGCGAAAAATCGAAATACCCTTTGCGGATGCCGCACTTGGTCTGGATCTTGACCTGCTCGCGCGTGTCCGCGCTCAAACCGGCCGCCCGGGCAAAAACTTCTTCGGAGCGTCCGCCGCCGTAGATGTCGGCGTGGTCAAAAAAGTCGATCCCTTCATCCAGGGCCGTGCGGATCAGCTGTTCCGCCTCCCGGTCGCTCAGGGTGCTGATGCGCATGCAGCCCAGGGCAATCGCCGACGCCTGGAACCAGCCGGGCCCAATCGGTATCTTTTTCATCTTGAACACCTCCAGCTATAGGATCAGGGCCTGACAGATGTACCATCCGGCAGGCGGGCCAAGGTCCACTGCGGCAGGCGGTTTTCGCAGGGATAGCGGGCCGCCTGCTCTTCGTCCAGGTCGATGCCGAGCCCGGGCGCGTCGTTGGGGTAGACAAAGCCGTCCCGGACCTGGGGACAGCCCGGGAACACGTCCTGCAGGCGTTCGGACAGGCCGCACCATTCCTGGATGCCGAAATTGTGGCTGGCGATATCCAGGTGCACGTTGGCGGCATGGCCGACCGGTGAAACATCGCCGGGCCCGTGCCAGGCGGTCCGCACACCGAAGGCCTCACACAGGATCGCCAGCTTTCTGGCCGGCGTGATGCCGCCGATCTGGCTGATGTGGACCCGGATGTAATCGATCAGGCGCTCCTGGATCAGGGGCAGCCATTCACGCGGGTTGTTGAACAGCTCGCCCATGGCGATCGGGGTGGCGCACTGGCTGCGCAGCATGCGAAACCAATCGATCTGCTCGGGCGGCAGGACATCCTCCAGGAAAAACAGGCGGAACGGCTCGAGATCCCTGGCCAGGCGCACGGCGTCGATCGGCGCCAGCCGCTCGTGCGTGTCGTGCAGCAGTTCCAGCTCGGATCCGAGGTGCGTACGCAAAAACTCGAACAGGCGGATCACGCTGCGCGTATAGGCCGCCGGGTCGAAATAGGCGCCGGGCAGCGCCTGCTCGGGTGTGTGGAGCGTGTGCCCCCGTCCGCCGTAACCACCGATCTGGCAGCGGATGAAGCGGTAACCTTGTTCGCGCAGCGCCATCACGTGCTCCAGGACTTCCTGGCGGTCACGCCCGTCGGCATGGCGATAGACGGCAGCGGCTTCGCGGCATTTGCCCCCCAGCAGCTGGTAGAGCGGCAGACCGGCCAGTTTGCCCTTGATATCCCACAAGGCCATGTCGACACCGGACACGGCATTGCTGAGCACCGGACCGTTGCGCCAATAGGCGCTGACCATGGCAGATTGCCAGATGTCCTCGATCCGCTGCGGATCCTTGCCGATCAGAAACGGCTTCATGTAATCGTCGACTGCGCTTTTCACGGCCAGGCTGCGCTGGGTGAAGGTGGCACAGCCCAGGCCGTAAAGGCCCGGCTCGGTGGTTTCAACCTTGACAACGACCAGTCCGATCCCCTCAGGTGCCGTTAAAATGGTGCGCACGTCACGGATTTTGATGTTTTCCATACTTCCCTCCTGGTCTTGGCGCCGTTTAGAAATAAGCTCTGGTTTCAGGCGGCCGGATATCGGTCAGGGCGCCGGTGTAGTGGCGCAGGCTGTGCGGCTGATAAGGGTGGCGGGCGCAGGCGATCTCGTCGATATGAATGCCGAGGCCCGGTTTGTCCGGGATCAGCAGGCAGCCGTCCTGCAGCTGCAGCTGCTCGTCGCAGATCTCCCGGCGCCAGGCGACATCGCTGACCATGATTTCCAACAGCGAAAACTGCGGCACGCTGGCCGCCAGCTGCAGCGTCGCGGCGTTGGCGACCGGCCCGCTGGGGTTATGGGGGGCAAAGGGCAGGCAGGCGGTATCCGCCAAAGCGGCGATTTTCTTCAGCTCGGTCAGTCCGCCGGCATGGCTGATATCCGGCTGCAGATAATCGGCGGCCTTGAGCTCGATCAGGCGCCAGAAGTCATGGCGGGTGTACAACCGTTCGCCGGCGGCGATGGCGACCGGCGATTGGGCGCGCACCTCGGCCAGGGCCTCGAGGTTGTCCGGCGGCACCGGCTCTTCGAAAAAGAGCGGTTTGAATGCGGCCAGTTCCCGGGCGACGCGGATCGCATTCGGCACGTTGAACCGCCCGTGTCCCTCGATCAGCAAATCGACCTCGTCGCCGACGGCATCACGGACCGCGGCGACACAAGCCAGCGCCTGGTGCAGGTCCCGGGGCGTCAGATCCAGGTAGGCTTTGCCAAAGGGGTCCCACTTCATGGCCGTAATGCCGCGGGCGACCGTCTCCTTCGCCTTGTCGGCAAATTCCCGGGGTGTACGGGCGCCGGCAAACCAGCCGTTGACATAGATCCGCACCCGGTCCCGGCACTTGCCGCCCAGCAACTGGTAAACCGGCACATCCAGCGACTGGCCGAGCAGATCCCACAGCGCCATGTCGACAGCTGATATGGCCGACATCAGAACCGGCCCGCCGCGCCAGTAGGCGTCGCGATACAGGTCGTGGCGATGCTTCTCGATCGTGGTCGGGTCCTGGCCAAGCAGGGCCGCGCGGATGTGCGCGACGGCTCCGGCCAGCGCCTGCTCCTTGTATTCGAGCGTCCCTTCACCGACCCCGGTCAGGCCGGCATCGGTTTCCACAAAGACAAAAACCCAGTTGGTGCGAAAGCAGTCGACGATTTGTGTCCGGATATCCGTTATGCGCACAGTCATGCCTCCCGTCGTTCCCTGCTTCCATGATAGCACAAGAAAACTGATTCTTTTCAGCAACAGGGAAAACCGGTATACTGGCGCTGTGAAAAAACCTTTTATCGAGGAGGGTCCATATGAAAATAGGCCTGATCATCCATACCCGGACCGGGCATACCTGGTCTGTCGCCGAAACCCTTTGCCAGGCTTTGCAAGAACAAGGACATGATGCGACGCTGGAGCGGATCGAAGCTGTCGACGACGCGGCCGCACGGCCGGAACAGGTGTCCTTCAAAGCCTGTCCGGACATCCGGCCTTACGACGCCCTGATCTTCGGCGCACCGGTACGCGGCTTCAACATCAATCCGGTCATCCAGGCCTACCTCAGCCAGCTGCCATCCGCAGATGCCAAACCGGCCGCCTGCTTTGTCACCATGCACCTGAAAAGGCCCTGGATGGGCGGCAATCGCGCCCTTGCCCGCATGGGGGGCATATGCCAGGATAAAGGACTTAAGGTGCGCGGCCAGGCGATCGTCAGCTGGTCCAGCCCGCAGCGTGACCAGCAGATCGAACACGGTGTCAGCCTGATTAAAGCCCTGTTCGTTTCGCAGGGCCAGCCCTGAGCGGATCAGCCGTCTTCCCGGATCGCATCGACGATGCTGGCGCGGCGCACGCGCCGGATCGGCAGGATGCCCGCCAGCAGGGACAGCACCAGGGCGCCGGCCAGCGTCCAGAGAACCAGGGGCCAGGGAACGCCCTGCAGCCCGCTGCCGGCGAGCAGCTGGTCTGTCTGCCGGGTCAGGGCCGCCAGCAGCAGCAAGCCTGCCGCGCTGCCCCAAAGGGCACCGGTTAACCCGTACAGGGCGCTCTCGGCCAGCAGCATGACCGTCTGCTGTGTGCCGCTCATGCCGATGGCCCGCAGCATGGCCAGTTCGCGCCGCCGCAGCACGATCTGCGTCGTGACGATGTTGATGATGTTCATGGCGCAGATCAGGATAATCACGATCGTGAACCCATAAAGGAAGACATCCATGACAAAAACGTAATCGCGGGCCCGCTGCAGATTGGCGTAGTTGTCCTGCACGCTCAGGCCGTCGCCTTCCCGACCGCCCAGCTGGTCGGCAAGACGTTTCTGCAGCGTCTTTTCCTGGCCCGGGTGCGCATCCAGCAACAGCTGCCAGGTCACGCTGCGCGCAAAAGCGGGCTGTGCCAGGAAATGCTGGTTCGCGTAAGCCTGCGACACGATCAGACGCACGGTCGGCATGCCGGAAAAAGCGCCCGCCACAAACCAGGGCTGGTCTTCGATTTCGGCTGCGATCGCCAGTTGGTCCGGCAAGTCCAGGATCATCGCCATCTGGCCTTGCCCATTTCCCGTTTCAATATCCTGAAGCGGGAATGCGTCCCCCTGTCCCAGCGTGGTTAAAGGGCCCGTAGCGCCGCCAATGGAACCAATCCGGATGCTTCCAGTCTGGCTGAGCAGGACCTGACCGCTTTCCATGGCTTGCCAGATTGAGTCGGGGTCTTTCACGTTCAGCTCATCAAGCAAGGGTCTGTCCGCCAGAACCAGCTCAACCGGAAATACATCATCGCCGAGCAGTTCGGCCGCAGCTTCCGATCTGGTTATATGCATGCCGTTGATTTCCGCCATCTTCCGGTATGCTTCAATCCAAGCCGGGGCAAGTTGGTCCGCCTTGAGCGGCGCGCTGATGAACGCGCGTCCAACCAGCGCCAAACGGGCGACCTCAGGCTGTCCGGAAAGGGTTTCACGAAGCTGCAGCAACTCAGAATTCCAGCCTAAATCCCGGGACGCGTAGACGCTAACGGTGAAATCGGTCTGCTCGCTGTTGAATGCCGCCAGGGACGTTCGCATTTGCAGCGACAGGCCGCCGGCAGCCAGAAACAGGACGACGCTGACAGCCACCGACAGCGCGGTCGTCCGGAAGCGGCGTTTATCGCGGCGCACATTGCGGCTGGCCAGCGCACCGGGTGCCCCCAGGAGCCATCGCCCGAGGCGGCCCTGGCAGACCTTGCGATCGCTGCCAGGCTTGACCTGGCAGGAGCCCAAATGACGGATCGCCTCGACCGGCGCCTGGCGGGAAGCCCGCACGGCGGGGCTGAACGCGGCCAGGAATAAGGTCACCAGCGACAGGCCGGCAGCCAGCAGCAGCGCGGTCGGACTCATGACCAGCTTCATGTTGCGGATAACCGGCAGGTCAACCTTGGCCACCGCCCCGATCGTGATGGCCATGGCGCCCAGTCCGGCCAACAGGCCGAGGGGAATACCGGCCAGGGCCAGCTGCCAGGCGTCCTGCAGCACCAGGCTGCGGATCTGTGCCGGCGACGCGCCGACAACCCGCAGCAGACCGAATTCGCTCAGCCGTTCGGTGACGGACATGGAAAAGCTGTTCCGAATCACGAAGATCACCGAAACCATGATGATCGCGGTCAACAGGATAAAGACACCCAACATGACGCGGTTGGTCGGATCATGCGACGTCTGGCCGTAGTAGCGAAGCAGGCCCTCATGTGTCCTGACATGCAAACGGCCGCTTTCCGGGGCCGTGTACTTGCTTTGCCAGCGCCTGTCAGCCTGGTCCGCGCCGGGGACGACGTCAGACAGGGCGGCGAACAGCTGGTCTTCGTAACGGGCAGCCGGGCGAACCGTCAGGTACAATTCGGCGAACTGCTGCTCGTCCGGCGGCACGACGGTGAGCGCGTGATAGACATCCTCCGGCAGGGCGCTGTCCATCCAGGCAAACAGCCCGACCACTGTGAAGGTGCGCGCCAGGGATGCGGCAGCTGTGGCACAAAATCGCTGTTCGAGCGGCAAGGTGACCGAATCGCCCAGATCCATACCGCCCAGCAGCGTCGCCGCCAGCGGGTCGAGCGCGAGTTCCCCGGCGTGTTCCGGCAAGCGTCCGGACATCAGCCGGTATGGGGTCAGGCCGTCCGGCAAATGGCCGGTATCGCGCAGGATCAGCCAGCGCGGTTGGTCTGCGGAACCGACACCCGCCTGATCCGGCATGCGGGCGAAAAGGCCGCTGACCGCGAGCAGGCCAGCCTCGTCGATGCGGATGTTGGCCTGCAGCTGGCGGGCCTGCTCAACGGTCAGCCCGCTGACATGGTAGTGCCAGGATCCCGATTCCATCTGTTCTGTCATAATGAAGGATGCGATCAGGCTGGTGAAAAGCAGCCCGACACCGGCAAAGAGGGCAGTGGCCATCACGATGCTGACCGCCGTCAGGATGGTCCGTTTCCTTTGCCGCTTGAGAAAACGGCGGCTCAGCTGGGCTAAAGACTGCATCGGTTCACCCTCCCGTCCGAACGGCGGATTGCTCGGTCAGATAGCCGTCCTCGATCAGGATCACGCGATCGGCCTGGCTGGCGATCGCCGGGTCATGGGTGATCACGATCAAGGTTTGCCCCAGATGGCGGACCGCGTCGCGCAGCAGGCTGATGATTTCGCGGCTGTTTCGCGAATCCAGGTTGCCGGTCGGTTCGTCGGCGAGCACGATCGCCGGCCGGTGCAGCAAGGCGCGGGCGATCGCCGTGCGCTGCTGCTGGCCGCCGGAAAGCTGGTTGGGCAGGCTGTCGCGCCGGTCCGCCAGACCCAGCCGCTCAAGCAGCTCATCCAGCCAGACCTTATCAGGCTTCAGGTTGTCCAGCATCAGGGGCAAGGTGACGTTCTCCGCGACGGTCAGCACGGGAACCAGGTTGTAGAACTGGAAGACAAAGCCCACCTGGCGGCGCCGGTAAAGCGACAGCTTCTTTTCGTTCAGGCCGGTCAGGTTCAGGCCGCGAACCGTGACGGTCCCCGAAGACGGCCGGTCCACCCCGCCGATCAGGTGCAGCAGGGTCGACTTGCCGCTGCCCGACGGCCCGATCACGGCGACAAACTCGCCTTCCTGCACGTCCAGCTCAGCGTCACGCAGCGCGTGGACGGCGGTCTCCCCCTGGCCGTAGCATTTGGCCAAACTTCTGACTTCGATGATGCTCATCGTAACCTCCCGGCAACTTTTGTTTCCAGTCTACGCCAGGAAGCTTAAGATCAGGTGAAGAAACGTTTAAGGTTGGTCAGACGCGCTTTGCCTGAGAAAGGTCGCCGTGAACACGGCCCCCTGTCCGGGCATACCGGCCGCGGACAAGTCGGCGCCGTTGCGTTCGAGGATGGTTCTGGCCAGCGAAAGGCCGATGCCGACGGCGTTGGGCTTGACAGACTGCGTGCCGCGGTAGAAACGTTCAAAGAGAAAGGGGATCTCAGCGCTGTCCAGGCCGCTGCCGGTATCCCGGATCTGGATCTGGATGCTGATCGGCCCCGCTTCGCCCTCAAGGGTCACGCGGCCGCCGGGCGGCGTGTGCTCCAGCGCGTTCTTGATCAGGTTGCTGAAGGCCTCCGCCACCCAGTCGGGGTCATGTTCGATCAGGAGCGGCTCCGGCAGCTGGCAGACCAGCTCGACCTGCTGGTGCACGGCCTGCCTGGCAAAAGGAGCGGCCGCGGCGCGCACGGTCTCAGCCAGGTCGGCCTTGCGGCGATCCATCGGGACCGCGCGGGCTTCCAGCCGCGCCATCTTGAGCAGCCCCTGGACCAGCCAGTCGATCCTGCCCAGCTGTGCCATCCCCTGCGCCAGAAACGAACGGCGCTGATCGGACGGCATCTCGCCGTCTGCCAGCAGCAAATCGTGATAAAGACTGAGCGAGGCCAGCGGCGTCTTGATCTGGTGGGACACATCCGACAGGAAGCTTTTCAGGAACTGGCGGTCGGCTGCCATGTCCCGCATGCGGGCGGCTGAGCGTTCAGCCAGCACATCCAGCATGCGCCACAGGGCAGCCAGGTCACCTTCACGATCCGAATCGCGTCCGCCAAGCGGGCGATTGTGCTCGACGGCTGAGGCGGCGGCGGATAGCCGCCGGATTTGCCTGAAGATGCCGGCCAGGCTGAACCAGGCGGCACCAAAGACAAGCAGCAGGACCAGCAACGATTGGACAAACAGGCTCCAGAACCAGGCACGGCGTACCGGCTGATAGCGTTTGAACAGGCTCCGGCTGGCCGCATCGGTCATACCCATCCCGGCGAGAACCGTCTTGCCGGCGGATACGGCCGCGCGATCGGCCTGCCCGTCCAGCACTGCGGCCAGTTCTTTAGGATCCAGGCCGCCATGGTCCTGTTCGGTCAGGATGCCGATCAGGGCCGCGTCCTGGTCCAGCTGGGCCGCGACAAAGCGGCCGGCGCCGGCCTCAGCGGCCAGCCAGCTGCCCAGGAGCAGGAGCGGCAGGAGCGCCAGTGCCAGCAGGATCAGCTGTTTTTGCGCCCGGTTCGGGATGGCTTGCAGCATGGTCAATCACCTCGGCCAGGCGTCGCCAGCCGGTAGCCGACACCCCGCACGGTCAGGATCCGTTCTGGCCGGGCCGGATCGTCTTCCAGCTTTTCGCGCAGATGCCGGATGTGAACCGACAGCGTGTTGTCGTCGACATATTCTTCGCGTTCGTCCCAAAGAGCCTCCAGGAGCTGGCTGCGCGACAGGATCTGCTCGGGATGGCGCATCAGGAAATGGAGCAGCCTGAATTCGGTGGCCGTCAGGCTCACATCGCGTCCAGCCAGGCAGACGCTGTGCCGCAGCGAGTCCAGCCGGATGGGTCCCGTTTCCACCACGCCTGACCCATCCGCTGGGCCGGCTGCGGCCCGCCGGCGCAAAACCGCGTTGATCCGGGCCACGAGTTCGCGCATGCCAAACGGCTTGGTCAGGTAATCGTCACCGCCGCCGTTCAGGCCCATCACGATTTGCGCTTCGTTGTCACAGGCGGTCAGGAAAATAACCGGCAGTGGCTTGAGGTCAGGCCCGAACCCGCCCTGGCGAACAGCCTGGCAAAGGGTATGGCCCGACCCGTCCGGCAAGAGCACATCAAGCAGCAGCAGGTCCGGATACACACCCGACTGCAAGGCATCCTGCGCCTCAGCAAGGCTGGCCGCCAGCTGGATGCAAAAGCCCTCGCGTCTGAGGGCATAAACCAGCCCGGTTCCCAGAGCCTGGTCGTCTTCCACGACTAAAACACGTGTCACGTCAGCCACCTCCGTCTTTTCAAATCATAGCCCGGTGACGGCGTTTGCGCAATGTATGCTAAAATGGAGGTGTTACCCATATCACGATTCTGGAGGTGCCCCATGGAACAGATGACCTTGGCTCATACGGATATTCGGATCAGCCGGCTGACCGTTGGCTGCTGGAGTTTTGGCGGCGAGGCCGGCAGCTACTGGGGAGCCCAAAGCCAGCAGGCAGTCCATGAACTGGTCGCCGAAGCGCTGGACAGCGGCATTAACACGTTCGACACGGCCTTTGGCTACAACGACGGACGGAGCGAACAGTCTCTGGGCGAGGCGCTGAAGGGGCGCCGCCAGGAGGCCGTAATCATCAATAAGATCCCGCTGCAGACCACCGAGCAGCTGCCCGGTTACCGGCAAGCGGTCGAAGACTGTCTGAAGCGCCTGCAGACCGATCAGCTGGACTTGCTTTTGATCCACTGGCCAACCCGCGATCTGACGCTGCTGCGCGCCAACCTGGCTGCCTTGCAGTCCGTCAAGGAGAGCGGTCTTGTCCGCGCCGTGGGCGTGAGCAATTTCGGTCCGGGCGCGCTGCAAGTCGCCCGCGACATGGGTGTGCCCGTGGCGCTCAATGAAATAGCCTATAACCTGATGACGCGCGGAATCGAGGCCGAAGTCCTGCCGATCTGCCGCAAAAACCAGATCGGGATCGCCGCCTACATGCCCCTGATGCAAGGCATCCTGGCCGGCAAGTACGAGAGTCTGGCAGATATCCCGCCGCAGCGCCGCCGCTCCATCCAGTTCGATAGCCGCATCAACCCGGAGTCCCGCCACGGCGGAACCGGTGCGGAGGCTGAGGTCCTGATCCTGTTGGAGGCCATACGGCAGATCAGCGCGGCCAGCGGCATCCCCCAAAGCATCCTGGCCACGGCCTGGATCCTGGCCAGACCGGGTGTCAGCACGGTTGTCGCCGGCTGCCGGTCGGTCGATCAGCTGCGCGAAAACGCCCAAGCCGTCGAGACCCGGCTGCCGGCCGATGTGCTGGCCGCCCTCGATCAGGCCAGCCAGCCCCTGCTGGAAAAGATGACCGGCGAACTCGACCTGTGGCAATCCGGCGCTGCGTCCAGGATCTGGTAAGCGCAGTCAGTCCGTTCCCATAGTCAGGATCTGATCCATCGCCGTCGCGGCGTGACGCACCATCTGGCTGGGCGCATAGCGGTAGGTCGGGCACATTTCGGCGTTGGCCCAGCCCGTGTAACCGCTGCCGGCCAGGGCGCGCATGACCGCCGGCCAATCGACATCGCCGGCCAGCAGGTCGACAAACCCGGACAGGTTGCCGGCGGCCCGCCGGTAGTCCTTGAGATGCAGGATGCAGATCCGCTGGCCGAGAATGCGGATCCATTGTTCGGGATAACCGTTGGCGACGGCGTTGCCGACGTCAAAAAAGACGCCGACCCGCTCGGAACCGACGGCATCGATAAAGGCGCGCATCTCCAGCGGCGAGAGCAGAAACTTGTTCCAGATGTTCTCGATCCCGATCGTGACACCAGTCCGCTCCGCTGCCGGTGCCAGTTCGCGCAGCGCCTCCAGCGACCGCTGGTAGGCCTCTTCGTAATCGATGATCTCCGACCCGGCGAAAAAGTCCCCCGGGGCCGCATCCGGCACCACGTCCTCGGGCCGGAAGTCGACGCCGACCGTGCCGGGAACGACCAGGATGCAGCCGGCTCCGAGCAGCGCGCCGACGTGCAGCTGCCGGCGGACGATCGCGCGCGCCTGTTCCCGGATGTCCGGCCGGTTGCTGGTCAGGGAGAATTGCCAGTAGAGGCCGGTCGCCAGGCTGGGGATCTCCAGCTGGTACTGCCCGGCCAGGCGGCGGATGGCCAGCAGATCTGCATCTGTCGTTGTCAGGCTGACCGGCCCGGCGGCCGCGAGGGCCAGCTCGATGCCGGCAAACCCGGCGTCCCGGGCCAGCCGGAAGCAGTCCTCAAGGCCAAGTTTTGGATCGAAGGACCAAATGTTGATCCCTTTTTTGATGCTGCTTGTCATGATACACCTCCCGGCTGCGGTTGCGCCGCCCTTTATGGTTTGCCAAACAACGCGCGGGTTAACGGGTAGAGCTGCGAATATGTCTGATCCAGCCGGTCGAAACAAGCGGACCAGGCGGCGTCAGGCATGTCCCGTGATGCCAGACGAACGTTCGTAACGGCTGCAGACAGATCCGGGTACAGGCCGATCCCCACCCCGGCGGTCAGCGCGGCGCCCAGCGCCGTGGCGTCGCCGGCAGGCGTGGCCATGCGGACCAGTTCAAGGCTGCAGGCGGCCGCGATCATGGCACGCCACAAGTCGGAGCGGGCCCCGCCCCCGATCAGGCGCATCTGCGTGATCTCGCCCTGCTCGCGAAAAACGGCGGTAATGCTGCGCAAGGCCAGCGCCACACCTTCCAGGACGGCGCGTCGGAAATGTGCCGGCCCATGCCGGCTGCTGATGCCAAAAAAGATGCCGCGGGCCGCGGTATCGAAGACCGGGGTGCGTTCCCCGTCCAGGTACGGCAGGAACACCAGGTTGTCACTGCCTGGCGGGGCCAGAAGCGCCCTGGCATCAAAATCGTGTTCTGACGCATCCCCGAACAGCGACATGGCCCAGCGCACAGACTGCCCGGCGTTCTGGGTCGTCCCGATCACACCGTAGGCCTTGCCGTCTGTGCTGACCAGGTTGAACAGGCGCTGGCGGCCGTCGATGACCGGTTCACCGGCGATGCGGGAAATCCAGGCGGTCGTACCCAGGCAGGCGTAGACATCACCCGGCTTTACCGCCCCGGCCCCGACAGCGGCACAGGAGCCGTCACCGGACCCGGCGACGACCGGGATGCCGGCGCATATCCCGAGCTGGACGGCAGCCCGCTCGCTCAGGCTGCCGATTCGCGTCGTGCCGGGATGGACCTGGGGCATCTTGTCGGTCGCCAGGCCCAGTTCGCTAAAAACATCCTTCAGATATGTCTTGCGGCGCAGGTCGATCCACTGGGCATGTACGGCATCGGCATAGTCGGTTGAGTCCGGCCGGCCGGTCAGCTGGGCGGCAATGAAATCCTTGGCCTGGAGAAAACGGGCCGCACGACGGTAGATCTCGGGCCGGTTGTTCTTGAACCAGAGCAGCTTGGCCAGGCCGGAACGCGCGTCGAGGATGTTGCCGGTCAGCTGGTACAGCGTCTCGGCGCCGACCGCTTGCCCGATCTGCCCGGTTTCGGTGACCGCGCGGGCATCGGCGTGGATCAGGGCCGCGCTGAGCGGCTGGCCTGAAGCGTCGACAGGCAGGCAGCCCAGCATCTGCCCGCTGAGGCCGATCACGGCAATGCGTGCCATCGCCTGCGGGTGCTGCTGCGTCAGTTCCCGAACGCTGCAGGTGTAGGCCTGCCACCAGTCGTCTGGCGACTGCTCGGCCCAGCCCGGCTGGTCATAACGGGTCGGGTAGGCAAAGGACGACGAACCGACCGGGCTGCCGTCCGGCCGGTAAAGAATGGTCTTGACACTGCTGGTCCCGATATCGCTGGCCAGAATTGTCACGTCTTCAAGCATAACGGATCTCCTGGTGCCGTCAATCTGGACGGCGTGTTGCTGACCTCATGATAGCAAAAAATCCCGCTCCATGACAGAACGGGATTTTTCAATCGTGCGGCAGTTCAGGATCAGTAGCCTGTGCGGCCGCTGCGCGTTTTCCACATCACCCAGAGCGGGCCGGCCAGGCAGATGGTCGAATAGGCACCGCTGACGATACCGACCATCATGGGCAGGGCGAACTGCTTGATGCTGTCGATGTTGTAGGCCGTGGCGAAAACATAGGCGATCGCGACGGCGCCCAGCGTGCAGAGGCTGGTGTTGATCGAACGGGTCAGCGACTGGTTGACCGACAAGTCGACCAGGTCCGGAAGCGGCATTTTGCCGTTGTAGATGCGCTCGTTTTCCCGGATGCGGTCATAAACCACGATGGTGTCGTTGATCGAAAAGCCGAGGATCGACAGCACGACCGCGACGAGGGACTCGTTCAGCGGGATGCGCAGCACAACGAAGACGAAGAAGACCAGCAGCACGTCGTGGAACAGCGCAACCAGGGCCATGACGCCGGCTGACGGACCTGACATGGTGCGGAAGCTGAACCAGACATACGCCACGATCAGGATCGAGGCGATCACAATCGCCCAGACACCCTTGGTCAGCAGTTCGCGGCCGATAAACGGATCGACCAGATTGGCCGATTGCAGCTCGAACGTGTGTGTCGGGAATGTCGTGGCCAGTGCCGCTTCAAGCTGGGTCATGTTCTCCGGCAGCAGGGCCTCGTTGCCGGCGACATTGACCACCAGGCTGGTCGCCTGGTCGCCGAGGCTGGTGACAATCTGGCAGGTGACCGTCTTCCCGATCGCTTTGCCGATCGCGTCATCGGCCTGTTCCAGGTCGAGCGCACCGGTAAATTCATACTTGAGGATGCTGCCGCCCCGGAAGGTGATGTCCATCTCGACGCCGGCGAAGACGACGGTCAGGATGCCGACGGCCATCAGGAGCGCGGACAAGGCGAAAAACCAGCGCCGTTTTTTATAAAAACTAAACATGCTGGCCAGCCCCCTTCCGTCCGTACAGCCACGGGTTCTGCAGCTTCTTGTACTGGCTGAGCGCACCGATCATAAGCCGGGAGGCGGTCACGCCGGTCAAACCGTTGAGGATGACGCCGATTAGCAGCGAGTAGCCGAACGACAACATCGAGCCTGAACCGAAGATCATCAGGATGACGGCGGCGATCGCCACGGTGACGTTGCCGTCCAGAACCGAGGAAAAGGCGCGCGTGAACCCGTTGCTCAGCGCGGTCTGCAGCGAGCAGCCCGAACGGAGCTCTTCCTTGATGCGTTCCGATATGATGACGTTGGCGTCGACGCCCATCCCGATCGACAGGATGATGCCGGCGATGCCCTGCAGTGTCAAGGTCTGCTGCGGAATCGAAATCGCCAGCAGGATGCCGACGATCTGCCCGAGCAGGGCAAAGCAGGCGACAAAGCCCGGCAGGCGGTAATAGAGCAGCATGAACAGGCAGATGGCCAGAAACGCGATCAGGCCGGCCTGCAGCATGACGCGCAGGGCGTCCTGGCCCATGGTCGGGCTGATCGAGCTGGAGCTGATTGCCTGGAGGGCAAAAGGCAGGGCGCCGGCGTTGATCTTCTCAGCCAGGGCCACCGCTTCCTGCACATCCGCCATGCCGTCGATGTAGGCGCTGTTGCCGGTGATCTGGGTCTTGACCCTGGGCTCGGAGATGACCGTATCGTCCATGTAGATCGAGATGATCTGACCGACCAGTTTGCCGGTCGCTTCGGTGAACTTGGTGGCGCCGGTGGCGCTTAATTCAAGTTCGACGATCGGATCGCCCGTTTCCTGGTTGATCGCGGCAAAACTGCGGGCGACATCGTTGCCTTCGAGGACCACATTGCCGTCCGGGTCGCGGAATGTCAGCCGGGCCATTTCGCCCAGTTCCTTGAGCGCCTGTTCCGGATTGAAATCCGTCTCGTCCGATTTCCAGGGGAAGCGGACCAGGATCCTGCCGGTTGTTTTATCGGTCGTGACCTCGCGGTCCAGGATCTGCAGGTTGTCCATCCTCAGCTCGATGACACTGCGCGCGGAATCGAGATCGGCTGCGGACGGGACCCCTTCGTAATCCCTGGCCTGGAATACCGCTTCGACGCCGCCGCGGATGTCGATGCCGAAGCGAATCTCCCTCATACCATAGAGCTGGAGCAATTCCTGCTGCCCTGGAACCGGTAACTTGGCGCCGGTCAGCGTGAGCAGCAATCCGAGCAGGATGATGCCGGCTACGATGAAAAAAGTCATCGGCCTGGCCTTGATTCCTGCCCGGGAAAATGATCGTTTGGCCATAATCCAGTTGCACGTCCTTTCTTGTTTTTGCCAGTTCGGTCCGCCTGCCAGCTCGTCATGGAACATAGTCTGCGAACGGCCTGAGTCTCCATTATAGGCATTTAGCCGCGCATCCTCAAGTGGCAGGTTTTCGCAGAAAACCCGCTGTCTGCGAACAGGTGGTTCGGTTCAGACAGCGGGCTGTCAGGTCACGTCAGGCCAGGATCGGTCAACCGCTCACAAAACGGCGGATCGTGATGATCTTGCAGCCCCAGGAGACATACTCCGAAACGCTTTGCTTGACGATTTTGCCCAACCGTGACGAGGCGTGGATCATCATGCCGTTGCCGACATAAATGCCGACATGGCTGAGCGTTGTGCGTCCATCGCGCGGATGGGCGTCCCAGGCGATCACGTCGCCCGGGCGGATGTTGCTGTAGGAGACCCCGACACCCGCTTTGTAATAGCCGCTGGTCGAACGGGGAAACGAGACACCGATCTGGCGGTATGCCCAGTAGGTCAGACCGGTGCAGTCCATGCCTCTCATGCTTTCCGCGCCCCAGACATACGGGACACCCAAAGCCTGGTAGGCCAGATCGACAATCTTGCCGGCGTTGCCGCTGTAAAGCGTGCCGCTGCCGGATGAAGACGATGAGGAACCGGAAGAGCCCGAAGACCCTGAAGTGGAGGATGTGGTCCGTCTGACCGGGGCGGTCTTGGTCAGATAGTCAGATGAAACATAGCCGATTTTTCCGGCGCTGTTCTTGACTTTCGACCAGCCATCGCCGATCCCGATCCGGGTCAGCTTGTCATCCTTTTTCAAGGTCAGGAGAATTTCGTCCTTGACCGACGGGCCGGCACGGAATCGCAATGTATTGGATTTGACATAGACCGTTTCGCTGACCTGGCGGAACACCATGGTCTTGCTGGTGTACTCGGACTTGACGAAACCGAGTTCACCTTTGAAACGCACCTTCATCCATTTGTCATTCTCGCCGATGCAGGTGACCTGGTCGCCGAATGAAAGCTTGGCGACGACCGAGGTGTCGGTTGAGGGCCCGGCCCGCAAGTTGAGGCTGTTGGCCTTGATGTAGAGGACATAGTCGGCTTCCGTGTAGACCAGTCCCTGCGGTTTCTCGATCGGTTCCAGAACGACCGGTTCTTCCTCGTCGACCGGAATGTAATCGTCCGGTACCGGCTGATCGTCGCTGTTGGGGTCATAATCACCGCTGAAGGTCTCCGCCGTGGTTGGGGTCGTTGCCGGCGTGACATCATCCTGACGGGAGCGGTCGAACAGATCCGGCCCGACCATGAAACTGTCGTACGGGTCGTAAGTGTAGTCATCCTGCAAGGTCATGACGGTGCTGTTCTGCTGCTGCTCGGTCGCGGACGGTTCTTCATGCGGACCAATCAGGCCCAGGGGTTGTATCAACAAGGCTGTTGCCAGAACCGACGAGGACAGGGCAATTATCAGAACACTGCGCATCTCACGAGGCTTCAGTTTTCTTTTTTGCATGTTCCCTCCAGAGGAAAGTGTGAACGGCAGAATACCGATCCAAAGTCATTATAGCGATGGAATCCCGGGGCGTCAAACAATTCTAAATGAATTCGTAACATTTCGGCAACATTTACAGAAGATGCAGCCCCTCCCTTGTCAACAATATCCATAAGGAATTTCATAAATATAGTCCTTTCGTTTTTCATAGGCTCCTCCCACCGCCTTTAGGCGGTGGGAGGAGCCATGTAAAATCGCAGCCATTAACCTTGATTCTCGATGTACTTTTGTGTCGTTGCTGATGCTACTTCGCCTATACGACAAGCAAAGCAACCATCTGATCAAGAGATTTTCATCATCATCACAAACTCTGTCGGTCGTATCATAGCTTATCAAAACATGGCTATCGCGATAGTTCAGGAAATGCTTGCTAAAGGAACGTATGAAGGAACACCAAATGCGTCAGACAGCATCGGCAAGACGCAGGATAAAAACATCGGTCAACGAGAAAACCGTTGGATGCAGGATGTAAACCATCAGGTATCAAAGGCACGCGTTGAATCCAATCCGAAGCATACTCTCTTTGTGCTTGAAGATTTGTCAGGCGTTCGCAATGCCACAGAACGTGTCAGGACGAAAGACCGCTATGGGTCTGTATCATGGTCGTTCTATGACCTCGAACAGAAACTTATCTACAAAGCGAAACAGAATCAGTCTGCTGTTATGATGTTGACCCTCGTTATTTGAGTCCGTGTTGCCCTGTATGTTGATACATTGAAAAAGCTAACCGTAACAAAAAGACCCATCTGTTTGCTTGTAAAAACTGTGGCTATAAATCAAACGATGACCGCATTGGCGCTAGGAATCTGTATCGCATGGGAATAGGCTATCTTGAACAAGCCCAAGTACCTGATACAGATACGGCCAAGAAACTTTGTCATAAAGGGTGCTGTCAACCACCCTATAATGTAACGCCACGTTAGGCTGCAATACCTATCGGGGCTAAAGGTCGGAGGCGTAAGCCGTTTCTGCGACTGGGCAGTTACAAGCCCATGACCTTTAGGTCGTGGGTCGTTAGCCTACAGGTGCAATCGCCGCTTGATCTCATCCAGGATCGCCTGGCGCCGCGCAATAGCCAGGCAGACGGTCGCCAGGGCCAGGCAGGGAATCATGGCATACAACGACCAGGTCGGGCTGACCGGTCCGCCGGCATGGTGCTTCAGAACCAGCTCGATCGCGACGATCAGCAGACCGGCCGCGATCAGGATGGCGGCCGGAATGGCAAAGCCGCGGATCAACCGGCGTATAACCAGGTAGACGATCAAAAAGATCAGGGCGGACGGCATCAGGATCAGCGGCAGGGCCAGCGGCAGATACCAGGATAGGTCCTGCTGCAGCCAGGCGATCAGGAACAAGTAGGAAAGCAAGGCCAGCACACCGGGGATAAAGACGCCGCTGAGGGTGCGCCGGCGCAGCAGGAAGTAGGGCACGGTCCAGCTCCAGACCAGGACCAGCGCCCCGACCACGTAGGCGCTCCAGGTCAACCGGCCGGCCTGGCTGAAGTCAATCGCCCCGCACAGGAGGGCCGGAAAGGCCAGCACAATCGTGATCAGGCTGCCGACAAAACGGCGGTTGATCTGGCGCGTGATCGGGTCAAGGCGCCTCGGATAAGGGCGCACCGCCTGTTCGTCAAACGGTTCTCGGGGGTCGATCACCTCCGTCTGGCAGAGCGGGCAGCGTTTTTCCGACCTATCCAGCTCAACGCCGCAATGGACGCAGTATGACATGCTCATTCACCTCCAGAGCCATCCCAATCGCGGTTGCTTTCCACACGCACCGGTATGCCCAGCCGGACCAGGTGGCGAAAAAACGCCCGCTGCGGATCCGTCTCCTCCATCGTGGCCGAAAACTGGATGACAACCTGGCTGTTGGCGGCGATCACCGCGCAGTTGACCGGGTTGTAGCGCGACGGCCCGAGCATGAATTCCATTCGTTCGACATGGGCGGCCATTTCGGGCGGCAGGTTGACCACGCCCAGGTTGGAAACCGTACTGGTGAAGCGGCTCTCCCCGGTCCAGGTGTAAACCAGGCGCATGGCCAGGTTCTTGATCGGCAGGGGCGATATCCTGAGCAGCAGACTCTTTTCCGGGGCGACATTGGCGCACATCATGGCGTTCAGGTATTTTTCGTTGATCGTGTAGCGCATGAAGTGGTGCACCAGGCCGAGGACCTCCTCGAAGGAGTAGCTGCCATAAGCCGGTTCGATGCCCGGGTTGGCGTAAAGCGCGAAATTGCGCACCGTCTGGCTCGGGTAAAAACGGCGCACATTGATCGGCACCGAGACGCGGACCGGCCTTTCCGTGTGGTAACCGCCCTGCTGCTGAATCTGGTACAGCTGGTACAGGTAAACGCCGACCAGCAGTTCGGTGACGCTGACCTTGAAGCGCCGGGCCGCTGCCGACACCTGGTCCGCCGGACAGATCCCGCAGATGATCGACAGCTGCTGAACCGGCAGCAGCGTCCCCTGCAAGCGGAATGCGCGTGATTCGCGCGGGCGCAGGATCACTTTAAAATTGGAAAACCGCCTGTAGGCGTCTTCCCGCTCGGCTTCCGTCGGCGCATCGCGTACGTCCAGGATCCCATCACCGGCCGGGTAGGCGACGCCCTGAAGCGACAGGTAAGCCGCGACCAGGGTGCGCAGGAAAACCGAGGCGCCATAGCCGTCTGTCAGGGCATGGAAAAATTCGACGGCAATGCGCCTGTCGCCGTAACGGACGCGGAACAAGTATGACCGGGCGTCCGCCCGGCTCCAGGGCCGCAGGGGATTGTTGACGTCTTCTTCGACCAGCGCCGGCTTATGGCATGTTTCCAGGTAATACCAGAAGATGCCTTTGCGCAGCCGGACGGCAAACTGGGGGAAACGCGGCAAGGTCAGGTCCAGGGCCTGCTGCAGCTGGTCGGGATTGACAGGCGCGCGCATCAGGGCAGCCAGGCGGAAGACCGTTGTGTGCCGCGTGCGCATGATCGCCGGATAAATCTTGGCGGCGTTGTCCAGGCGGTACCAGGTTCTTGCCGATGGTTGGGCCGTCATCGTCAGCAGGCTCGCCACATCAGGTCAGCGGCCGGTAGAGCGGCGCGTACTTGGCGGCTAAGCGTATCGCCTCAAGCATGCTGACCGCGCTGGCAATCCCCTGGCCGGCAATGTCCAGGGCCGTGCCATGGTCGACCGATGTCCGCAAAAACGGCAGACCCAGCGTCAGGGAGATCGTTCGCTCGAAATCGAGTGTCTTGGTGGCGATATGCCCCTGGTCGTGGTACAGCGACAAGACTCCGGAAAAACGGCCGATGCGGGTCATATGGAAGACCGAGTCGGCACTGACCGGGCCTACGACCGGCAGCCCTTCAGCCTGGCAGTCGGCAACAGCCGGACCGACCGCGGTCAGTTCTTCGTCACCGAACAGACCGTGTTCGCCGCTGTGCGGATTGAGTCCGGCGACCGCCAGCTCCTTGTCCAGTACGCCGAGCTGCTGCAGGGAGGCGCAGCAGCGCCGGATCATCTTGGCGACCTTGTCCCGGGTCACCAGGTCGCAGGCCTGGCGCAGGCTGACATGGCGGCTGAGGAAAAAGACCCGCAAGCCGTTGGTTTCAAACAAAGTCAGCGGATCGTCCGTCCCGGTCAGCGAAGCCAGGATTTCGGTGTGCCCGATGTGCGGGACACCGGCGGCGCGCAGCGATTCCTTGTTGATCGGCGTCGTGGCAATCGCCGTCGCTTCGCCGGACGCGGCCAGCGCGACGGTCCGCTCGATGTAGTCCATGGCACATTGACCGGCCAGATCCTGAACCGTGCCGATCTGGAGGTTTTCCAGACCTTCGTGGGACAGGTCGAGCAAGTCGATGAATCCGGGCTGGAAACGGGCGTCCGCGACGGTGTTGATGGTGTGCAGGTAGAGCGGCAGATCCAGCGCGGCCAGGGTCTTGCCCAGACAGTAGGCGTCGCCAACGACAAGCGGTCGGCACCAGGCAAACACCTGCGGATCGGCCAGGGCCTTGATGACGATTTCCGGGCCGATCCCATTGGGATCGCCCATGGGAATGGCAATGACAGGCAATCGTGTATCGTGCTGCATAGACTCACCTCTCCTGGCCGCCGATCAGGTAACCTGGCGGCTGCTTTCAGCATACAACAATTCACAGCGTCGGGCAACGCTTGTCAGGCAGCGCTATCTTGCCTAAAATGGAGCTGACCAGGCGTCGCCGCTTCCCCCGGGCGACGCTGCCAGGAGGGGCCGCATGCTGCACAAAACACCTGAACAAGATCGCCTTTTTGAAATCCAGGCCTATTTCCGCCGGTTGGGCCTGCCTGAACCCGAGCGGCGCCCCGCTTGCACGCGCGCGCTGCTCGAACAGCTTCAGCTGGCCCATGTCACCCGCATTCCGTATGAAAACCTGGATATCCTGGCTGGGCGGCCGCTGCCGATGACCTGGCAGGATCAGTTCGCCAAAATGGTCGAAAAGCGGCGCGGCGGCTACTGCTTCGAGCTCAACGGCCTGTTCGCCTTTCTGCTCAGCGCCCTGGGCTGCGAGGTGACGACCTTTATGGGCCGGTTCCTGCGCGGGGAAACCGCCATCCCGATGCGCCGCCACCGGGTCATCCGGGCGGTCTGTGCCGAAGGCACCTTCATATGTGACGCAGGCGTCGGCCAGTCCGCACCCCGCTTCCCGCTCGAGCTCGTTTTGGACCGCGTCCAGGAGCAGTTCGGCGAGACCTATAAGATTACGCGCGAACCGTTTTTCGGCTGGGTCATCCATGACCTGCACCGGGGACAGTGGCGCCGCTTCTACAGCTTTACCGAAGAGGAGCAGCTGGACATCGACTTCGTCATGCCCAGCTACTATTGCGAGACATCGCCGGATTCGATCTTCAACAAGACCCTGATGCTCTCGATCAAGACCCTGGACGGCCGCAAGACGATCGACGGGCGGCTGTTCCGCACGTTCTCGCCTGCCGGGGTCACGGAAAAACAGATTTCGTCGGCCAACGAACTGAACAAGCTGCTTGAAGAGCACTTTAACCTGGATCCGCCTGACCTGAGTCAGGCAGGAGACTATCTGGCCAGAAGCTAAGCCTGCGCAACATCTGTCACCGAGACGACCTCCGCCTCGCAGTGATCCTCGATCCAGCGCACCACGGTGTCCAGCGACCGGCGCGCATGTGCGCCGCTGCCGCTGACACAGGCCAGGCCGATGACCATCGACTGGTGCAGATCCTGATCGTCGGTTTCCGCAACCGATACATTGAAACGGTGGCGCAGCTGGTCGACCAGGCTGCGCAAAACGCGGCGTTTGTCCTTGAGCGAACAGGCGCCGGGAAGATACAGCCGCACTTCCGCTGCTAAGACGACCACGGCCTGCTAGTCGAAACAGACCAGGCTGTCGACCTGGACTGGTAAGCCGGTGGCGATCGACTTGTTGGCCGCGATGCCGGTCAGGATCGACATCGCCCCGTCGACATGGGACGCCGCGCGATTGAAGCGGTCCGGCACCGGTGTGCCGAACAGGTCGTTAAGCAGGACAGGATCGCCGCCGCCGTGACCGCCGCCGGTCATCGGGATGTCCACCTCATACGGTTCGCCGAACATCGGGAAAACCGCGATGCTGATCTTCTTGGCTGATCCTTCGACTTCCTTGGCGCCGCCGGCATTGACATAGGTGTTCTCGGCGACCAGGACCTGGATGCGCCCCTTGCTGCCGTTGAAGGCGACACGGTAGCCCTCCCAGGGCAGGTAGGCGTTGAGCGAATAGGTCATGATCGCCTTGTTCGCGTACCGGACCATGACGCCCATGGTGTCCTCGATGCTGATGCCGTCGCCGAACACGCTCTGGTCACGCACATAGCCGTCGTCCTTCTCAGCGTCCAGGTACAGGCTCTTGAGCTGCTCGTTCTGGTCCAGGTGGAGGGCAAAATAATCGTCTTTGGCGTTTTCACTGCCGAAGGCCCGCGTGTAGAACTTCGTCTCGCCGCGATTCTCGGCATTTTCACGACCGTAGAAGCGCAGATCCCCCATGGCATAAACCGTTTTGGGCCGGCTGCCCAGCCAGAAATTGACCAGGTCGAAATGGTGGGTCGCCTTATGGACCAGCAGGCCGCCGCTGTTGCGTTTGTCGCGGTGCCAGCGCCGGAAATAGTCAGCACCGTGCTGCGTGTTGAGCAGCCACTCGAAGTGGACCGAGAACACATCCCCGATCGCCCCGTCCATGATCAGCTCGCGGATTTTCGTGTTGTAGGGCGCGTAACGGTAGTTGAACGAGACGCGCAGCTTGCGCCCGGTGCGCCGGATGGCGTCCAGGATCGCCTGGGCTTTCTCCGCGTCGGTGGTCATCGGCTTTTCGGTCAGAACATCGCAGCCGAGTTCCATCGCCCGGACGATGTAGCGGTGGTGCGTCCGGTCGATCGAGGTGACGATGACGACATCCGGTTTATGTTTTTCGATCATGTCGTCAAACTGGCTGCTGTTGTAGGTCGGAACCGGATCCAGGCCGTATTTTTCCTGCAGAATCCGGTTGGCATAGTCCATGCGGGTTTGGTTGACATCGCAGAATGCGACCAGGCTGGCGGTTTCGCGGTAAGGGCCGGCGATGGCCTCATAGAAGAAACGGGCCCGGCCGCCAACACCGACTTGCACATATGTCTTGTTCATAGGAACCTCCCCTTCAGTCCGGGCAGCGCCCGGTCATAAACAGCTACCTGCGAAAGTTCTGGCGCCACTGCCGCTGGCGCTTCAGATTGTTGATCCGATTCCAGAAATCGTGCCAAAAAAACAAAATGATGTTGGCCACGGCGACCAGCAGCGCAACGCGGGCCGGCCAGCTGGACACGATCAGCTGGTAGGCGAAAAAGGCCGCGTTGAGGTAGGCGAGCCACTTGACTTTGACCGGCAGGATAAAGAACAAACGCAGCTCGAACTCGGGAAACAGGATTGCGAAAGCAAAAAACAAAGACAGGTTGAGGTATTGATTGGTCGCGTACCCCGTGATCAGGCCGGCGATGATCGTCCCGGCGATCCCCGCCAGATAGAACAGGTTGAAACGGGCGACGCCCCATTCATTTTCCAGCGCTTGCCCGATCATCCAGTAGAAATAGAGAACAAAAACAACAAAGAGCGGGCTGGTGCTGATCGGGATAAAAATAAACGAGAGCACCCGCCAGACTTGCCCGGTCAGGATGGCGGACTTGCTGAAAACCAAAAACGGTGTCAGGCGACCCATGAAAACAAGGTCGAGCACGAACACCGCGCCCATGCTGATCACGATGTATTTCATCAGGTTGGGAATTGCGAACCGCCGTATTTTGTCTGCCGCGCGGTCGAGCCAGTTGCGCATCGGTCACCTCCGTCAGCTGCGTGCGTCGAATCTGCGTTAATTGTAGCATAGAGCAGCTGGCCTGCCTATGTTACAATGAGCGTATCGAACAGACAAAGGAGGGACAGACGATGCGCGCGCTCTTTATTGGCGGAACCGGAACGATCAGCACGGCCATCAGCCACCAGCTGATCGAGCTGGGTTGGGACCTGACCTTGCTGAACCGGGGCACGCATGCCGAACGCCTGCCGCGGGGCGTCGCCCTGCTGACCGGCGATATCGGCAACGAGGAGAAGATCCTCCAGCTCCTGGAGGGGCAATGGTTCGATGTCATCGTCGATTTCATCGCCTTCGTCCCCGACCAGGTCCGGCGGGATATCCGGCTGTTCCAGGGGCGCTGCAGCCAGTTCATCTTCATCAGCTCGGCGTCTGCCTACCAGAAACCGCCGTCCAGTTACCTGATCACCGAAAGCACGCCGCTGGCCAATCCGTACTGGCAGTACTCGCGCGACAAGATCGCCTGCGAGGACATCCTGATGGACGCCTACCGGGAAAGCGGTTTTCCGGTCACCATCGTGCGCCCCAGCCACACCTACGGCGACTGGTCCGTTCCGCTGGCCATCCACGGCAAAAACGGCCCCTGGCAGACCTTGCTTCGTATGCAAGCCGGCAAGCAGGTCCTGGTCTTCGGTGACGGCACCTCGCTGTGGACCGTGACCCACAGCCGGGACTTTTCCCGCGGTTTCATCGGCCTGATGGGCAATGTCCACGCGATCGGCGAAGCCATCCACATCACGTCGGACGAGGCCTTGACCTGGAATCAGATCTACCAGTGCATCGGGCTGGCGCTCGATGTCACGCCCAACCTGTACCACATCGCAGCCGATGCCCTCATCGCCCGCGATCCGGCCCAGCTGGGTCCCCTGACCGGGGACAAATGCAATTCTGTCGTCTTCGACAACAGCAAGCTGAAACGGCTGGTGCCCGGTTACCACGCCCAGATTCGCTTTGACCAGGGTGTCCGGAGCACGCTGGCCTACTTGAACGCCCATCCCGAACTGCAGCGTCCCGATCCGGATTGGGACGAGTGGACGGAGCGTGTCATCCGGGAGGACAGCGCCTGCCGCGGCAGCTGAAGAATGACCTATTGAACCAGCAAGGCTTTGCGCGTATAATGAAGACCAATTTCATACCCTACAAACCGTCGAGCAAGACGAGTAGGGCAGATACCGAATCCCAGCGAGTTGCGGACCGTGCGAGCGCAGCATCACGGATTTGTCTGAATGGACTTGCGAGGGTGGCCTGAAAGCTTTGGCAAGTAAGCGTCAACGGGATGCCAGCCCGTTATCCGATGGCCGTGTATCAACAGGTACATGACAGAGCGGGCTTTGCTGGCAAAGCCAATCAGGGTGGTACCGCAGGAACAAATTCCTGTCCCTTCTTCATTGAAGGGGCAGTTTTTTTATTTCCGGGTACCCGGCCAGGCCGTCCGTCATGCACAGAAAAAACCGCCTCAGGCAGATG
Organism: Clostridiaceae bacterium; assembly: GCA_012523135.1. Classification (GTDB taxonomy): domain Bacteria; phylum Bacillota; class Clostridia; order Saccharofermentanales; family UBA5734; genus JAAYBY01. The sequence continues at coordinate 30,386 of JAAYJD010000210.1, forward strand.
GTGTAAAGCCACGAAAGGAGCAGACCATGAACAAGATTCCGACACGCGTATACCTGACCGAAGACGAGATCCCCCGCCAATGGTACAACATGCACGCCGACATGAAGAACGGCCACGACCCGTACATCAATCCGGGCACGATGAAGCCGGTCGAACTGTCCGATTTGCTGCCGGTCTTCTGCGAGGAGCTGTGCTACCAGGAGATGGACACCGAACACCGCTTCATCGACATCCCGGACGAGATCGTCGAATTCTACAAGATCTACCGCCCCTCTCCCCTGATCCGCGCCTACCAGCTGGAAAAGGCATTGGGTACGCCGGCCAGAATCTACTACAAGTTCG
>JAAYJD010000027.1 GCA_012523135.1 Clostridiaceae bacterium
ACAGATGCGTTCCCTGATGAAGCTGCCGGCCGGAAAATAACAGTCGAATTCTGGTATCCGGATGCAGTCTCGGATGATCAGTCTTATCCGCTGGTTATCTTTTCTCATGGCGCTTTCGGGTTCAGCGGCAGCAATTATTCGACCTGTGCCGAGCTTGCCTCGAACGGATATGTTGTGGCTGGCATAGGCCACACGCATCAGGCCTTCTTTACCAGAGATGTCGATGGCGCCGTTACGATTGTCGATGCCAATTTCATTCATGAGGCATCGCGGATCAACGCAGTTCTTGATACCGGTAACGATGAGGCAATCTACAATATTACCCGCGCCTGGATGAAGCTGCGCACTGATGATGAAAACTTCGTTATCAATCAGATCCTGGAACTTAACGCTGTTTCTTCTGCGAATCAGATCCTGCCGTCAATCGATGTTGATCGGATTGGTCTGATGGGACATTCATTGGGCGGCGCAGCCTCAGCGCAGGTCGGCCGCGAGCGTCGTGATATTGACGCAGTCATCGTGCTCGATGGTACCATGCTCGGCGAAGAGATTGATTTTGCAAATGGCAAAGTCGTTCTCAACAGCGAGCCATATCCTGTTCCGCTGCTCAACATTTATGCGCAGGATCATTACGAAAATGCTGTCAAATACGATGGAGAGCGTTATAATAATTTCCACGCGTCGCATCATGCTGTTGAGGCCTTTGAGACGGTTTTTGCAGACGCAGGCCATCTTAACTTCACTGATTTACCGTTGTTTTCGCCAATTCTGGCGCGAGTCCTCGGTACGGGAACTGTAGATGAACTTAAATGCATCAATACCATGAATGAGGTTGTGCTCGAATTCTTTGACAGTTATTTAAAAAATGATGGAGCGCCGGACATTCAGAAGAAATACTGATAAGGGTTAGCAAATATGAGAGTTCAAATCAAACGCATCAGGGAAAAGGCCGATGAGTGCACAACGATTGAATGTGTTGAGATCACGCCCGATATTGAGAGTATCAGGACCTATGCTCTCAGCAAGGGTACCGTCCTGTCAGGAATGGTCGATGACCGCACCTATCAATTCAATCTATCCGAGGTCATCTACTTCGAGGCAGTCGACGAGAAGGTATTTGCCAACACGCATCATATGACATATGAGCTCAAAAACCGCTTATATGAGCTTGAACAAGCATATGAGAACAATCATTTCATCCGCTGTGCCAAAGCCTTCGTCATTAACTTGATGATGCTTGAATCAATCAGTCCGGCTATGAACGGCAGATTCACAGCTCACATGAAGAACAAGGAAAAAGTCATTATTTCGCGGCAGTATGTACCGGCACTGAAACAAGCGGTTCTAGGAGGCAGATAAATGAGTTTTCGAACGTATCTCATAAAAAAAGTCATGATGAGCTTCTTCGTTTCAGTCGCCTGCATCTGTGCGGCCATGGCATTGATCGGCCTTTCATACGAATCGGAGGCACGCTTCGGCTATGAAGCGTTTCTCTCACCATTACTATTCGGTGCTGCTGCTTCACTGCCGCTGCTGGTCAAATATTCGAGAAAGGAATTATCACTCAAACAAGCGATCATCCGAAATATCATACATTTTATCCTGCTCGAAGTGCTACTTATATCGTTGCTATTTGCTGCTGGCTTGATCACGGATGTCTCAATGGCAGTATCGCTCGGCTTCACGATATTTGTGATCGATATCACTGTTTATCTGGTACTATGGATCAGTGATACACGAACAGCGCGTGCTTTTAACAAGGCTCTCCAGGAGATGCAGAAGCAGATTTGAATTGATCGACAACATGGCCATCGTGATTTATCTGCAATTGTTTGACCATAAAAGAAAAACCATTCCAAGGGAAAGGGGAAAACCACTTCGGGCAGACTCGGTATATGTTCGTCGCGTAACCTGCAGCATCTTCATGTTCCCTGAACCGTTGGGCGGCTACCGCTAGGCAGACGTCGATGAACATTGAACCTAGGTAGACTGGGCGTACCAGGTGAAGCGGCTTGTCGATGAGGATTCCCTTGATGCTGATACGATCCTGTTTGTGATGGATAACCTCAATGCCCATAAAATGGGATCACTGTACAGCACCTTATCGCTTCGCGCGTTGAGATCCACGACACGCCGGTACATGACCGTTGGTAAAAACAGGGTTGAATGTAAGCGTTCCGCTTTGACACCCAGTGCCTGGAGACAAGACGGTTACCCGATTATAAGACTGTTCCTAGAGAGATCACCACGTTGTGCCGCGAGCGGAATGCGCGACAGAAAAGTATAGATTGGCAATTCAAAACAGCTGATGCACGCATCAAGCTCAAACAGCCATATCCGATGATTAAAGAATAGTTTAGCCGTTACACGATGCTAGGCTTTCGGCTTTGCGGTTGTCTCACGCATGACCAGCATCGGCTTCAGGACCACATTTTGAACGACGGTGAAATCTTTGTCCTGAATTTTGCGTGACAGAATGCTGATCGAGACCATGGCCATTTCCTTGATCGGATTGGTGATGGTAGTCAAGGCCTTGTGTAGGTAGGGGCAGACCGCCACATCGTCGATGCCGATAATGGAGATGTCGTTTGGGATCGATAAGCCGCTTTCGTAGATGGCTCGCATCGCGCCGATGGCGATGTCGTCGTAGGCTGCAAAAACGGCTGTCGGCACATTATTGCCTGCCAGGATAGCGCGCATGCCCTGGTATCCGCAGGCTTCAAATCGGGTGGCAGAGGTGTGGATCAGCGCCTCGTTGACCGGTACCTGTTGCTCGGTCATTGCGGTGCGGAAGGCATTCAACCGGTTTTCGGTCAGGTTGTCGCCGATATAGGCGATCGAGCGATGGCCGAGCCGCACCAAGTGCTCGACCCCTGTTGCCACGCCCAGGTTATCGTCGATATGGATGCAGTCGTAGCTGTTGACATCATCTTCCGAAGCGATCAGGACAATCGGCGTATGCCAGATGGCCTGGATGCTGCTGACGGCGCTCTGCACGCCGCTGTTCTCTGTAATAAACACAATGCCGTCGACCGCCTGGTGGCCGAAAAGCTCAAGGGCCTGCTCTTCTTTTTCCTGTTTGAAGTCGGATACCGCGATCGTGTAATTGAATCCCTTGCGGGTGATCTGGCTGCCGATCGAGCTGATCAGCTGGGTGTAGTAGTTGCTGTCGATTTCCGGACAGATGACACCGATCGTGTGGTCGCTGCGCAGCGGCAGACCGGCCTGCTGTGAACTGAGGTTGTAGTTCAGTTCGCGGGCAATGCGCACAATCCGTGCTTTCGTATCTTTTTTAATCTCGCTACTGTTGTTCAGTGCCTTGGACACCGTGGATATGCTGACACCGGCCGCGGCGGCGATATCCTTGAGCTTTGCCATAACACCCTCCTGAGCTGTTCCATCGAACAACCGCCTCTATACGGCATGTATGTCCGTCTGAGAGTCGTTTTATCGAAAAAACATGCTGTATTTGACGAAAAAAGTATAGCTAATTCCGCATAAAGAATCAAGGTGTGATGATTCGCTGCGGTTTTCACGGCTGGAATGGCCATGTTTTGAGCGAAATAACGAACCAG
>JAAYJD010000211.1 GCA_012523135.1 Clostridiaceae bacterium
GAGCTTAGCCGGGTTAACCGCGCCCTGGCGGACTACAGCGACCTGATCGAACGTTACGCCGGTGCCGCTACCGAACAGGAAATCGCCGGCCTGATCGATTCGTCGATTCGCCAGCGTTTGGTGCAGGCCAGAGAAGACCTGGACCAGGCCCTGACCGCCCGCGAAGACGCCCAGATCCAGCTGGCCGGGCGCGTTGCCGCCACTTGCCGGCAGGCCCTGGCGGACATCCGGGCGCTGGTCGCCCGGCTGACCGGGTGAGAGGTGCAAGATGTGGCCTGAAGCATCCTGGCTGACTTTTCTGACGGTTGTCACCCACCTGGCCACGCTGCTGCTACTGGCCCTGATCGGGCAGACGGTCATCCTGCGCGGTCGGCACTCGATGCTGCGCCGCATCTACATCGCGATCATCGGCACCCTGGCGCTCTGGATCGTTCTGGTCATCTGGCGCTTGCTGGCCTTGCCGACCGGTCTGGTCTGGCTCTTTGCCAGCTTGCAGGCGCTGTTTGTCGGCGCCGTCAGTTTGTGTTTGACCTTGTTCGGCATGGCCTATCTCGGCGAACAGGATATCCCGGCCCGCATCATCCTGCCGCTCAGCTTGCCGCTGGCGCTGGCCGGCCTGGCTGTCCTGACCAATCCGCTGCACGGCGGGTATGCCCTGGATCTTGGCGCGGCGCGTGACCATCCCGGTCCGCTCTACGGCGTAGTCCAGGGGATCAACGCCGCCTATGTGTCTTTGGGCCTTTTGCTTAGCTGCCTCGGGCTGCGCCGCCAGATGGGCAGGCACCGCCTGGCGTCGGCGCTTTTGGTCCTGGCGATCCTGCTGCCGCTATTGCCCTATGGACTCAGCGTCTCAGGGGTCTTCCGCTGGGCGTTCGAGCCGGAACCGCTGCTGTTGTCCTTCGCGGTGCTCTGCTTCGGCTGGGCCGCTCTACGCTACCACCTGCTCGATATCGCACCGCTGGCGCGGCGTGCAATTCTGCACGAGATCGGCTCGGCCCTGGCCATCACGGACCGGTCGGGCCGCCTGATCGACTTCAACCCGGCGTTTACCTTGCTTTGCGACCCGGCGGTCGCGGTGCAGCCGCTGATGGCCCTGGACGAGGCCTGCCCGATGCTGGCCGGACTGCCCGGCGACCGGCCTTTGCGTCGGGAAATCCAGTTGGAAACGCCATCTGGCCCGCGTTTGTTCGACCTGACCGTACAGGCTGTGCCGGGGCGTCAAGCGAACGCGGAGGGGATGGTCTGGTGCCTTGCGGACATCGGGCAGGAGATGGGGCAGCGCCAGCTGCTGGCCAGGCAGCACGAGCAGCTGGAGACGGCCAACCAGTCGCTGCAGAAATATGTGTCGATCGCCTCCGAGCTGCGCAGCATCCAGGTGCGCAACCAGCTGGCACGCGAGATGCACGACACGACCGGACATGCCCTGATTATCCTCATGGCCTTGCTGCAGCGCTTTCAGGAGGAGCGGCGCGAAGGTCTGCTGCGCGAGGCGCGGCCGCTGCTGGACCAGATCCTCGACAACCTGTCACGGCCGATCTGCAATACAGAGGACAGCAGGGAAAAGGGAGAGCTGGACACAGAGCTGCAGCGCCTGGCCCATGACATGGATGTATCGGGAACCCGTCTGGAGATCGACCTGCGCGGTCCGGTTGACCAGATCCCGTCTTCGCACCACCCGGAGATCATCTCGATCTGCCGGGAGGCGCTGACCAACGCCGTCAAGCACGGACAGGCCGTGACGGTCAGTTTGTTTCTCCAGGCCTGGCCGGATCGCTATGAGCTGATCATCCTGGATGATGGCCGGGGTGCGGATCCCATTGTCAAAGGGTTTGGCCTGACCAACATGGAGGAGCGGGTCGCAGCCTTGGGCGGCACCTTGCGGACACAAAGCGACAGCTCGGGGTTTGGCGTCTACATCGCAGTCCCTACACCAGGTGATGCTTGAGGGCGAACAGGGCCAACTGGGTGCGGTCCTTGAGGTCGCTTTCGGACAGCAGCCGTGAGATGCGGCTCTTGACGGTTCCCTCCGAGTAGTTGACGGCTTCGGCAATTTCCCGGTTGCTCATGCCGCGGATCAAACAGCCCAGGATCTGAAGGTCCAGGGGCGAAAAGGCGCTGCTTGACGGATGTGCCTGGACTTTGGCGCTGACATGTTCCGGGCAGACAGCCCGGGCCAGGGCGGGAAGACCGGCCTGGTCGGCGACATACAAGCCGTTGGCACAAAGGCGGATCGCCCGCAGCAGGTCGTTGGCGTGAAGGTCCTTGAGCAGAACGGCGTGGATGTTGCCGGCGC
>JAAYJD010000028.1 GCA_012523135.1 Clostridiaceae bacterium
GGACCGCATGTACCGGGTCGTCTACGACTGCCTCAGCGCCGGACTGCCGGCCATGATGGAAAAACCGGCCGGCATCAACGCCTACCAGGCCGATTCGCTGGCCAGGACGGCGGAGAAGACCGGCAAGATGCTGGCCGTGGCGATGAACCGGCGGCACATTCCGCTCGTCCAGCATGTCTTCAAGCGCATGAAGGAACTGACCCCGATCACCCAGGTGGACGGCGTGTTCATCAAGAGCAGCGATATCGCCAATGGCTGGCATTACATGAACGCCTTCGTCTCCGACATCATCCACGCGATCGACCTGGTCCGCTACCTGGCCGGTTCCGAACCCGAAACGGCCGCCACCGTCGCGGCGCGCTTCAACAGCCCGATCGACAACGCCTGGAGCAGTGTCATCCGCTTTCGCAACGGCGTGACCGGCACTTTGAAATCCAACTACCAGACCGCGGGACGCGTCCATTCCTTTGAGATCCACGGGCCCAAGGCCAGTGCGTTCATCAACCTCGGCTTCGGCGAAGCCGCCTGCGATGCGACGATTTTGCATGCAGCCGGCCAGAGCATCTATTCGCTGGCATCCGCCGGTGTCCAGCAGCCGAACAGCGAGAAGATCGACGGCATGGCCATGGTCAACAGCGACCAGTATTACCAATATTCCGGCTTCAAGCAGGAAAACGAGGATTTTGTCCGCTGCCTGCTGACCGGCCAGGCGCCGCTTTGCCCGATTGCCGACGCCGCCAAGAGCATGCACATGGCGGAATGGCTGCTGGAAAAAGCAATCTGACAACAGGACGTTAAGACATCAGGCTATCGACCATGATCGCGGTCCAGGACTCGAGCGGCAGACTGATGGTGGATGTCTGGTACTGGTAAAAGAGGACCCGCATCACCTTGCTCTGGTACCGGACCAGGATCGTCGGCATGTTCAGTTGATCCCGGTAGACGACGACTTCGTCGGCGGCGGACAAGACCTGTTCGCCGCCGTTTTTCGCGAACCAGCGCCGGTCCTGGCGCTGGTATTCGCGCATCAGTTCCCGGGCCAGCCACGGCCCGGCTGTCTCGTGGTAGTCGATGTACAGGCTGCCCGCCAGGATGTCGCCGCCGGGCAGCCGGATCGAAGCAATTTCCTGCCACCTGACCGAGTGGGGCGCCAGGTAGTCCGCCCAGACGCGCACCGTATTGCCCACCCCGATATTCGTGGCGCGGTAGTGGCCGTCCGGGGCGAAATCGGCCAGCGTGGCGAACGGCAGCGGTTCTGAAAAAGATGCGATCGGCAGCGTGTCCTCATCCAGGAGCCGCGCGTTCGCGTTATGCAGCAGCAGCGCGAGCCAGACGATGACCAGGGCCGCGCGCAGCACCCGGCCGACGCGGTAGCGGGCGGCGCGTTGGCGCCAGTCTTTGCGGTGGTCGAGTGCGCCCTGCTCCAGCAGCTTGCGGCGCAGCCGGCCCAGCAAGACCGCCCGGGCGACCGAAGACGCCAGCAGCCAGAGCAGCAGACCCAGACCGAGCAGGATAAAGCCGGAACCGGCCTGGATCATGGTCAGGAGAAAATTGCCCCGGATGGCGACAGCCGGATAGACGAGCGCCCAGAACAGGCTGGAGACAACAGCCGCGCGTTCCCGCCGGCGCACCGCATCCAGGGCGATCGCCTGCACGGCCGGATCGGTGTTAAGTTCGCGTGTGTCGGCCGCATCCGAGCGGAAAATGAAAAAGCCGCCCCGCTTGGCCACATACGTCCAGCCGTATTTTTCTGCAAGTGCGACGGCTTCTTCATCGGGTCTGCCGCCGCCTTCCGCCCACAAGCTGGTGCTTTTCGGGGCCGCCTCCAGGCGATAGCTGACAGATCGCTGACCGCCGCGTACAAACAAGGCAAACCCCGCCCAAATCCCATCCGGGCACAGGTGCAGGCCGCTTTGGGCCTGCTCGGCGAGATAGCTCTCCAGGCCCTCGACATCGTAGGCGGGGCAGGGCAGCAGGCGAAGGGTGCGTTGTGTCTTAGTTGCCATGAGCGGCCTCTTCCTGAGCGTGGCCGGCGTCCGCGAGCATGCGGCGCAGGCGTTCCCACTCCTGTTCGTACGCCTTGTTTCCCCGGTCCGTGATCTGGTAGGTGCGCTTGCGCCCCGCGACCTCAACCTCACGGATCCATTTTTCCTGGACAAACTTGCCCAGGATCGTGTACAGCGTCGCCGGTCCGACCTGCACGCGCCCCGCGGTGTGCCGATCGATGAAATCGGCCACGTCGATGCCGCACATCGGCCCCTGGCGCAGGGCCATCAGCACGTAGAACATGGATTCAGTTAAGATGATCAGCGCCTGGCGCGGCATGTCACGACCTCCTAGCTACGATATCCATACATGATATCATCTAACGATATTACAGGCCGCAAGCCCGCTTGTCAACAGCTGCGGGGCCCGCCATTGACGGATTCCGGCCAAGGGAAGAGAATATCCAGGTAGATGGGAGGCACCCATGGTAACGAAACCTTGTTTGGGCACACAAAAACCGGGCGACACGATCGTCTTCGGCGCCTATCCGCAGACGGCGGAAGGCCTCGACCTGACCCCGCTCCGCTGGCGCGTGCTGCGCAACGAAGGTTCCAGACTGCGTTTGCTCAGCGACCAGATCCTGGACTGCCAGCCCTACCACGAGACGCAAGCGGCCGTCGCCTGGGCTGACTGTTCGCTGCGTCGCTGGCTGTACGAGCAATTTGTCCGGCAAGCTTTCGGCGCTGCCGAACAACAGCTAATCCGACCGATGGCCTGCGACGGCCAGCCCGAGGCTTGGGACTGGGTCTTCCTGCTGTCCGAGGAGGAATCGGAGGATCTGCCCGCGTCAAGCCGCGGCGCGACCGGCACGGCCTATGCGCGGGCCGCGCGGCCGGGCAGACGCCTCTATGTCTATGACAAGTCGGTTGAAGCCAATGTCCAGGACGACCGGGGTGAGCGCCTGGGCTGTTCCTGGTGGTGGCTTAGGGCTGGGGGCAACCGGCCGGACCGCGCCTGCTTCGTGGGCACGCGCGGCAGTGTGCGCCACTACGGGCAGGTCAGCCTGACCTGCTACGGGGTGCGCCCGGCGATCTGGCTGATCGGCCTATGAACGGCTTTAGCGGATCCACCAGGTCCAGGATGGCGTGTTACGGTGAACAGCAGCCAACTGTTTGTAAATGACCAGATGGCCGCAATTGGTCGGGGGCGGGTCTGTTTTTTGCAGGAACCGGATGACAGCCAGCGGATCCAGCGGGTTCATGGCCAGCATCGCTTCAGCCGCCGCCATGGTGGCGGAGACATCAAAATCGTCACCGCCGGGGTGTTCTTGATGCCTTTGTTGGCATCGACAACCCGGTATCCCCAGATCAGCTCGCCGGCCTTGATCGTTCCGTTGAGCGACGCCAGCAGGACTTCAAACCCGGGATAGAGCGGGTTGAGCGGATCGGATGGGCTGCTGACACGCAAGGGATTATGCACGGTCGTAACGCAAAATTCGCACGTCCGGTTCAGGTTCTGGATCTGGCCGGCGATTAGCGGCCACTTTTTTGGCAATCGGCACAATCCTGCAGCACGGCCCGGTGGAAGGCGATGGCAGCCGGGTCCGCGCAGATAGCATATCGCCGCTGGCCGGCGCATCGTAATCGTCGGGATCGATTACAAAGGCCAAAGACGGCATCCAGGGAAGGCCCCATCAGGTGGTTGCCGCCGATGCCGACCGTGATGAAATGCGCACCCGACGGACTGGCTTTTTCTGGGCCGATCGCGTTGTATTCAACAGGTTTTGTCCTGTTGCGTGTGAAACAGGAAGGGGACAATGCGATCTTGAAATCCGGCCAGGGGTGTGACAGGCACTCCCGAAGAATTGAGCAACTATTTTCTTAAAGTCCCTTAGCTGGCTGAGATTTCGGGGATGGGCTATAATGGGAAAAAAGACGATGAGGAGAACAGTATGGATTCCTTTACCTTTCACAGCCCGACCTATTTTGCCTTCGGCCAGGACATGGAAAGTCAAAGCGGTGACTTGGTGCGGCGCTTTGGCGGCAGCAAGCTGCTGATCCATTACGGCGGCGGCAGCGTGGTGCGTTCCGGCCTGCTCGACCGTATCCGGGCTTCCCTGGCGCAGGCCGGCCTGACCTGGGTCGAACTGGGCGGGGTGCAGCCCAACCCGCGCAGCGGGCTTGTCTACACGGGCATTGAGCTGTGCCGCCGGGAAAAAGTCGATTTTATCCTGGTGGTCGGCGGCGGCAGTGCGATCGATTCGGCCAAGGCGATCGCGGCCGGCGTCCCCTATGACGGCGATTTCTGGGATTTTTACCGGGGCAAGGCGATCCGGCAGGCCCTGCCGGTCGGCACCGTGCTGACGATCGCCGCCGCGGGCAGCGAAGGCTCACCGGACTCCGTCATCACGCACGAGGACGGCCTGCACAAGCGCGGTGCCAGTGGTCCGGCTCTCCGTCCGGTGTTCTCGGTCCTGAACCCGGCCCTGACCCAGACGCTGCCGCCTTTCCAGACGGCCTGCGGCATCACGGACATCATGGCGCACCTGTTTGAGCGCTATTTCACGACCACCCGGGACGTCGAAACGACCGACCGCCTGATCGAGGGCCTGCTGCTGGCGATGGTCCACGAAGCCCCGCGCGTGATCGAAAACCCCGACGATTACGGGGCGCGGGCCAACATCATGTGGGCCGGCATGATGGCCCACAACAATTCCTGCGGCGTCGGCCGCAGCCAGGACTGGGCCAGCCACAACATCGAGCACGAGCTGAGCGCGCTCTATGACTGCGCCCACGGCGCCGGCCTGGCCGTCGTCTTTCCAGCCTGGATGACCTACACGCTGCAGCAGGATGTGGCCCGCTTCGCCCAGCTGGCGGTGCGCGTCTGGGGCTGTCAGATGGACTTCGCCCAGCCGGAGCGCACAGCCCTGGCCGGTATCCAGGCGCTGCGCTCGTTTCTCGCGTCGATCGGCATGCCCGGCACGTTAACCGAGCTGGGCGCCAGGGAAGAAGATATCGCCCGCATGGCCCACAACGCCTGCTTCGGAGATGGCCGCCAGGGCACGCTGGGCGGCTTCATGCGCCTGGACGAACAGGATGTCGCCAACATCTATCGCCTGATGCTCTGACCGGATCAGCCGGTTTCCGAGTGGCGCGCCCCCGGGCGCGCTTTTTTAAAAAATTTTTCAAAAACGACAAGATACGCTTCTGAAAGTTGTCATAGTGGGTAGAGGCGGAGGTGAAGATGTGGAAGACCAGGCGATTATCGCGCTGTTCTGGGCCCGTGACGAAAGGGCAATCCGCGAAACGAAAGCGAAATACGGCCGGCTTTGCCGTTCCATCGCGCGCAACATCCTGGGCAGCGAGGAAGACGCCGAGGAATGCGAGAACGACACCTATCTGAAAACATGGCAGGCGATCCCGCCGCAAAAACCGAGCATCCTGTCGGCTTATCTGGGCCGGATTGCCCGCAACATCGCCTTGAACCGCTGGAAAGCAAATCGGGCGGACAAGCGCGGCGGCGGTGAAGTGCCGCTGTCCCTGGATGAACTGGGCGATTGTGTCTCAGGCAGGGAAGCCCCCGGATTGGCCGAGGCTGACGTCATCGCCGTGATCGAGGCCTATCTGGATACCCTTTCAGCGGCCGAACGCCAGGTCTTCCTGCTGCGCTACTGGCAGCTCGAACCGATCGCGGCCATCGCGCGACACGTTGCCTGGAGCGAAAGCAAGGTGACCTCGCTGCTTTACCGTCTGCGCAAGAAGCTGAAAAGTCAGCTTGAGAAAGAAGGGATTCACGTATGAACGCAACCCAATTGCTGGACATCATCGGGCAGGTCGGCGACGAACATGTCCGGGAGCTGACCCAGGCGGGTGCACCGGCCAGACCGCCGCGCAGCCGGGCCTGGCTCAAGTGGGGGGCTATGGCCGCCTGCCTGTGCCTGGTGGGCA
>JAAYJD010000212.1 GCA_012523135.1 Clostridiaceae bacterium
CGTGCGGCACAGGTGGTACTTGCTGACAAAAAAGGCCGAGGCCAGCCGGTCCAGCGTCAGCCGTTCGGACAAATGGCTGTTGAGGTAGGCGATGATCTCGCTGACCAGCGTGCGCGTGACCAGGCGGTCGGGCTCTTCCGACGGGTACGGCCGGCGTTCCAACCCCATCACCAGAACCAGGATCTCAGTCAGAATGGCCTGGCTCATGGCCCGGCTTTCGTCTTCGGGCAGCAAGCACGCCTTGTCCATGCGCCGGAAAGCCCCGATCAGCTCCGGGCTGTTCTGGACGGACAGCACAACCGGATCGGCCGGGTTTTTGTTCCGGCCCGAGAACGTCTCCAGCAAAAAGGAGCGATCCTCCTGGGACAGGATATCGGCATGGAAATGCAAGGCGCAGCGCTCGTAGACGCTGTCGCCCGTGACATGGAAATAGTGGTAGGCGGCGGGGCGCATCAGGATCAGGGTGTAGGGGCTCAGGTGAACGCGGCTGCCCTCGATGTAATAGGTGCCGGAACCGCTGATGAAAAAATACATTTCATAGAGCGCGTGGCAGTGCCGGTTGCCCGATCCCGGTTGATCGTCAACCGAATGATGGTAGAATAGATGCGAGCGGTTCATCTGGGCCAGCACGGGCATGGTCATTCCTCCTGGATGGTTGCCTGAGCGCCGCGGGAGCGCAAGATTTGCAAAAATAGAGGCAATTTTAACATCCTTCTTGCGCCAGTATACCGATAAAATGAGCGTGAAGCAAAGGGTGGGCGCAGCACAATCGTGATGTGCGCCCCGCAGGCGGGAGGTGCCTATGACACGGTTTATTTTAAGCGGATTTGCAGACGAGGCGGCAACGGAACTCGACAGCCAGATCGCGGTCCTCAAGCTAAATGGCATGCGTTATGTCGAGCTGCGCCAGCTCGACGGCAGGAACATCGCTTCGCTGACCGACAAGGAAGCCCGGGCGGCCGCCGAGAAGCTGTCCGGCAACGGGATCAAGGTGTCCTGCCTGGGCTCGCCTCTGGGCAAGACGCGCCTGGACGAGCCCTTCGGACCGGTTGCGGAGATGGTCAGGCGTTTATGCGGCCATGCCCGGACCCTGGACACGAACCTGATCCGCATCTTCAGCTTTTACCTGCCTGATGGCCAGAGCGCCGCGGACTGCCGCGGCGAGGTCGTCGACCGTCTCGGCCGCATGCTCGACCTGGCGGCGCAAGAGGGCGTGACGTTGCTGCATGAAAATGAGAAGGATATATACGGGGATACGCTGGAACGCTGCCTCGACCTGTTCCAGGCCCTGGACGGCAAACTGCAAGGCATTCTCGATCCGGCCAATTTCCTGCAGGTCGGCACCGATCCGCTTGAGGCGATGCAGACGCTGCTGCCCTGGATCGAATACGTGCATATCAAGGATGTGCGCCTGGAAGACCGGCGTGTCGTGCCGGCCGGAGCCGGGGACGGCCATATCGCCGACATCCTGGCCATCATGAACGGCAAGGGCGGCGACCGCTTTTTGTCGGTCGAGCCGCACCTGACCTTGTTCGCCGGGCGCGAGAAGCTGGAAAAGGACAGCGGGCCGGCCCTGACCGCCGGCGATGACTTTGTCTTTGCCGATGGCCCGGCGGCATTCGCCGCGGCGGTGGCCGCGATCCGACAGCTGGCGGCACCCTACCTGGCATAAACCAGACAGCAGAAAGAAGGATCTTCATGACAAGCAATTTCACCAGCAAAACCTGGACTGTGGCTCTGGCCGGCTGCGGCTCGATCGCGCCGATGCATGTCCAGGCCCTGCAGGCGCTGGAATCGGTGCGTCTGGTTGCCCTGGCCGATCCTGACGCCGGCGCGGCCAGCCGATTGCAGGGGATGTGCGGCCCGGGTCTCCTGCCGTCGTGCTACGCCAGCCTCGGCGCATTGCTGGCTGAACACCAGCCGGATGTGGTCCATATCTGCACCCCGCATCACACGCATGTCCCGCTGGCCGTCGAGGCGCTGCAGCACGGCTGCCATGTCGTGCTGGAAAAGCCGCCGGCCATCACGCTGGACGATCTGGCGGACCTGGAGCTGGCTGTCAAAGCCAGTGCGCGCACACTGGGCGTCTGCTTCCAGAACCGCTTCAACCTGGCCACGCAGCAAGCGCGCCACCTGCTCGAGACCGGCAAGCTGGAACCGGTGCGGACGGCGCGGGCCTTTGTCACCTGGAAGCGTGACGCTGCCTATTATGCCCAGGCTGCCTGGCGCGGCCGCTGGGCCACCGAGGGCGGCGGCGTGATGATCAACCAGGCGATCCATACCCTCGACCTGCTGCTCTGGCTGGCCGGCCGGCCGGTCCAGGTGGAAGGCACCATCGCCAACCGCCACCTGCGGGAGGCCATCGAGGTCGAAGACACAGCCGAGATGCAGATCGAGCTGGACAGTGGCGCCCGGGCGGTCTTCTATGCCACCACCGCCTACGGGGCCGATGCGCCGGTCTTCCTCGAGCTGGACTGCACCAGCCGGCGGCTGCGCCTGGAGGGCGACGCAATCCAGTTGCTTGACAGCGCGGGTCACATCCAGCTGCAAACCGTCCTGGACGATCTGCTCGCGGCCAGTCCGGCCTTCGTGCCGCTGCCGGAACCCGCGGCCGCGGCTGCCCAGAACGGCAAGGCCTGCTGGGGACTGGGCCACCAGCGACTGATCGGCGCTTTCTACGCCAGCCTCGAACCTAACCAGGCGCCTTTCCCGATCAGCCTTCCTGGCGCCAGCCAGGCGCTGAAGACCTTATTGGCCCTTTACCAGTCGCACCGGACCGGCCAACCGGTTCGGATCGGCTGACCGGCAACATCCAGGAGGATCAGGCTATGCAGGTGCGGCAACTGGACATGACGCAGGTTCCCGAGGCTTTGGCGGCCACCCAGGTCACCGCCACGGCCTTCCGCTCGCCGGAACGCTACCGCCAGCTTGTGGCCGAGACCCGCGCGGCGCCCGACCGGCCGCTGCCTGACCCGGCGGCCTACGATCCTGCGCGGCGTATCTGGGGCGCCTTTGCCGGCGACACGCTGGCTGCGGTCGTGACCGGCATATCGTATCACATCCTCTTTGAAGGCCAAGTAGTCCCGATGTGCGGCATCGGGGGCGTGGCGACCTTGCCCGAATACCGCCGGCAGGGCGCGATCCGGGCGATCATGGAGCGGCTGCTGCGCCAGGTGCGGGAAGAGGGGACGGTTTTTTCCTACCTGTACCCGTTCTCGTTCCAGTTTTACGCCAAGTTCGGCTATGGGCCCGGCTGCCGCCGCCATCGGGTCGAGCTGCCGGCCGACTTTCTGCGCACGCTGCCCGGCAGCGGGCAGATCCGCCATTACCGGCCGGAAGACAGGGCCGTCGTCGAAAGCATCTATGCGCGCTTCACCGCGGGGTCCAACGGGCCTGTCCGGCGCACGCCGTGGCTCTGGGACCGCCTGCTCGGCCAGGACCGCTGGCAGGAGCAGCAGCATGTCTATATCTGGCAGCCGGCGGACGGCCCGGAAGCGGCCTACGCCGTGTTCAAGACCGTGGCCGAGGGCGGCAAGGACACCTTGCGCGTCCAGGACTGGGCCGTCACCGGCCCGGCCGGCCTGACAGGCCTGCTGTCTTTCCTGGGCGGTTTTGCCGACCAGTACGCCACGGTCATCCTGCAGGTGCCGACACACCTGGACCTGACCCATTATTTCGCCGAGCCGCGCCCGCTCAAGCACCAGCTGGAAATCGCCGGCCAAAGCCGCGTCGTACATGCGGCTATGGCCTTGTCAGGGCTCGGCCGTCCGGACTGGCTCATCCGCGAGGCTCGCTGGCTGGCCGCAGAAACCGGCAGCCCGACGCACATGACCTGGCAGATCGAGGACGATTTTCTGCCGGAAAACAGCGGCCTGTACCGGCTGGACCTGGCCACAGCCGGACAACCCGCCGAACGCCTGGAGACGCCGGGCCCAGCCGCGGACATCACGGTCCGCAACGGCATCCTGGCGCCGCTCCTGCTGGGCGCCCAGGGACTGGACGAACTGGCCGGACACCCGGATGTCAAGATCCGGCCCGATATGGATGAGCAGCGCCTGGGCCTTTTGTGCCGTTTCCTCAGCCGGAAAAAGAATGGCATTTATGATTCGTTCTGAGCCCGACACGACACAGGCAGACCTGCGGGCCCTGGATTTTGCCCGCCAGTTTGGCCTGACGGCGGAGCCGGTCCTCTACCGTTACGAAACTGGGGTCGCCTATTGCTGCCGCGAACCCTACAAGTCATGCGCCTGTTTGCTTGAGCCAGGAGATCCGGTCTGCCTGCGTCCGGACCGGCTAAGCCGCAGCATCGCCATTTGGCCGTCATCGGCCAAAGCCTGCGGTCCTGCGGGTTTTCTGTATGCCCAGGACGCCGCGTTCATGGGGCTGCTTCTGGATTGCCCCGCCAGGCAGGGCGCCTGCGCCCAGACCAGGATACTGGACGACACGAGCCTGGTCAGCCAGGTGCTGCTGGCGCCGCCGCCCAGCCTGGCCGGGGCGCAGCGCCTGCGCTATCCCAAGCTGACCGTCGAACTGCGGCTGCGCCTCTCGCATGCCTGGCCGCTGTTCACGATCCTGGCGGTCCTGCATCTCAAGGACGACCAGCTGCCCGCATGCGCGGGCCTGCGCCCCAATCCCTGGCTCGAACCCCTGGCCGGCCTGCGCCAGGCTTATCGCAGCGGTCTCTACGACGCGTTTGTCCTGCCGGACCAGATCGCCGCCGCCTGGCTCGACCTGACGGGTGGCTTGACAGGCCGCTGAGCCGCCCCTATAATGGCACCAACGCACAGATGCGCTTGGCGATGACGGAGCGAGTAGCCCGGTCAGGCCTCACCAGGGATGCGGCGTCATGGATTGAAAGCGCCGCTTGAGGAAACCGGATGAAGAACTCTCCCGAGCCTGCAACCTGAACGGCTAGGCCAATTAGGGTTGCACGGGGTCCCCCGTTACAGGCAAAAAGCGGGCACAGGCGGCCAATGAGGGTCGGTCTGGCGCCAAAGCGGGTGGTACCGCGGATTATACATGTTGTCCGTCCCGGAATTTCCGTAAGGAAGTTCCGGTTTTTTTATGCAAAAAACAAGAAGAGGGGGAGACCACGATGGACATGGAATGGGTTCAGGCACAGACAACGGCACAGACGCTATCTTGCGCCCAGCTGGCGGGGGCTGCCGGGCGAAACCGGCCGGTCACGC
>JAAYJD010000029.1 GCA_012523135.1 Clostridiaceae bacterium
AGGTGATCCTGACCCTGGCCATGGCGGCACAAGTTGGAGTGACCTGCTGGCGCGGCTGGTACTTGATGCGCCGGCGGATCGCGTGTTGAGGGGACATGATATGAAACGCTATTTACAACGAATCAGCTGGCCGCTGACGGCGCTGCTGCTTGTTTTCCTGCTGGCCTGGCTGCCGGCCCGGCTAACCGGTTCCAGCCTGCTTCTGGTCCAGCAGCTGCACGTTCAAGGAGACGCGGCCCTGCTCGACCGGGTAACGGTCCAGGGCCAGCTGGTCGGGCGGACCGGGCGCGCCAGCCAGCTGTTTGCCCAGGTCTTCAGCATCCGGCCCGGCCTGGCCGGCCAGACGCTCGAGGCCGAGATCCGCCTCCTGTCCTCGCATGAACAGGTTGTCCTGAGAGAGCGGGACTGGCAGAGCTGGTACCTGATCGCCCACCCGTCCGGCCAGTATACGGTCGGCAGTGCGACGCGGGATGACCAGACCTATTTGCGCGTTACCCGGCAGGATGATACCGGACGCCGCCAGCGCTTTGCCCAATTGCCGGTCGACCTCAGAACGGACCCCAGCCTGGTGTCTCACTACTTTCAGACGTACGATCCCTGGTACGCCCGTGTCTCCGACCTGAAGCAGGTACTGGCCTGGGCGGCAGACGGGCGCTTGTACGGCATCGCGCCGGCCGGCGAAGCGGAACGCGGCACCAGCTGCCTGTTCCGGGTCGAGCGCTGGCTGAGCGAAAAGGAAATCGACCGATCGGATGCGCCGGACAGCGCCACCGTCCTGGCTGAGCTTCCCCTGGACACCGACCTGTTCCCGCTGGCGCTGCTGGCCGACTCGGAGGGCCTGGTTCTGGTCCGCGGCCAGCGCCGCAGCAACGAGCAGGGCAAACGTCTCGACGGCTATACCGGCATAACGGTGACCCGCTTTGGCCTTGACGGCCAGGTCGGCAGCCTGCTGGCTGTCGCGGCTGAATTCTACAACGTGCAAGCCGTGCGGTTGACCGGCGATACACTGTCCGTGGTGACCGGCGGCGATGCCCTGACCGTGCACGTCTTCCAGCTCGACGGCGCCCCGGAGACGCCAGCCAGGCACTGGGGATCGGTCGCGCTGACGCGGGAGGACACCGTACCCCATGCCGAACTCCGCGATGTCCGGGTCGTCGACAACCAGCTCTACCTGCTGCATCTCGATTGGCTCCGGCCGGTCCTGGCCGCCGACAATCTTTCGGTGTCCTGGGCCGACGGGACCGTGCTGCGCGATGTGCCCTGGGTTTACCTGGAGCGGGCCCAAACCATGGGCCGCCAGGATCTGCGCCTGTCGGTCCTGGACCGCAACGGGACATTCCTGGCCCAAACGCTCCTGGACATCGGGCTGAACGACGACCTGCGGCAACGCCTGGCCGCAGATCCGAACGAGCCGATTCCGGATGCGCGCCAGGCCGTCGGCCTGATGCTGGAGGAGGTGTCCCGGCCATGATCGACGTACGCTTTGTGACCGTGCGTTACGCAGAAACCATCGCTCTGGATTCGGTTCGCCTGACGGCAGGACCCGGGGAAATCGTCGGCCTGTTCGGCGCCAACGGAGCCGGCAAGACGACCTTGCTCAAGTGCCTGGCCGGCCTGATGGATCCGACCTACGGGTCGGTCCAGGCCGACGGCCAGGAGGCCAAGCAGTCGCGCAAGATCAGCTACATGGCCCAGGAAGGCAGCAGTTTCCCGGCCTGGACCATCGCGCAGCACCGCGATTTCTTTTGTGACCTGATGCCCGACTTCCGGCCGGACCGGTTCGACCGGCTGGTGCGCTTCTTCGATCTGCCCGGCGGCCGCCGGCTGGCAACGTTCTCCACCGGTCAGCGGGCCAGCTTCGAGCTGTGCTGCGGCTTGAGCGTTATCCGGCCCTACTACGTGATGGACGAACCCTTTCTCGGCCATGACACCGCGACACGCCAGAACACCCTGAGGCTTCTGGCCGGCCTGCTGGGTGAAAACGACACGTTGATCTTGTCAACGCACCAGGTCCAGGAGGCCGAGCCCCTGATCAGCCGCGCGATCGTTTTGGACAAGGGCGTCATCCTGGCCGATGTCCAAATGGAGGATCTGCGCGGCCGGGGCCAGCCGCTGGTGTCTTTGCTGCTAAAAAACCGGCAGGCGGACAGCCTGAAGCTGGAAGAGCTCCTGGCCGCGGAATGGGATGAGACGACTTAGGGACCTGATCGCCAGCCCGGTTTTTCTGGTATGATGGATGAATCTAACATTCGGGCATACGGATATCAGGGAAACGGGGCACAGATGGACGAACAGGCGCAAGCGGCAGCCAAGCACAACCGCATGATGCATGAACCGGTCGAGAAACTGGTCATGTCGCTGGCTGTTCCGACGATTCTCAGCATGCTGGTGACCGCGGTTTACAGCATGGCCGATACCTTTTTTGTCAGCCGCCTGGGGACCCAGGCGACCGGCGGCGTCGGCATCTGCTTCTCGGTCATGGCGATCATCCAGGCGATCGGGTTCACCTTCGGCCAGGGTGCGGGCAATACGGTGGCGCGCCTGCTGGGCCGCCAGGATCGCCAGAGTGCCGTCACGGTGGCGTCGACGGGCTTTTTCACCGCCCTGGCCGTGAGTGCGCTACTGGCCCTGGCCGGTTCGTTTTCTGTCTAACCGCTGGTTCGACTGCTGGGTGCGACCGAAACGATCGCGCCCTTCGCGGCCGACTACCTGCATTACCTGCTGCTGGGCATGCCGTTTATCGCCACCTCGTTTACCCTGAATAATCTGTTGCGCTACCAGGGCAGCGCGGCCTACGCC
>JAAYJD010000213.1 GCA_012523135.1 Clostridiaceae bacterium
CCTTGATGACGCCTACGCGCAGTCCATGTGGATTTACCTTCTGGCCCATCTGTCAGCCTCCTTAATTCTTCTCTTTGAGAACCAGGGTCACATGGCTGGTTCTTTTGTGGATTCTCGCTGCGCTGCCGCGGGCCTTGGGGATGATGCGCTTCATCACCGGACCCTGGTTGGCATAGCAGTCAGCCACATACAGGTTGTCGCGCGAAAGGCTGTTGTTGTTGACAGCATTCGATTCGGCCGACTTGAGCAGCTTGCGCAGCACGGGCGACGCGGCCTTCGGCGTGTATTGCAGGATGGCGTACGCCTCGTCAAGCGTTTTTCCTTTGATCAGGTTGACGACAACCGCAACCTTGCGGGGGGCAATCCTGACGTTATGGGCAACGGCACGGCCTTGGTCTTTGCCGATCCCCAGAACTTTTCGTTCTTTTTTACTCAAAAATCCCTTTTTCTGGAATTTCCTGTCCGAAGACGCATACTGCGCCAACAGCTCATCACGGTTTTCCAGCAGGTATTCTTTGCTCATGACCTTTTTTTCCATGATCGTGTTCCTCCCTTCTGTCCTTCGGCAGCCTTATTTGGCAGCAGTGGATTTCTCTGATCCCGCATGGCCCCTGAAGGTCCTGGTGGGAGCGAACTCACCCAGCTTGTGGCCGACCATTTCCTCAGTGATATAGACCGGGACATGCTTCCTGCCGTCGTAGACCGCGATGGTGTGCCCGACCATATCAGGGAAAATCGTGGAAGCTCTGGACCAGGTCTTGATAACCCGTTTTTCATTCTTCGCGTTCATGGCCTCGATTTTTTTCATCAAGGCGTCCTGGATATAAAAACCTTTTTTTATTGATCTGCTCATATCGCGCAAGCCTCCACTTGATTAGCTGTTCCTTCTCTTGACAATGTATTTGTCAGAAGGTTTCTTGCGATTCCGGGTCTTCTTGCCGAGCGTCGGAACGCCCCAGGGGGTCACCGGACTCGGCATGCCGATGGGGGACTTGCCTTCGCCGCCGCCGTGCGGATGATCGACGGGGTTCATGACAACGCCGCGGACGGTCGGACGGACGCCGAGGTGGCGTTTGCGGCCGGCCTTGCCGATGTTGATGTTCTCATGCTCGCTGTTGCCGACCGAGCCGATGGTGGCGCGGCAGTTGATTGAAACCATGCGAACTTCGCCGGACGGCAGTCGGACCTGCGCGTAAGCGCCTTCCTTGGCCATCAGTTGGGCGCCGGCCCCGGCGGTGCGAACCATCTGTGAGCCTTTGCCGGGCTTCATCTCGATATTGTGGATGATGGTGCCGACCGGGATGCTGTCGAGGGGCATCGCGTTGCCCGCCACAATATCAGAGCCGGGACCGCTGACGACATGGTCACCGACCTTGAGTCCTCCCGGAGCCAGGATGTAGGCCTTTTCACCGTCCGCGTACTGGATCAGGGCCAGGTAAGCGGTGCGGTTGGGGTCGTATTCCAGCGCCTTGACCGTCGCCGGGACATTGTCCTTGGTGCGCTTCCAGTCGATGACGCGGATCTTGCGCCGGTTACCGCCGCCGATATGGCGGACGGTGATGCGGCCGTAGCTGTTGCGGCCGCCGGTCTTGCTTCTCTTGGCCAGCAGATTCTTTTCAGGTGCCTTGGACGAAATTTCAGAAAAATCGGCCACAGTCATCTGACGCCTGGCTGGAGAAGTCGGATTAAAGCTTTTGACTGCCATCTTTGTTCACTCCTTCTCTTGCTAGCCCGGCTTACTGGCCGAACCC
>JAAYJD010000214.1 GCA_012523135.1 Clostridiaceae bacterium
GTGAACACCCTCTCCTGTTGTCCGATCGGATCGGAAGTCAATTGGGCTTGATCGCCTGAACCGGGCAAACCGCTTCGCAGGCTCCGCAGTCTATGCAGACTTCCGGATCGATGTTGTACTGTGTATCGCCGGCGGATATGGCTCCGGTCGGGCATTCGCTTTCGCAGGCCCCGCAGGAAATACATGCGTCTGTAATCAGATATGCCATGAGGTCACCTCCCATTCTCGCCCATTCTACCACCACCCTGGCCACTGGGCAAGACCGGAGGCAAACAGAATTTCAGTCAGTCCGCGCCGCTGCCAGATGCCTGGGGGCCGCTGCCCTCCGCCCCTTGCGGCCGGTTGGTGCGGCTCCGCCTCCGGCTGCCGGAACCCCGGCGCCCGGAGCGCTTCTTTTTGGGCCGGTCTGATTCGCTTTTTGTATCCTCGGCCGTCTCCGGCTTGCTCTCACGCCGCTCCGGCCGGTTGTCACGAACAGGCCGCCTGCGCGGCGAGGCGGCCCGATCGCCCTGCTCAGGCGCCTGCTGGCTTTCGCTTGCCGCCGGGCGTTCGGAAACCGATGCGGGCGCGCCGCTGCCGGGCGGGTAGCGCCTGCTGACACGGCCGCCGACCAAGGTCAGTTCCTCGTAGGGTACCGTCAGCAAATCGGCTTCGCCGCCGCGGTCAAGCCGGACCGTGACCGTTTCCTTGAGCAGGTTGACATGCTCGATATAGCCCTGGCCTTCACTGGTCATGACGATCGCACCTTGCTTGGGCATGCGTGCGGTCGCGTCCTCATAGGCGGCCTGCTCGTATTTCAGGCAACACATCAGGCGGCCGCACATGCCGGATATCTTGACCGGATTCATGGACAGGTTTTGTACTTTGGCCATCTTGATCGAGACCGGAACAAAGTCGTTCAAATAGGAACAGCAACACAGTTCACGGCCGCAGATGCCCAGGCCGCAGACCATGCGGGCCTGATCGCGGACGCCGATCTGGCGCAGTTCGATCCGGGTGTGAAACACAGACGCCAAATCCTTGACCAGTTCGCGGAAATCGACCCGGCCGTCGGCCGTAAAATAAAACACGATCTTGCGGCTGTCGAACGACACATTCACATCAACCAGGTGCATATCGAGGCCGCGGCTGACGATTTTATCCTGGCCGACATGGAAGGCTTCCTTTTCCTTTTGCGTGTTCTCGTCGTAACGCATCAGGTCTTCTGTCGATGCGATCCGCTGCACGTGCTTGAGCGGGGCGATCAGCTTCTCCTCCGGGATCTCGATCACATCCTCGGCGACGATGCCGAGTTCGATTCCCTGGGTTGTTTCGACGATCACGGCGTCCCCCATGTGCAAATCCAAATCTCCGGGGGCGAAGTGATAGGCTTTTCCGGTTCCGCGGAAGCGGATACCGATAACTTTAGGCATAGGTTAGCTCCTTTCGCAGGACGAGCATCAAATGGCAGGCCAGCCCTTCAAAGCTGGCATTGAGCGCCAGACCGCGCCGCGCGGCCAGGACAGCCCGGTAAGCTTGGGTCAGATGGTTCCGGAGCGTGGCCGGTTGCTTTCCGGCCGGCAATAACCGCTCCAGGGCGAGCCGCTGGTCGTTGTTGATCAGCAAGTCGCCCACCGAACGTTCGGACAAGACGATAAGGTCGCGCACCAGGCTGCCGAGAACATCCAGAATCTCGCCGGTGTGGACACGGTTGGCTTCAAAAAAGGCAAACCCGTCCGTCAGCAGATTGGACCGGCCGGACTCGGGCAGTTTCATGAAAAAGCGGATGGTTTCCTGGCGCAGGTCATGGAACCAGCTGCTTTGAGCCAGTTCGAGTGCCACGCCGGGGACTCCGCCGCTGACACGGGCGAAAAAGGCGGCCGCTTCATGCTGGTGCAGGTCCTTTGCCGCCATGACCGCCATAACCTCATCGGCACGGAGCCGGCTGAGCATCAGGACCACCGCGCGGGACACGATCGTCGCCAGCAGGTGCCTGGCGCTCAGGGCCGTCAGCAGGAAGATCGCGTAGGGCGGCGGTTCTTCAAGCGATTTGAGCAAGGCGTTTTGGCCTTGCTCGTTGAGGGCATCGGCGTCGATCAGATAGACTTTGCGCGGACCGAGCTGCGGCTGGTGGTACAAATCGGTGCCGATTTTCTGGCGCACCGCGTCCACCGGGATGACTTTTTCTTTTTCCTGCAGCTCCAGTTCGCGGAAATCAGGATGAACGCCGCCGGCCAGGTAGCGGCAGGACGGACAGCTGCCGCAGGCGCCGTCACGGCCCGGCTGACTGCAGAGCAGCGCGGCGGCGAATTCGCGGGCCAGGCTGGTTCTGCCGATCCCTTTGGGTCCGGTGAAAATATAAGCATGCCCCGGGCTGCCCGCAAGGGCATGACCGAGGCGCTCTTTGACTTCAGCCTGGCCGACAATGGACGAAAACGACATGCTACATTTTCTCAAAATGCTCGACATTCAAGACAAATACGGTCGCACCGCCCACCATGACTTCAACCGGATACGGAATATACGAGCCGCCCATCGACGAGGGGGTGACATTGGTGTTGATCGCGGCTTGCCTGGAACTGGAATACTTGCGGATGATGCTGAGCACGTCGTCGAGCTGGTCATCGTCAACCACAATCATCAAGGTCGTGTTGCCGGACCGGAGAAAACCACCGGTTGAATTGAGCTTGGTTACCCGGTATCCGGCACGGTTCAATTCAGCCATCAGGCGCGGGCTGTCTTCATCGTGTACGATCGCAAATATAAGCTTCATGTGCCAAGGCCCTCCCTAATAATGTGGTAGATCTGCTCTGCAAGTTCCGTTTCCTGCTGGGCGGCATCCATAACGATGATCCGGTCGGGATCCGCCTGCGCGAGCTGCCTGTACCCCTGACGTGTCCGCTCCATGAACGCGACACTTTCGTGATCCAGGCGGTCCTGTTTGTCCTGTCGTCCCAGCAGGCGAGCCAGTGCGGCTTGCACGGGCAAATCCAAAAGGATGGTGACATCGGGCCAGCACCCGCCGACCGCCAGCTGGTTCAGCGATCGGATCATATCCGGATCCAGCTGCCGGCCGTAGCCCTGATAAGCGGCAGTCGAATCGAGGAAGCGATCACAGATCACCCATTTTCCGTTCTCGAGATCCGGCAGAATCACCTCGCGCACCAGCTGAGCTCTTGCCGCGGCAAAAAGCAGCAGCTCCGTCTCCATACACATGCCGGTGTGCGCTTTATCCAGCAAGATACGGCGAATCGCCTCGCCAATCGCGGTTCCGCCGGGTTCGCGCAGGACACGCACCGGGATGCCGGATTGAACTAACCTTGCAGACAGCTTCTCGATCTGTGTCGTTTTCCCCGACCCGTCGATGCCCTCAAAGGTGATCAACCGGCCTCTCGGGGAAGCTGAGACGCGCTGGATATCTGTCGGCTCGTTTTCATTATACATCATATCGGCTCCTGATGGAATCGACTCAGGCCAGGACCTGGACATTTCCTGCATCGATCCCGTTTATGCTGATGTTATTGTCCAATAAGCGCCGCAGGAAATCAACTCTGTCCGGGGTCAGCACTTCACCCGGCCAGACCAGCGGGATACCAGGGGGATAGGGGACCAGGGCCTGGGCCGCAGCGCGGCCGGCCGCTGTTTCGAGGCGGCATGACGCTCGGACACCCGGCGCCAGGAGCGCGTCGCCCGGCGATACCCGAAACGACAGGCCGGTTTTGTCCAGTTGCCTGAGCCAGCGCGTCTCCAGTTCCTGCAGCTGGCTGCTGGCATCGGCCAGACCGCCGGCGCTGGGTACCGGGAAACGGTGCAGGCTGTCGGACAGAAGCTGCCAGTTGGCGGATGACTGCCACAGCGAAGGGATCAGGACCAGGCGGGTCAAGTCGGCAAACTCGATGTCGATGCCATCCGCGGACAGGTGGCGGGCCAGCGCCGGCATGGCGGCTACCTGGCGGCTGTCCCGGGCTGTCAAAACCAGGCGAAGCGGATCGCGCGCCAGGGGTTCGGCGCCGCGGCGGGACGGAAGACACGCCAGCCAGTCCGGCAGCGACTGGCGCAACCATTCCAGGTGTTCGAGCTGCAGACGGATCTGGCGGCTGCCGGTCAGCGCCATGAGCTGCCGGGCCAGATCGAGGCTGGCAGCGATCGGAAAAGAGGGACTGGAGGTCTGGAAGACCGGAATCAGCCGCGTCAGGGCAGCGGCGTCCAGCCGGCCCGATGCCAAAGCTTCACGGCCAAGATGCAGCCAGGCGCCGCCTGTCAGGACAGGCAAGGTCTTATGCCCGCTTTGCACGCAGGCGTCGGCACCGGCGGCCAGTGCCGCTGCCGGCAGAACGCCCGGAGCGAAAGCCAGGTGCGCGCCGTGCGCCTCGTCGACAAGCAGGCAGGCGCCGCGCGCGTGAACCGCCTCGGCAATCGCCGCCAGCTCGGCACAGCTGCCGTAATAGTCCGGAGAGGTCAGCAGCACAGTCCGGCAGCGGGGATGCCGCTCCAGGTCGCGGATCACGTCAGCGGCCGTGGCCTGGGGAAACAGTGAAAATCGGGACAGGTCGGGCGGCAGCTCGCCGGTCTGCGTCAGGAGACACAGCTGGATGTCCAGCAGGGCAGCGGCATGGACGACCGCCTGATGGCAGGTCCGCGAGACCAGCAGGCTGCCGCCCCGGCCGACCGCCAGCGCCAGCAGGACCTGCAGGCCCAGCGTCGATCCGCCGGTGAGCAGCCGCGAGTGGCCGGCGCCGAAAGCAGCGGCCGCCAGTTCCATCGCCTGCTGTGCGACGCCGGCCGGGTGATTGAGGTCATCGGTGCCGGGCAGTTCCGTCACATCGATAGCAGCCAGGTTCTCTGCCAGGCCCGCCGGCCAGGCCAGGCCGCCCAGATGCCCCGGCATATGCCAGCGTTGGCGGCCGGACCGGGCGTGCTTCAGCAAGGCGCTGAGCAGCGGGGTCGGTAATTGTTCAGCCGGTTCCGGCAGATTCGTGTCCATAGCGGCCCTCTGTTGAGACAAAGCCGGCTGTCAGGCCGGCTTTGGGGATGGATTGTGGCAGCAAAACAGGCCGGTCCGGTCAATAGTCCAGCTTGATCGTGTGGATACCGGCAATTTCCAGCCAGATCTCCTTCTCGATGCGGTCAATATCGCGCCGAATTTCTTCGACGGACTCCTCCGACTTGATCTTCTTCTCCCAGCGGGCCGGGCGGTTCCGGGCGGCGCGCGGTTCGCTCCGGCTGACCCGGGCCTCCTGGGCCGGCGGATTCTGGCGGGGCGAGGCGGACTCAGGCGTGCTTGGCGTTCCTGGCGTGTCCGTGCTTGCCGGTTCCGGCTTGCTGCGGGCCTGCTGGGGACGGTTCTGGTTCGGGCGGCTGCGCCGGTTGCGGTTCGACCGGTTGGCGGAAGAGCCGCCGGACGAGGCCGGCTTGTTCCGGTCTCCCGCCGGACGGCTGCCGGCATCTCGGGGGGCTGCTGACCTGGCCTGTTCGACAGGGCCATTGCGCGCGGCAGGGGCAGAGCCCGGAGACGCTTGATCCGAAGGGCCGAAATGGCGGTAGTTGCGCTTGCGGCGGTTCGATCCGCCGCCGGAATTCGCGGCGCCGCTGTTGGCTGGTCCGTTGTTGTTTTCTGGTACGCTCATGGTTACCTCCCAGGGTTCATGGCCGGATATGCCCGAAAAAGCGGGGGCATACACGTTTATTCTAGCTGGTTTTCCTTTTGCTGACAAGGCGCCGGCGAAAACCAGCCGCTCATCATCAGCCGGACACCCGGTTCCTCCTCCACCCGGCCGGTCAGGATTTCCCGCAGCGGAACCATGACAAAGGCCCGCTCGCGCATCCTGGGGTGGGGCAAGGTCAAGCGGTCGTCGCAGCGCCGGCAGCCCGCATAGGTCAGAATATCGATGTCGATGGTGCGCGCGCCCCAGCGGATCTTCCGTTCACGACCCAGGTTCTTTTCCGCCGCCTGGCAGACCGCCAGCAAGTCCTCCGGCGCCAGCGTGGTCCGGATGCGAACGACGATGTTCAGAAAGGGCGGCTGCTCGGTCAGGCCCACCGGATCGGTCTCATAAACGGATGAAACCTGCTCCAGGCAGATGCCGTCTGTGGCGGCCAGCAGCCAAAGCGCCTGGCGCAGCCAGTCAAGACGCTCGCCGAGATTGGAGCCCAGCGACAGGTAAGCCCGTTTTTCCGTTTGGGTCGGAGCGGCCATCAGGATCGTTCCCGGCGGATCTGGACGGCCATGGCGGCAAAGCGGCCCGGTACAGGCGCGTGCGGCTTGCGTACGGTCACGTCGACGGCCATAGCCAGGCGATAGGTCTGGAGCAGCGTGTCGGCGATGGCGCCGGCCAGCCGTTCGATCAGGTCAAACCGGGCGGTCTCGACGATCTGCCGGATCGCCTGATACGCCTGGGCGTAATCGATCGTCTGGGCCAGCAAGTCTGTGGCGGTTGCGGCCAGACGGCGGCAGTGGAAGGTGACATCGATCTCGAACTCCTGGCCGTTTTGCTTCTCTTCGGCCAGCACGCCGACATATCCGAAAAAGACCAGGCCTTCGAGCCTTATCTGGTCGGTCCAGGCAGGTTTCATCTTGTTTCCTCCCCGGCAGCCGGCCTGCAGATGGCGTCGGCCAGCGCGATTGCATCAGATAATCCGGCCACATCGTGAACGCGGACCAGATCCGCCCCGCGGGCAATGGCCACCGCTACGGCAGCCGCCGTGCCCATCAGGCGGTCTTCGACAGGCTTTTGCAGGATATCGCCGATGAAGCGCTTGCGGGACGGCCCGACCAGGATGGGCAGGTTAAACACCTCAAGTTCGGCCAGGCGGTCGATCATGGCCAGTGACTCGCGCGTCGACACGCCAAACCCGATGCCCGGATCGAGCACCAGCTGTTCGGGCGTCAGATCGGCCTGCAGGGCAATCCCGAGGCTGCGCTCAAAAAAAGGCCGCATGGCGGATACAATGTCGGCCGCAGGCACGTCCGCGGTTCGGTAAAGCCGGGCGTTGTGCATAACGACGACACCGGCACCCGCGCGGGCGGCTACGCCGGCCATGGCCGGGTCGCCCTGCAGGCCCAGGACGTCGTTGACAATCGCGGCGCCCGCGTCCAGGGCCGCGCGGGCAACCTCCGGCTTGCTGGTGTCGACAGACAGCGGACAGGCAAAACGGGCAGCCAGCGCTTCCAGGACCGGCACGACGCGCCGGATTTCCTCAGCCGCGCCGACCGGGCTGGAACCAGGCCGTGTCGACTCGCCGCCGATGTCCAGGATATCCGCTCCTGAAGCCAGCAGGCTGTCCGCCTGGCGCAGCGCAGCGTCAACAGTCACGAAAGCGCCGCCGTCCGAAAACGAATCCGGCGTCACGTTGATGATCCCCATAACGAGGGTGCGCCGGCCGAGCGGCAGGCAGAAGGCCCCGGCTCGGAACACATCAGGTTTGGCCGCCCCGTTCATCCGCGGCGCCTGTTCAGCAGGGACATCGCCTCGGAGCGCGACCGGGCGTCCCGCTTGCACAGGCCGCGCAAGGCAGATGTGACCGTCAGCGAGCCTGGTTTGCGGATGCCGCGCATGGTCATGCACAGGTGCTCGGCCTCGACGATCACCGCGACGCCCATCGGCCGGACCGCCTCGACCATCGTGTCCGCGATCTGCGAGGTCAGCCGTTCCTGAAGCTGCGGTTTACGCGACATCACATCGACGATGCGGGCGATCTTGCTCAGGCCGAGGATGCGGCCGCCATCCGGGATGTAAACCACATGCGCGCGCCCGATAAACGGCAGCAGGTGGTGCTCGCACATCGAATAGAACGGGATATCGCCCACCATGATCATTTCATCGTGATCCTTCTCGTGGAACACCTTGATCACATCGCGGACATCGACATGCAGGCCGGCGAACAGCTCGTCATACATGCGGGCGACGCGCGACGGGGTGTCGAGCAAGCCTTCGCGCTCCGGGTCCTCCCCGATCGCCAGCAGGATTTCCCGCACGGCTTTCTCGATGCGGGGCAGATCAACATAGGGCGCACGCCCCTGGCTGGCGCAGGAAAACGACTCCAGGTCATCGGTATCGACGGCGTCGTACATGATCGGGTCGCGGTTTGTTGTTTCAGGTTCGTTCACGTTCATGTCCTTTCTGGCCGCCCTGGATTTGGCGGCGGTACTGCATGGGGGTCATGCCGATGTGCTTGCGGAAAGCCGCGTTGAAACGCTGCGGGCTGGAAAAGCCGACCTGGGTAGCGATGCCGCTGACCTTGATGTCTTTTTGTTCCAGCAGTTTGCAGGCGTGGTCGACCCGGATCTGCATCAGGAACGTCATCGGGCTCATGCCGGTTTCGTCGCGGAAAGCGCGGGTGAAGTAGCCCTGGCTGAGGAACACGTAAGCCGCGACATCGGAAATCGACAAATCACGGTCGTGATTCTCCACGATGTAGTCGCGGGCGATCTTGACCAGTTCGCGTGCTTTGCCGCTCCGGACACGCAGGCTTTCCTCCCATTCCTCACGCAGGCCCCGGGCCAGCACAACCAGGAGCTCCATGGCCAGCAGCTGCATCACCAGCTCGCGTCCGTAAGCTTC
Organism: Clostridiaceae bacterium; assembly: GCA_012523135.1. Classification (GTDB taxonomy): domain Bacteria; phylum Bacillota; class Clostridia; order Saccharofermentanales; family UBA5734; genus JAAYBY01. Next base: position 8,541 of record JAAYJD010000214.1, read on the forward strand.
CTTCCTGTTTTCCCGCAGGATACGCTCGACCAGCGCGGCAATATCCTGCCGGCTGCGGCCGCGCAGCAGCAGGTAAGGCTCGGCGGGCTTTCCCCCTTCGGGCGCTTCGTTTCCTGAGGCAAAATGGATGAACTGCTCCAGCGTCTGGGGCGCGATGTCGGTCGAGCGCAGGGGCGTATCCTGCGCCTGACCCGGCACCAAGCCGTGGCGGGAAAAGCCGAAATAGAGCACCATCATGTCGGCGGAGCCGTCCAGGACACGGATGCTGTGCGCGCTGCGCGGCCGAATCACCAGCGTGGCGCCTTTTTCGATCAGGACGCGCTTGCCTTCGATCAGAAATTCAGCTTTGCCGCTGCGCATGTAGGTCAGTTCGTGGTGGTCGTGGCGGCTGGGGTGCGTCATGGTCGCAGAACGTTCAAAGGACCTTTCGATCCCTTTGAAAACAACCGGTATGGAGCCGGCGGCATCCATGATGCCTTTTTCGACAGCCGGCAAGAGATCTTCAAACATGCGCATTCACCCGCCCCCATCATAGCAGAAAGCAGGTGGGTTGTAAAAATGCCAGATTGCCGCGTTGCGGCGACTTCCGGCTTATTCGTTGACGACCGCCAGCCGGATGCTGTAATGGATATCTGCATAGGCCAGCAGCGCCGCCTCCGCCGCCGACAAGTCCAGGCAGAGCAGCAGGTCGCCGCCCTGCGGGCTGGCCAGGACCGCCGAACTGCCTTGCGCCGAGCCGTCGAGCACCCGCAGCACAGCGATGTTTTTCAACACCTGCACCGGTTCATTGACCGCACCACGCGGAACCAGATGCAGATCGACCCGGCAGCCGGCGGCTAGCCAGTAGCCGTTGGCCGAAGCACGGTCAAGGCGCAGCGTCATCAGCCGCCGTCCCGGACCCGGACCGGGATATTGGATGCCTTCCGGCTGGTCGTTTAAACGGCGGGTATGCAATATCTCGCCTTCAGCCAGTCCGGTCGGTGTCCACAGCCCGACCGCGGCCTCCGGATCCATAAGCCATTCGGAATGGACGCTCTCCGCCGGGATCCGGACCGTTGTGACATCCTCCGCTGCCAGCGAAGCGCCGGCGGGGATGTCACGTCGCGCGACGGCGACCGATGTCCATTCAACCTGCGGCCGGGACGCGCCAGCCAGCCAGGACAGGCCCGCCAGGATAACCGTCGCAGCCAGCGTCAGCAAGATTTGCTTTGTGCGTTGCATCGCGCTCACCTCATCGTATGTGATGAATCATCTAGTCAATCAGGATCTCCAGGGCTTGGCGGATCAGGACCGTCTGACCGTCCGGCAGCGTCAGGATCGCGTTGATCTGGACGATCGGCTGGCTGTCCGGCTGTCGTTCCTGCATCCAGTGGTCGGGTTCGTAATCCAGGTAATGCGTGTAAAAACGGATACTGTTCAGTTCCAGGCGATCGGCCAACAGGGTTGGCATCCGTGCCGAGAAGGTTTCATCCAGCAAAGCGCGGCCGCTGACCGACAGGATTTTGGCCTGCCCTTCCGACAGGCTGGCCGGGTCCAGGCACAGGCAGGCGGCCGGCAGGATCTGCTCGACGTGCTGATGGGATCTGACCACCAGCACATGGCTGTAGGCCTTCTGCACCGCCTGGACCCCGAGCGGGATCAAAAGCAGCAGGCAGAACCCGGCCACGAGCAAAACGGATCCTACGGAACCGTTTCTGTTGTGTAGACGCGGCAGTCCAGTTGAATCGCGCAGGTAAATTGCCATGTGGCCTCCTCCATGCCTAAATCCGCGCGGATGCGCTGTCCGGGACAGGCGGCCTTTACCGTGAGCAGCATGGTCTGGCCAAAGGACGCCCGCTCAGGCGCCTGCACCTGGAGCACCGTAAAATGACGGGTTTCCAGTTCGGCGACCAGAGCCGCGGCGGCCGTCTGGGACAAGCCACCGGACTGGTCCATGACGCGCGCGTAGTGGTGGCACACGGCGTCAAACTCGATGCGCTTGAACAGGGGCAGGCTGCACAGCAGCAGCGCCAGCACCAAAGCTGTCATGATAAACAACCCGAACACCGCAGCCAGCAGCCGTCCGATCATGTTGCACCTCCTGTCCGCCCCTGCCAGGCATCCGCCTACCCGGCGGCCAGGCGGGCCGCTTGCCCGGGCTCTTTGCCCGCCGCCGGGCAGTGCTCGTGATTACGTGCCGGTTGTAAAGATGGTCGTCGCCATGTCGTTCCACCAGGTCGTCAGATTGCCCATCAGACTGGTGGCAAAGGTCTTAAGCCCCGGAATGACGATGACAGCCGCGATGATGATGCCGGCCGCGATGCCGATCACCTCGTTGAGGCCGAATCCGTTGCGTTTGCGGATGCGCATCAGCTTGAATGCGCGCTTCCTCGTCAGGTCGTGCAGGCGGCTGCGCCCGCGGGGGTTGCGTTGTCTCATGTCCAAACCTCCCATTAGTTATTGCCGGCAGTCCCGGGACTGCATTCAGCCGAAAATCATGTCCAGCGCGCTCAGCGCCCCCTGGACAAGCGGATAGAGAAACAGGACGGCCACCGGAACCAGCCCGGCCGCGGCCGTCCATACCAGGCGATGGCGTACGCGGTTTGTTTCAACCTGCATCTGGCTGAAAAAACGGGCAAACAGCAGGTCTTCCATGCGCTGCATGCTCTTGCCCGCGACACCGGTCTGCAGGCACTGCCGGATGTTGGCCTGAAGCAGATCGACATCCTGACCCGAAAAGGATTGCCGAATCACGGTGAAAGCCTGCTCCATGTCACAGGTCACTTCGAAGATCGCGGTAAATCGGATCAGCACCGGTTGGACAACGCGGTCGCGGACGGCCTCCGGCAAGCCACGCAGCGCGTCGGTTACCGCAACGCCGGATAGGATCTGGCTTTCGAGAAAGCGGTACACTTTGTAGAGGCTGCGCGAGAATGCCTGCTGCCGTTTGCGCACCCGGATTTGAACGGTATTGTTGACCCATGCGGCAAGCCCGGCAGCGGATGCGACGGGGATCCAAGGCGATGGATGGGTCAGCAGCCCATAGGCAAGCAGGAAGACCGGAATCCCCAGCTGCGCCAGAAGGTACAGTTCCAGTGCCAGGGGGTGATGGTAACCTGCCTTTTGCAGGAACAGACGGATCCGGGCGGCAAATCTGCGCGCTTGCAGCGCGGACAGCCAGCCCGGCTGAAAAGCGGCTGTTCGGCCAGGCTGGTTGTCCAGTGCGGCCTGGGCCAGGCGCGGATCCAGGCTGCGAAGCCAGGCGGGCAGCAGATGATACAGGCAAACAAACAGCGCCAGGCCTGCCGGAAGCAGGATGAGCATGACCTGCATCGCACCGCGATCCATCTTCATTGTCCGATCCTGTGCTGGATCAGGCAGAACGCGGCGACCGCCGCCAGATAGCTGAGGATACCGAACGCTGACAGCATCCGGCCGGCCGGGCTGACCGTAAACAGCTGCAGCAGGCCAGGACTCGTCCCCAGGCGCAGCAGGCAGCTGGCCGGGACTGCCAGCAGGACCAGCCCGGTCAGCTGGCGATCGTGCGCGTTGGACAGCTTGCGACGGGTATACTCCTCTTCGATCCGGTTCAGCTGCCAGGCCAGGTGCTCAAGCAGCATGGGCAGATCACCGCGGTAACGCAGATTGAATCGAAGGGCCACCAACAGGTCCTGGAAATGCTCGTGGCTGATGTTTTGGCGCATCAGGTCCAGGGCCTGTTCGACGGCCATCCCCCCGCGCACACGGGTGACAAAAGCAGAGACCGCCGCGCGCATCGGCTGGTCCAGGCCGCCGTCCAGGCATTTCTGGCAGGCATAAAGCAGGTCTTCACGAACCTGGCACCACCTGCTCAGCGAGTTGGTCAGCTGGAGCGTCTGCTGACGAATCCGGACCGTCTGGCCAGGCCACGTCCATTTCATAGTGATCAGTCTCCTCCCGATATCCGTGAATCACAACGATTCTGGCGACTTTGAACTGTTTGAGGCAAACGACAATGTCCAGGCTGCTGCCGATCATGCGGCGCAAGGTCCTGTCGCTTTCTCCGCGCGAAGCCGGCCGGGCAAGGGCCAGCAGGCGGTCCGGCACCTCTTCCGGCCGGTCCGCATGTATCGTACCCAGGCAGCGGTGACCCGAGAAGGCAGCATGGATAAAAGCCAGCGCCTCATCACCGACGATTTCGCCGATGCAGTAGGCATCCAGCGACATGGTCAGTCCGTCGCGGACCAGATCGTACAGGCTGACCGGACGGCCGCCCTCGTGCGGCTTCTTGATGCGCTGCAGCAGGCAGCAGGGTTTTTCCGGGTACAGTTCGCTGTCGCTTTCGGCGACCAGCACGCGCTCCAGACGCGGCAACGCTTCCAGAAAGGCCCGCAGCAACGTTGTCTTGCCAGCCGCGCCCTTGCCGCAGAAAAGGACGGAGCGTCCTTCTTCGGCCCAGTGCCGCAGCCGATCCGCAACCGCCTGATCGAACATGCCGCTGGCTTGCAGATCCGGCAGGTGCAGCGATTTTTGTCGGTGCTTGCGGATGCTGAGCGTCGGATAACGGACACTGCGCGGCGGAATGGTCACATTGATGCGCAGGCGGTTCTGTTCGTCTGTCACGCGGCAGTGGCTGTCATTCTCGTTGATTTGACCGCCGTTGCGGATGACCAGGAGGCGGCAGAACGTGTCATAGGTTTGAGCGTCCGGAAACCGTAATGGCAGCAACTGGCGGACCCCGTCCCTCTTGATCGTGAAGGCATCCGGAGCCGTGGCGTCCACATCGGTGACCGCTTCATCCAGGATGCAGGCCTGCAGCGGACCGTAGCCGAACAGGAAATCCATCACCTGCTGCTGCAGGTCCCTGCGGAAAAACCCGGCCCGGACACTGACCTGGTCGGCGGTGCGGGCGATGATGTCCCACAGCGCCTGGCGGGGAACCTTGTGGGCGGCGACGGCGGCGACCGTGGCGGCATCTGACTGCAGGATCTGGCTGCACACGGTCGCGACCAGCGCCTGCAGATCTGGCTGCACTGGTTCCGGACCGTCGGAGCTGGCCTGGTCCATCAGGAGCAGCGGCCGGCCGGCTGCATTTGACTGGACTTCCTGCAGCTTGCGGGCCAGCCAGGCGTGGGATGAAACGACAGGCATGTCACGTGTCTCCTTTCCTGGGTAAGCGCGGCAAATCGAGCTGTTCGACCAGGCGGCCGTATTCGGCTTTGTTCTTGTCGCTGAGCGCAGCCGCGTAAGGCCGCGTGCGGCGGCCGGCTGCCCGTTTCACGCTCGCCGAAATCCGCCCAGCCAGGCGATTGTCGCAAAGTTCAGCCATGGTGCTGCCGCTCAAGTCGTGCTGACGGTCACTGGGGAAAGCGACATAGTGCAAACGGTCAAGCGGCAGGTGATGGCGGCTGATCAAAAAATCGACCATCCGGTTGACTTCCCGGAACGTACCCAGTTCCGCCTTGAGCGGCACAACAATCCGGTCGGCCGTCAGCAGGGCCAGGCAGGTGAAGGCGTCGAAGATAGTCCGGTTGACCAGCACCAGGACCAGATCCGCCAGCAGCTGCGCGGTCTGAATAACCTGGTGCAGCGAATCCAGGTGCACATATTCGTAATCTTCCAGCTTGACCGTGCCGGCGAGCAGACGCACTCGGGAGATCGCGGTGTCCTGCGCCAGGGTGCGCAGGAGCTGCGGCGTCAGGCGCCCTTGCTGCTGGGCCTGCAGCGCGGCTTCCAACCCGCAGGATTGTCCGGGCGGCCGGTTGCGGTACAGGTGACCTGGTACGCCAAGCAGCAGGTCAGCCCGCGGGTTGAGCAGGTTGGCGTCGATGACGAGAACATCGCAGCTGCCGGCCAGGCACGCGGCCAGCTCGCAACCGCAGGCGGGACCATCCCAGACACACAGCAGGGGTGCGGCCAGGCGGACGGGTTCCGGCTGCGCTTCCTCCCGGGTCACTGCCGTCTCCCCGGTGTGTTCCGGTGACTGCCGGCCGATGCGCTCCAGCGCAAAGGCCAATTCATCAGCCTGGTCCAGGCGCTGGCCGGGATCCGCGTGCAGGCAGCGGCTGAGCAGGCTTTGCAGAGCATCTGGCACATGGGCTGCCGCCTGGCTGACCGGCAGGGACCGGCAGCGCTCAGGCGATCTGCCGGTCAGCAAGACCAACGCGGTCAGGCCAAGCGCATAGAGATCGCTGCCCGCCCCGCAGCCTCTGCCAGCTTGTTCCGGCGCGGCATACTGGGGCGTCAAGGCCTGCGGGGTATCCGCGGCGTAGGCCACCGGTGGCCTTTCTTCGTCAGACTGCAGGAACCGCGCCGCGCCGAAATCGATCAGTCCGGCACGGTTACGCTCGTCGATGACCAGGTTGTCCGGCTTGATGTCGAGATGCGCCAGGGGCTGTTCATTTTGCTGATGCAGATAAACCAGGGCCCGGGCCCATTGCAGCAGCCAGGGCAGTACCTGCTGCCAGGGCAGACCGCCGGGCTCGCCGGCCAGGATCTCCTGGGCGGTCCGGCCAGGCAGGAAGGAAAAAACAGCATACCAGGTGCCCGTATCGTCACAGGTCTGGCCCAGGCAGCGGGGAACACCGGGGTGCCAGGCCTCCGCCAGCCATTCTGGAACCCTGGGATCGACAAACGAGTCCAACCGCTTGAGCACGACGGGGCGCCCATCGCCATCGCGGGCCAGAAACCCGGCAGATAGCGTTTTTTCCTGCCGATATCCGTTCCATGCCAGCTTCTCCAGTGCCATGCGGTTCCTCCTGTGATCCCGGTCTCCGGCCGCTCCAGTTTGTCTTAGGGTTGAGCATAACGAAAAAGAGCACCCTTGCGGATGCTCTTGATGCGACAAATGGGGACAACAGCCGTTAATCGGTCAGGCGGACTTGTCGGTCTTCAAGATGACCTCGGGCGGTTTCTCGCCAGTTACGCTCTCCCGGGTGATGATACAACGGGCCACGTCGCTGCGCGAGGGCAGTTCAAACATGATGTCCATCATGATCTCTTCCAGGATGGCGCGCAGCCCGCGGGCGCCCGTGTTGCGCTCCAGGGCCTGGCGGGCGATTTCCTGGACGGCGTCCGGTTCAAAGGACAGCGCGACGCCGTCGTAGTCGAACAGCTTCTTGTACTGCTTGACCAGGGCGTTGCGCGGTTCCTGCAGGATGCGGATCAGCATGGCCTCAGACAGGCCTTCCAGCGGCACGATCACCGGCAGGCGGCCGATGAACTCGGGGATCAGGCCGAATTTCAACAGGTCCTGCGGCATGATGTCCGCCAGGATCTGGCCGACATCTTTCTCCTTGCGGCTCTCGATGATGGCACCGAAGCCGATCGACTTCTTGCCGGTGCGGTTCTGGATGATCTTCTCCAGGCCGTCAAAGGCGCCGCCGCAGATAAAGAGGATGTTGGTCGTATCGATCTGGATGAACTCCTGGTGCGGATGCTTGCGGCCGCCCTGCGGCGGCACGTTGGCAATCGAGCTTTCCAGGATCTTCAGCAAGGCCTGCTGTACGCCTTCACCGCTGACATCGCGGGTGATCGACGGATTGTCGGATTTCCGGGTGATCTTATCGATCTCATCGATGTAGATGATGCCCCGCTGAGCTCGCTCGATATCGAAATCGGCGTTCTGGATCAGCTTGAGCAGGATGTTCTCGACGTCCTCGCCGACATAGCCGGCTTCGGTCAGCGCGGTCGCGTCCGCGATGGCAAACGGCACATCGAGGATGCGCGCCAGCGTCTGGGCCATCAGGGTCTTGCCGCAGCCGGTCGGTCCGATCAGGAGGATGTTGCTTTTTGTCAGCTCGACCTCTTCCTCCGCGTCCTTGGCTGCCTTGCCCTTTTTGGTGGTTACTTTGGCGTCGCGCGAGCTGTTCTCGGCGAAAACGCGCTTATAATGATTGTACACGGCGACGGCCAAAGCTTTCTTGGCCCGGTCCTGCCCGATGATGTACTGGTCGAGCGCTTCCTTGATTTTGGCCGGCGACATCAGCTCGGCAGGCGCCTTGGCAGCGTCGCCCAGGTTCTGCTCATTCTGGCCGTCCTGGAGGATGTCGTCGCACAGGGCGACGCACTCGTTGCAGATAAAAACACCCGGACCGGCGATCAGGCGGGCAACCTGGCGCTCCGTCTTGCCGCAGAACGAACAGCTGACCGGATTGTAGCGATCGTCCTGTCCGCCGCTTTTGCCGGTGCGGCCCGGGTTCTTGCCCTTGTTGTTACCATCTGCCATGATCAGGCCCTCTTGTCCATGATCTGGTCGATAATCCCGTAATTCACGGCTTCTTCCGCTGTCATCCAGTTGTCGCGCTCGGTGTCGATCGCGATTTTATCCAGGGGCTGGTTGCAACGTTCGGCCAGAATCCTGTTCAGCCGCTCACGCATCCGGATGATGTGTTCGGCGGCGATACGGATATCGGACGCCTGACCCTGGGCACCGCCGGATGGCTGGTGGATCATGATTTCGGCGTTGGGCAGGGCATAGCGCTTGCCCGGTGTGCCGGCCGCTAGGAGGAATGCGCCCATGCTGGCCGCCATGCCCATGCAGATGGTCTGGACATCGGCCTTGATGTACTGCATGGTGTCGAAAATCATCAGGCCCGAGGAAACCTCTCCGCCGGGGCTGTTGATATAGAACTGGATGTCCTTGTCCGGATCCTCCGCCTCCAGGAACAGCAGTTGGGCTGTGATCAGGCTGGCGGTTACCGAATTGACTTCATCGCTGAGGATGATGATGCGCTCCTTCAGCAGGCGGGAAAAAATGTCATAGGACCGCTCACCGCGGTTGGTTTGTTCGACGACGATGGGGACGAGACTCATATCGATCGCTCCTTTCAAAAGAGCAGGGCTGCCCGGCGGCAAGCCCTGCCTGTTATAACGTTCAGGTTGTGCTTTCCGCTTCGGCTGGGTTGTCTTCGCCAGCGTCAGGGGCTGTTTCTTCCGATTTTTCCGGTTCCGGCGGCGGGGCGACCGGAACAGCTTTTTCGACCAGCATGGCCACCGTCTTGCGATGCACGACGGCATCGGCGACAAAATTGTCCTCGCCGTCAACCGGCAAACGTGCCTTGAGGTCCTCGGCGCTCATGCCGTACTGCGTGGCCATCGTCTCGATCTCGGCGGCAATCTCCTCTTCGGTCGCTGTCACGTTCTCGGCCTTGGCGATTGCCTCGAGCACCAGCCGGGTCCGGATACGCTGCTCGGCAGGCTCATGAAGCTGCGCTTTAAACCCATCGGCTGTCTGGCCCATGTAGCTGAGGTACTGCTCCATCTCGAAACCCTGATAGCGCATCTGGTTGCTCTGCTCGTCGTACATGCGATCCATTTCCTGGTGGATCATGACATGCGGGACGTCCACTTCCGCGTTTGCTGTGACGGCCTGGATTACGTTCTCTTCAAACATGCCGTTCGCCCGCTGGGCGGCGTTTTCCTCCTGCTTCTTGCGCAGGCTCTCCTTGTATTCGGCGAGGGTGTCGAACTCGCTGACATCTTTGGCAAATTCGTCATCCAGCTCGGGCAGCTCGTTCATCTTGACCGAATTGACCGTGACGGCGAAAACAGCCTGTTTGCCAGCCAGATCCTCGTTGTTGTAATCATCGGGGAACTGGACGTCGATGTCGAACGACTCGCCGTTGTTGTGACCGATCAGCTGCTCTTCAAAACCCGGGATAAAGGTTTTGGAGCCGATCTTCAGATCGTAGGACGCACCCTTGCCGCCATCGAACGGCACACCATCCACGGAGCCCTCGTAATCGATGTTGGCGGTGTCGCCGTCCTGGATCGGGCGGTCTTCGACCGGGATCAGGCGGCTGTTGCGTTCCTGCATGCGCTTGAGTTCCTGCTCGACGGACGCGTCGTCAACCGGGAATTCCGGCTTGACAGCCTCAACCCCCTGGTACTGGCCCAAGGTTACCTCCGGCTTGACCGTGACGGTTACCGTGAACTTCAGGCCTTTGTCGCGGCCGATATCCAGAACATCCAACTCGGGCTGTGAAACCGGTTCGATGCCGTGCTCTTTGATCGCCTCGGCATAGGCTGGATTGACAGCCATGTCGAGCGCATCTTCATAAAGGACGCCTTCGCCGTAGTATTTGGTGACCAGCGCCATCGGCGCTTTACCCTTGCGAAAGCCCGGAATCATGAATTGGTTGGCGTTTTTCTTGAATGAACGCTGCAGCGCCTCGTTAAAGACCTCAGCTGATAAATCAATGGTCAATACGACCTTGTGTTCTTCCTTTTTCTCCAGCACAGATGCCATTGCATTAATCCTCCCACACGGCACAAATAGGCCAATCTTGCAAATGCTCCAAGATTCTAACATAGCCGCCCGTGCTTGTAAAGGAACAAACGGTACTGGAACAGCCATTTTTGAGATATTGTTTGACTTTTTTTGACGTTAACATGGCCTTGCCTGCCGGACCGGACACGTGGCGTCGCGGTAACAGGCGTGCTACAATAACGGCAGCAGCAGATAGGGAGGTATCGCCATGAGTTTCAAACTGGCCGTCATCGGGGCAGGCAGCCTGGTGTTTACCCGCAACCTGTTCACAGATATCCTGTCGGTTCCGGAATTTCACAACATAGACATCGCCTTCACAGACATCAACCCGGACAACCTGGAAAAGGTGACTCGCCTTTGCCAGCGGGACCTTGACGCCAATGGCGTGGCGATCCGGATCCAGGCCACCACCGACCGGCGCGAGGCGTTCGCCAATGCCCGCTACATCATCAATTTGGTGCGCGTCGGCGGGCTGCCGGCTTTCGAGACAGACATCGATATCCCGCTGAAATACGGCGTCGACCAGTGTGTGGGCGATACCTTGTGCATCGGCGGCATCATGTACGGCCAGCGCGTCATCGCCGCGCTGCTCGATTTTTGCAAAGACATCCGCGAGGTGGCCGAACCGGATGCGCTGCTGCTCAACTACTCGAACCCCAACGCCATGGCCACCTGGGCCTGCAACCAGTACGGCAATGTGCGCACCATCGGGCTTTGCCACGGGGAGATCCACGGCGAGCACCAGATCGCCGCGGCACTGGGCATCCCGCACGATGAACTGGACTTCATCTGCGCCGGGCTGAACCACCAGACCTGGTACATCAGCGTCAAGCACCACGGCCGGGAGATGCGCGACAAGCTGCTGGACGGATTTCTGAATCATCCGGTCCTCAGGGATCAGGAAAAAGTACGCATCGATATCCTGCGCCGTTTCGGCTACTATTCCACCGAAAGTAACGGGCACCTCTCGGAATACGTCGCCTGGTATCGCAAACGTCCGGAAGAGATCAAGGACTGGATCAGCCTGGACAGCTGGATCCATGGCGAAACCGGCGGTTATTTGCGTGTCACCCGCGAGGAGCGCAACTGGTTCGAGACCGAATACCCAAAGATCCTCGCCCAGCCACCCAAGCAATACGACGGCAGCAACCGCGGCCGGGAACATTGCTCCTACATCCTGGAAGGCCTGGAAACCCGCCGCCCCTACCGGGGCCACTTCAATGTCGTCAACAACGGCTGCATCACCAACCTGCCCGATGACTGTATCGTCGAGGTTCCCTGCCATGTGGACGGCAACGGCATCGCCGTGCCGCAGGTCGGCGACCTGCCCGGCGGCTGCGCGGCCGTTTGCAGCCAGAGCGTCTGGGTGCAGCGCCTGGCCGTAGAGGCAGCTGTTTACGGGGATGTCAACCGGCTCAAACAGGCGGCGCTGCTCGATCCGCTTACCGGCGCCGTTTGCAATCCGCCCGAAGTCTGGCAGATGGTGGACGAGATGCTGATCGCCCAGGAAGCCTGGCTGCCCCAGTACGGCCAGGCCATCGCGGCTGCCCAAACCGCTTTCGCCCAAGGGAATTTGATTCCCACCAACAGCGGCTACCGCGGCGCGGCCCGGCTGCGCGAAAAAAGCGCGGCTGAAGTCGCCGCCGAGCATGACAAGCGCAGCATAACCGCTGACGCGTAAGCGGAGCGTAAAAGATGTCCGATTTGTTCTGGATCCTCTACCGAATCGTTTTCGGCGCCTTGTTTGGCCTGCTCATCGGCAGCTTCCTCAATGTTTGCATCTACCGTCTGCCGCGCCATGAGACCATCGTCCGGGGACACTCGTATTGCCCCGGCTGCCATCATGAGCTGACCGGCGCCGACCTGGTTCCCATCTTCAGCTACCTGTTCCTGCGCGGGCGCTGCCGCTATTGCGCACAGCCCATCTCACCGCGCTATGCCCGGATCGAATCGGTAACGGGCGTTATCTTCGCCCTGCCCGCCGGCTTTTGGGGCGGCGGACCGTTCGCCCCCGCCGCCGACAAGCCGGCCTGGCTGGCCATCCTGCCGGATCCGGGGTATAACGCATTGGTCATCGTCGGCGTGCTGGCAGCTTTCTGTGCCCTTCTGGTCTGGGCAATGATCCTCTTCGATGAGCAGCTGCCGCCGCGGGCCCTGTACGGTTTCATCCTGGTTCCGGCGCTGCTGCGCCTGGCGCTCCAGCCTGACCGGATCTTGCTGCACCTGGCCGGCGCGGCGTTTGCCGCTGCCGTCTGGTGGCTTCTGGAGACACTGCGTTTGCTGCCCGAAATCGATCGATCCAGGCGCCGTCACGTGTTTTTCGGACTGGCCCTGCTCGGTCTGACCGGCGGCCTGATCGCCCTGCAGCCGGTCATGGCCGCGATGCTGGTCGCGTCCGTCCTGGCTTTGCTGGCCAAGAAGCCAGAACACGCCAGCCGGCTGGTGCATCTGCTCCTGCCGGCAGCGGTTCTGGCTTCAGCTGTCCTGTGGCTGTTTCTCTAAGGGACTGTTCAGGCGTTCTGCGCCAGGCGGCGCATGCCCAGTCCCGTCAGGATAATCAGTAAGGCGGAGACAACCAGCAAATGCCAGCCGATGCTGAGCAGCGGGTCTCGTCCCCCCTCGCCCAAAAACCACATCGCGAAGCGTTGGAAGGCTGCGCTCTTGCCGGTCAGGATCGGCAGGATGATGTAGGACGTGCCGAACAAGATCCAGAAGGTCACGGTGAAACGGGCACCCCAGCGGTACGAGAAGACAGCCGCCGTCTGGCCTAACAGGAACACCGTCAGGAAGGCGGCGAAAACGAACAGGATCTCACCGGCCAAAGCGGAAGGCTGACGGACGTTCACCCTAAAGACATAGGTGCTGATGACCCCAGGATCATTGATCTGGCTCAGACCGACGACCTGGTTAAACAGGCGTTCGAACCAGCCCATCAGGAAACTGACTGCGGTAAATCCGGCCGCGACCGCCGCGGTGCGCAGCAGGGCCGCGCCATACTGGTTGAGCCAGGTGTTGCTCATAGCCAGCAGGAAGTTGTAGTCCTCCCGAAACCCGGCGTAGCCGCCGACAAAGAGGAAGATGGCGCCGGCGATCAGGAACACGAAGCTGCTGATCAGGATGTCCGGACCAAACGGCGTGTACGTGATGCTGCCGGTTGTGGTCACCCGGAGCAGCAGGGGCAGGCCGAAGGCGGCCAGCAGGTAGATGCCCAGGAAAACCAGGCATGGTTTATAGATGCTGGACAAAAGATAGCGCGTGCAGCGCAGCAGACGATGGTTGGCGGTCATGTCAGGACACCTGCCTTTCCAAAGACGCGACCGGCGGTTCGGTCAGGTGAATAAAGAGCTTTTGCAGCGATACCGGCGCCAGGTCGATTTCCTTTGCGCGCAGCTCGTCCAGGCAGCCGGCCGGCAGCGGCGCCGCGACCGTCATGGCGCTGAGCCGGCCGATGTCTTCGCGGCTGAGCACCACCAGGCGATACCGGCTGACCAGCTCTTCAAGCCGGTCCTTCCTTCCCGACAGGACGGTCGATTTCTTTCTGAGGTTTTCGACGCTGTCCATGGCAACCAGGCTGCCTTCCTTGAGGATGATCGCGTCTTCGAAAATGTCCGCGCTTTCGTCGATCAGGTGCGTGGAGATGATGAACGTGCGCGGATGCTCGCCGTAGTCCTGGATCAGGGTCCGGTAGAACAAGTCGCGGCCCGCCGCGTCCAGTCCCAGGACAGGCTCGTCGAAGATCGTCAGGTCGCTGCGCGAGGCCAGGCCGATCACGACGCGCAGAATCGACTCGTAGCCGCGCGACAGCGCCTTGTACTTAAGCTGCGGGTTCAGTGCGAACCGCTGGCAGAGCGCATCCGCGTACGTACGGTCGAAAGAGGGATAGAACGACGCGGCCTGGCGGATGATGTCCCGGATGCGCATCGCCGGCGGAAACAGGTTCTTTTCCGGCATGCAGCAGATGCGTTCCAGAGCCTGCTGGTTGTCAACGCCCGGCTGGCCGAACAGGCGGATCTCGCCGCTTTGAGCATACAGCCGCGATGTGATCAGGTTGAGCAAAGTGGTCTTGCCGGCACCGTTGCGTCCGAGCAGGCCATAGATTTTGCCGGTTTCCAGCTTCAGCGACAAGGACTTGATCGCCTCAATGGATCCGTACGTTTTGGACAGGGATTCAATTTCCAGGATCGTGTTCATGTTCAGCACCTCGGTTTCACGCGTGACCGGTCTTGTTCCGGCCCAGGATATAGGCGTTGATCTCTTCTGGCTCGATGTTCAGGTGTTCGGCTTCAAGCAGCATCGGTTCAACATAGCGGGCAAAGAAATCACGCTGTCGTTTGGCCAGGATCTGCTTCCGCGCCCCCGCCGCGACAAACATGCCGATGCCGCGCTGTTTGTACAAAATGCCCTCGTCGGCCAGCAGGGCGATGCCCTTGGCCGCGGTCGCGGGGTTGATCCGGTAAAGCGCAGCCAGCTGGTTAGTCGACGGCACTTGCTCGTCTTCCCGCAAGCCCTGCTGCAGGATCTGGTCTTCGATCTGTTCGGCGATCTGCAGGTAGATCGAGCGGTCAGCGTCAAGCTGCAGCTGCATCGTCATCATCTCCTTCGCCTTAGGTTTACTACCTTGTTGGTTAATTACTTATGTAACTAACTATAGCACATAAGCCACACGTGTCAAGTCTTTTTTTGAAATATTAACGCGCTGGGGTTCCGCTTTCCCTATACAGCCGCCGGCTACATCCCGTATAATGGGAGCCATTCTGCAAGGCGGGGGAAACAAGATGAAAACAGTGCACGCTGATCGTTACCAGCGAGCCCTATGGGTCTATATGGCGGTGCTGGCGCTGGCCGCCCTGGGCGCCGGGCTGTCGGATTCGGTCTTATCGAACTACTTCAAGGACGCGTACCAGGTGACCGCCCTGCAGCGGGGTCTGATCGAGATTCCCAGGGAGATGCCCGGCTTTATCGGGGTGTTCATCGTTTCGTGGCTGGCCTTTCTTGGCGATTTGCGCATAGCGATCCTGGCTCAGGCCCTGATGGTCGTCGGACTCGTGTTCCTGGGTTTACTGACGCCGCCGTTCGCGGTCATGCTGGTCTTCATTTTCATCCACTCGCTGGGCGGCCACCTCTGGTACCCGCTCCAGGATTCGCTCGGCCTGCACCTGATCCGCGACAACGGCAGTGCCGGCAAGCTGATCGGCCGTTTCAAAGGCGTCAGCACCGCGTTTGGCATGCTGGCCGGCCTGATCGTCTTCATCGGGTTCCGCACCGGTTTCTTCAGCTTCACGGCTCCAGTTAAAACCATCTTCATCTTCGCCTGCGTCCTCTTCCTGGCGGTGCTGGCCCTGCTGATCATCCTGATGCGCCTGATGCCGGACAAGAACGGCGAACCGCTGGCGACCGGCCGCCGGTTTTCGCTCAAGGGTCGCCGCATCAAGCTCGTCTTCAACCGCGCCTACCGCTACTATTATGCCCTGGCCGTCGTCTTCGGGGTGCAAAAGCAGATCATGATGGTCTTCGCCCCCTGGGTCCTGATCGACCTGCTCGGCAAAAAAGCCGACACCCTGGCCCTGCTGACCATGGTCGGCTCCTTTATCGGCATCTTCTTTATTCCGGCCCTGGGCCGCTGGGTTGACCGCTTCGGCATCCGCAAGATGCTCTATGTCGATGCTTTTTCCTTTATCACCGTCTATGTGCTTTACGGAATTCTGAGCGCAGGCTTCAATTTGGGCTTTCTGGCCCGGTCCGGGCTGCCAGTCCTGCTTGTTTTCGCCCTGTTCGTGATCGACCGCATGTCGATGCAGATGGGCCTGATCCGCTCCCTGTACCTGCGCAACATCGCCCTGAAGCCGGAAGACATCGGGCCGACCCTGACCCTGGGGCAGAGCATGGACCACATCGTTTCCATCACCTGCGCCTCATTGGGCGGGCTGGTCTGGAGCGTCTGGGGGCCGCAATACGTCTTTTTCCTGGCCGCGCTGATGTCCTTGATCAACTATTTTGTCGCGCGCAAGGCCGTTATCCGGGATGAACCGGTCGCCTCATGACCGTTTTTTCTCGAAGAACGACAGCAGCAGCGACAAGGCGCTGAAGCCCAGCGCCAGGTAGATCAGCGGCCGGTTGGTATCGAGCGGACACGTTCCGGCCGGCGCCCGGTTCAGCCAAAACAGGTCGAGCAGCACATAGAGCCCGATTGCCAGGGCCGCGCCCAGCAGGAGGTTGCCGATTAGCCTGACCGTCTTGTTCGCTGGTTCTTCTTGCCGCTTGCCGGGTGCGTCTGCCATGTCTTTCCCCTTCAATAAACGCTGACGCGCTTGAGGTAGCGCGGTTTGGGCTGGCTGACCGTCAGGCGGATGTCCAGCCGGCGGGCATACAGGTTTGGCAGCTCGATGATCCGCTTGTGCCCGATGCTGCGTTCCCGGCAGACGGAAATGGCCAGGTCGCCGTTCACGTGGCCGGGATAGAACAGGACCTCGAAGTCCGTTACGGCCTGCCCCTGCGCCAGATCTTCCTCCAGCACCAAGGTCTTCAAATGGGCCGGAATTCGCAGCGTCAGGCGCACCGTCTGCTCCGCCTCGCTCCAGTCGGCGCCAAGCGGCGCGGCGAAGCGGCGGCGCAGGGCCTGGCCAAACTCAGCCAGACGCAATCTGTCCGTCTCCGGCAGGCGGCCTCGGCGGTCCGGCGCGATGTTCATCAGGAAATTGCAGCCCCGGCCGACCGAGCAGTCGTAGATACCCATCAGCTCTGGGACGCTCTTGATCGTGTGCGCATCGCAGTCGGAATAGAACCAGTTGCGCTCGCGCAGCCGGAAATCGCATTCGGCGGGCAAGAAACGCGTCACCGGCCCAGCCAGATGGGGAAAATGGCTGTCACCAGCCGGATAGGTGATGGTGTAGCGAAAATCAGGCGGCGCAAAGCCTTCCTCGTTGCCGACCCAGCGTACATCGTGGTCCCACATGCCGAAGATCAGCAGCTCAGGCTGCAGATCGCGCATCACCTGTACGATGCGTGCGGTATCGTAGACATGTCCTTCCGAGCCGCAGCCGTCAAACCAGAGGTAGTCGATCTTGCCGTACTGCGTGAGCAGCTCCGTGATCTGGCCGATAAAGAAATCATCGTGCTCCCGCGCGCTCCGCCGGCCGGCTTTCATCGCCGCGTCAGCCGGGGAATAATACAGGCCGGTCTTGATGCCGTAGGCCCGGCAGGCGTCGGTAAACGCCCGCACCACGTCCCCCTGGCCGTTTTGCCAGGGGCTGGCCGCGACCGAATAGTCGGAAAAGCGGGTCGGCCAGTTGGCGTACCCGTCGTGATGCTTGCAGGTCAGAATGGCGTAGGTCATGCCGGCGGCCTTGATCGCGCGCATCCACTGGCCGCAATTCAGCTGTTCAGGCCAAAACCCTTCGGCCGGCATCGGGCGCCCGTCCCAGTCGCGATGGCCTTCGTAGAAGGTGCGGATGCCGAAATGGAAAAAAGCGCCCAGTTCCCAGTCCATAAAGGCCAGCTGCCGCGGGGTTGGTGTGTCACGGTCCATGGGATGCCCTCCGCTAATCGGATGCGCCGCCCAGATCGATCCAGGTCGGCGCATGGCCGGTCAGGCGCAGAAAGGGACCGAGGAAATCCCGGCTGGCCATGACCAGGCTGGTTGTGTTGCTGCACGGGTGAAAACAAAACGATTCCTGCCCGGCCAGGTCGCGGTCGATCAGCAAGCGCACCTGGTGGCGCCGGTCAAACAAAAGGCCCAGCGGCGACACCGCGCCCGGCGGCGTGCCCAGCAGGGACTCGAGCGGGCCGGGTCCGGCAAAAGACAGCCGGGCAATGCCCAGCTGGCGCGACAGGACCGAAGTGCGAAAGTTCTTGTCGCCCGGCAGCAGGAGCAAGTAGAACGACGTCTGCTGCCGGTTGCATAAAAACAGGTTTTTGGCATGCGAAACGCCGATCTGGCGGTCGATGTCCGCCAGGTCATCCATGGTCATGGCCGGTGCGTGGGCAACCAGCCGATACGCAAGGCCGAGCCCGTCCAGAGCGGTCAGAACGGCGCGCTCCGCTTCGGGCGCGTCCCTGTTTTTGTCTGTCAGATTGTCATGAGCCATGGTCAATCAGTATTGCATGACGCGCGGCAAATCCTTGGCCTGACCGATCCATTCGATCAGCTGATTGATTGTCGGCAGGCGGCGGACCAGCTTTTTCTCTTTATTGATCTCTGCCATTTTGACGAACAGGTTGTCCGGCCGGCGCCCGGCAAGCTCTGGGACCGTATCGACGCCCACCATCTCGAGCAGTTCCGCATATTCTCCGCCGATGCCCTTGATACGAAACAGATCGGCATGGTTGGCCCAGGTCAGGATCATCTGATCCGCTATGCCCGTCTTTTCGGCAAGCTCGGCCCTGCCCTGTTTTGTGGCGGTCTTTTTCAAATACTCGTCCACCGTTGTGATGCTTTGCGCCCTCAACTTAAACGCATAGGCCTCGCTAACCCCAACGATCGCTGTTACTTTGGTCATGCTCCTCATCCCTCCAAACGTGTCGTGTATAGTACTCGAGTCAAGTATATCAGGATCACGGTGCGGGTTATGTGCGCATGTTACATAAATCACCATACGCCACGGTGCGTCGGAAGCAACGAATCCGATCGGGTCAGGACAAGATCTTTTCCAGGTCCTCCAGGCTGAAGATCTCGTAGGTGGTCGGAACTGCGGGGTTGGCCGTCTTCCGGCCCGGGTTGTACCAGCATGTATCCAAGCCGGCATTCTGTCCGCCCAGCATGTCGGCCGACAGGGAGTCGCCGACCACCAGGGCGGTTCGTTTGTCATCGATCGCAAGCGCTTCCAGCACATAATCGAAGAAACCGGCCTGCGGCTTCTGGCAGCCGATCTCTTCTGAGATGAAAATGCCGCTCATGAGTCCGGCCAGCGGCGATGACCCGATGCGCGCATGCTGCACCGCAGCGATGCCGTTGGTGATCAGGGACAACTGGTAACGCGGCGCCAGGCGGCGGCAGACCGCTTCCGCCCCATCGATCAGGAAGGCACAGCGGCCAAGCTCGCTCATGTAGACCCGGTTGACGGCTTCCGGGTCGTCCGGGGCCGCCAACGCACCGAGCAGCCGGCTGAAGCGCTCGACCTTGAGCGCGTCTTTGTCAATCTGTCCTTTTTCGAACGCTTCCCACAGTTCCTGGTTGATCGCCTGGTAGCGCAGCCGGATGGCGCGGCTGAACGGCAACTGCAGCCGCCGCAGCGTCTGGCGCAGCGCTTCCTCTTCCGCGCGTTCGAAATCGAACAGTGTGCCGTCAGCATCCAGCAGGATATGGCGATAAATATTCATAGTGTCCCCCTGTTGTTACCCTCATTGTGACAAAATGCGCCCAGCCCTGTCAACCGGCTGGCTGATCATCCCGGCAATTTTAGCACCGCCAGCAGCAGCGCGATCATCAGGGGCAGGCTGATCAGGCTGTAGAGGTGGGAGACGAAGCAGATCTGGGCGCCTTCCGTGCTGTCCTTGCCGTGGGCCTGGGGAAAGATGACACCGTTGAGGCCAAACGGCATGGCCAGCAGGAGCACCGCCAGCAGGGTCGTTTCCGGATCGGCACCGACCAGGCGAAGCACAGCCAGCGCCGCCAGGGGGATGACGGCCAGCCGGATCCAGGCCGCGATATGGCTCCTCAGGCCGGACAGCAGCTTGCAGGGCGTAAACGCGCCCAGGACGAACCCGGTCAGCAGCATGGCGACCGGCGCCATGCACTGCGCGGCCAGGTTGAGGGTGTCCGTCACAACGGCCGGCAGCGGAACCCGCAGCAGGCCGACGACGATCCCGGCAAAGAGCGCGACCATCGACGGATTGAGGATGGACTTGAAGGTGAAGGTGCGAGCCGGGTTGAGGATGTAGATGCCGACCGTATAGATAAACAGCTGGTACGGGATGGCGTAGACCATGTAGCGGAACAGCGTGGTTTCACCGAACAGCGCCAGCACCAGCGGATAGCCCAGGTAACCCAGGTTGGGCACCGTGAAGGAGTAGACATAGACATCGCGGCTGACCGGATCGTGCGCAAAGCGGCCGGCCAGCAGGCGGGCCAGCCCATAGGTGACGGCTACGACCAGGAAACCGGTCAGGATCATGGGCCCCTGGTCGCGGAACACCTGGACGCGAAAATTCTTGGCCATGGTATTGAAGCACAACGCGGGCAGAAACAGCAAAACCTCAAGCCGGGACAGCACCAGGCCGGTCTGGTCCGGCAGACGGGCGCTGCGCCGCAGCAAATAGCCGGCGGCGAACAGGGAGAAAAATGTGACCAGTTGCAGGGCGGTGACACTCAGCGGCTCGATTTGGCATGCCCCCTTCTGTCTTCAGCGGAACGACTGGCTGGCCAGGCGGGCAAAGCGGTGGCAGAGGTCGTCGATCGCCAGCTCCGGATAGCCGTTCAGATAGGTTAAAACCTTGTTGTTAAAGGGACGATACCAGCTTTCGGGGATCTTGTCCAGGCCGTAGGCCGCGCCGAACAGGCTGCCGACCGTCGCGGCCGTACAGTCGTTGTCATAGCCCATGGCCACCGTTTCCCCGATGCAGCGCGTGAAGTCATCGCCCCCGATGATCAGGCCGAAGATGGTCAGGCAGGCGTTCAGGTTGGTGTGGACCCCGCTCATGTCACCGAAGCGTTCCCGGACGGCCTCCCGGGCGCCGGCATAGCCGTTCAGCGACGGGCCGGTGGCCAGGGCCCAGCGGATGTCGCGGGCCAACAGGCAGTCCTGCGGGATCTCCCCCAGACCGATGCGCAGCGCCTCGAGCGGCGAAGCGCAGGCGAACGCGGCGGCAATCGCGGCGCTGAAGAACATGGCGCCATACACGCCGTTGCGCCGGTGGCTGAGCCGTGCGTCCTGCCAGGCCATGGCCGCCGCCTTTTCCGGCAGGCCCGGCGCCAGGTAGCCCCAGGGGTCGGAGCGGATGTCCGCCCCGATCCACTGGACAAACGGATTATCCTTTTCGGCCGCCCGCTCGGCCGGTATACCGGCCCTCAGGTTCTGCAGCGCGACATCCTCGGCGGTGCAGGCGTAGGGCAGCCACCGCAGCCAGCAAGCGCCGACGTCCGCGGTCGTGAAATCCAGGCCGCAGCTTTCGGCGATCAGCAACCCGAGAATCGTGTAGGTCACGTCGTCGTCGACCGGAACCGAGTCTAAACCGGTCCGAGTGTAGGCCTGGCAGGGGCTGACCTGGTAGCGCTTGACATACGGCTTGGGAACGGCCGACCAGTAGTCCCGCGGCGGGAAAGCGTCGCCGATCCAGCCGGCCCAGTCCCGCATCTCCTCGACCGGCCAGAATTCGACCGGCGCGCCCAGCGTGCAACCGGCCATACGGCCCAGGAACGCGCCGGCCAGGCGCTCGTCGTAGCGGCTGCGGTCGAAATGCTGCCATAAGGCGCGTTCCGCCTGCGGGCGCAGGCGTCGAATGCCCTCCAGGTCATCTGGCTCCAAACGCTTGAGTTCCGGATCCTCCTGGAGCGCTTCGACCTGGCGAAGTGTTTGCCAGACCTGCTCGCGGCAGGCTTTAAGCGCAGCGGCCAGCGCGGCAGGCGAGCTGCCGTACTCGACTTTGAGCCGGACAAATTCGCGTAAACCGGCAACGCCGCGTTCCAGGTCGGGAAATTCGGGATATTTCATAGACACCTCCAACAAACGTCCGGTCATGTCCCGGCAGAACGGTCTCTCAAAAAAACTCGAAGTGGTCCCTGACAGCCTTGATGTGCGACAGCACCGGCTGCGCGGACGTCGAGAGCGCGTCGTGTTCGTAGACACACAGGTACATGGAACAGCCCAGCAGCGGTCCGATTCGCCGGTGCAGCTTGCAGCGTCCCGACGACAGGAACAGGAACGGAACGGCCAGGTGTTCATGGAGCAGGTGGGTGATCCGAAGGTTTTCCACCTCTTCCTCGACCGTTTGCGCCCCCGTGACGATTTTGACGTAATCTGCCCCCCGGCTTTGCTGCGCCAGGGCCATCGCCAGCACCCGCTCCGCCGGCAAGAAACGGCAGGCATGGGAGGACATGAGCACTTTGGCGCCGCAGGCATGGACCTTCCCGATCAGATCCTTTTGCCTTTGAATCGCCCCGGGGTCCATGGACAGCTCATCGGGAGAAGGATCGAAATAGTCTGCCATCACATCGACCAGGCTGGCGCCGCTGCGCGCCAGATCAATCAGCCCCGACGCCAGTTCTTCGTCCGTTTTTCCCGTGTTTTCCCCGTTCCTGTAATAAGTCGCGTAGATGGAAAAGCCCTGCATCGCCTGGAAAATCCGTTTGTAGGCCTCGGGGGTCTGGTGTTCCCGCTTGAGCTTGTCCGCCTGAATCGCAAAGGCTTCCGCGCCCGCGGGAATCGCCTTCCGGACCGTTGCAATAGCGCGATCCGGATCCGGAGATTGGATCATGACGGTCAGCAGGGGGTTCCCGGCACAAAAAAAGTCCGCCATCAACGGGCCCTCCCCAAGGCGTTGCGACCGCCATCGATCAGGATGTTCGCGCCGTTGATGAACGTGCCCTTGTCGGACGCGATAAAGAGGATCAAATCGACAATTTCCTGCGGTTCTCCAGCCCGGCCGATGGCCGTTTTCATGGAAGCCATGGCGGCGCGGGTCAGGACGGGGCCGGGGGATACGCAGACACAACGGACCCCGTACTTCCCGCCGTAATGGGCCATGGACTTGGTCAAGCCGTACATAACACCGCTTTTTGCCGTAGCATAGTCGGCACCGCGCGGATCGCCTTCTTCACCGGTGATCGAGCCGATGTTGACCAGCAGGCCGCTTTGCTGTTCCCGCATGAACTTCATCGCGGCATGGCAAAAATAAAACGGCCCCTTCAAGTTCACATCGAGGCCCCAATCAAACACGTCGATCGGGATATCCGGAAATTCCAGCTCGCCGGGAACGTTCTGGATGCGCACGGACGAACCGCCGGCAAAGTTGACGACGACGTCGATGCTCCCGAATACATCCGTAGCCTGCCGGCAGACAGCCTGGACCTGGTCGTAAGCGCGGACATCGCAGACAAGGCCCAGGGCCTTGCCCGTATGTCCGGCATTGATGCCGGCGACACAAGCCTCCAGGGCCTGGCCGTTGACATCGGCCATGACGACGTTGCCGCCAAGATCCGCGAAGTTCTGGCTGAACAGCAGTCCCATCCCCGACGCTGCGCCGGATACAATCGCTGTTTTTCCTGCGAAGTCCATAACACGCACCTCCTAGCCTGAGATCATGCGCGAGGTTTCGCTCACGCGGTGATCCTCCTGACCAGTATATCCTGAAAGGCCGCAAAATCCAGCCACGATGTGGCGCACCGGATTGGCTTCGCGCCCGGGTCGATGACCGTATCGCCGTGTTCCGAGACCGTAACACCCAGCGTCTCGATCTGGACGAGTTCTTCCGAAAAAGCGAGGTAGACAGCTTCCGTGTCACAGAGCAGGGTGCTGCGCTCGAAAAGCATGCCTGGCTGCACGTCCTTCATGCCCTTCCTGGCCTGCAGCCAGACCCGGTAGTTCTCGATCAGCGCCCGCGCGAGCGGCCTGTCGCTGTGCAAGACCTCCTGGTATTTTTCGCCGGTTAAGACGATCGTGCCGCAGGTGTCGAGCGGGGCGATCGTCATCTCCCAGTCAGCCGCGAAAACTTGCCTGCCGGCGTCCGGCTGCGCGGCCACGTTGTATTCCCGGCTTGGCCGGTCGGCTCCGAAGTAGCCTTTGCGGATACTGCCATGCATCCCGATAACCCTGGCTTTGGACGCTATCTCCGGCTGCATGCGCAGCGCGGCGGCAAGATTGCCGAGCGGACCGATGGCGATGACGGTCACGACTTCAGGCGATCCCATGACGCATTGGGCCAGCTTGGTCACGCCGTCGCGATAGACATCACCTGCATAACGGTTCATGTCAAATGAATCGAGCCAGGCCGCCTGGAAACCTGCCGTGTCTGATGTTGCCTCGCCCAGACCGATCGGGATATCCGTGCGGCCGGCAATTTCCAGCATCCGGGCGACGATTTGGGCCTTGTAATACGTGTTGTGGCCTGTTGTCAGGATCAGCCGGATATCGAGTTCAGGCGAATTGAGCAGCATGACCAGGGCCCAGGTATCATCGATATCGCCCCCGATATCGGTATCCAAAATGACGGGGATTCTTTTTGCCGGCGCCAACACGCGCGCTTCCTTTCGTGCTAGCGCCAGGAGGCGGGATCGATGTCGATGAGACGCCCCGCCTGCAGGCTGTCATGAATGGCCTCGCAGGTCCGGGTGGCGATCATCGCTTCGCTACCGTCCGGATAGCTGCCGGCCAGATCCGCAAGGACTGCGCCGCGCTTAAGGTGGCCGGCCAGCTGGACGAAGTGGCGGATGGAGTCGCAGGTGTAGCCGCTCAGGGGCAGGTCGAAGCGGCTGTCCGGGATCAGGGGTTCGGACTTGGCGAACGGATTGCTCACCTGGCAGCCGGGCTGGTCGGCGAAGCAGGACAGAAAACCCCGGTCCTGGGAATCGATTTCGCCGATGCCCTCGGTGCCGATCAGGCGGATCTGCTGGTTGACGATGCTGGGAAAGCCGTCCGGCAGGATCCAGGACGCGTGAAAGGTGATCACCGCGCCGTTGTCGTACACGACCGCCGCCGAAACATGGTCGTAGCTGTCGATGCCCATGGACAGGAGCTTGCGCTTGTTGCCGTGGGCAAAGACCCGGACGGGGCGGGCCTCGAGCAGCCAGCTGACCAGGTCGTAGAAATGGGTGCCCAAAAACCAGGCGGGCGAACTGCGGTCCGCCCAGCTCTTGAACCAGACGGCCGGCACTTCGATCCGGTCTTCCATATAGACATCGCCATAGAGGATCTGTCCGAGGCGGCCCTGCCGGATGCTGCGCTTCAGTTCCCGGTGTGCCGGGTCATAGCGCTTGTGGAAATCGACCGCCAGCAGGACGCCGGCGTCCTGCGCCGCCGCGATCATCTCATAGCCTTCTTCGGTCCGCGTCGCGATCGGCTTCTGGCAGAGGATATGGAGGCGGTGGGCCGCCGCGTCCAGGACAGCCTGGCGGTGCAGGTGGTCGGGCGTCACCACCACGACGGCGTCCAGGCTTTCCCGCTCCAGCATCTCATGGTAGTTCGCATAGCCCCGGATTTGAAAGCGCTGCACGGCGCGCTCCAGCGTCTGCGGGGCGATGTCGGCGACAGCCACCAGGTCGGCTTCGCCTGATCGGACGGCGGCGGACAGGACATTGAGGACGTGGGTGCCATAGACACCGGCCCCGATAACGGCGATTCGAACGGGCATGGGGATCTCCTTTCAGCGCTGCGGCCGGTTGTCCGGCGCGTCTGTCTGGGGTATAATGGCTGACTATGAGTCCATGTAACGTTACAGTTGCCTTTGTGCCATTATACCACGCCAGGATCGGGCCGGAGCGGAGTGCGCCATGACTGAGCTTTCAACCCAGTCAGAACCGCGCCAGATGCGCCGCAACATCCTGCGCCTGAGCTGGCCGGCGATCCTGCGCCAGTTTTTGCAGAGCATCGTCGGGGTCGTCGATGTCATGATGATCGGGCGCTTGGGCGCCGCGGCCATCGCGGCGGTCGACATGGCCAACCGGCTCGTGTTTGTCCTGATCGGAACGTTGATGGCCATGACCATCGCGACCACCGCCCTGGTCGCCCACAACATCGGGGCGGGCAACCGCAAGATGGCCAACCACATCATGTGGCAGTCGCTGCTGGGCGGCCTGCTGCTGGCCGTCATCCTGGCCGTCGGCGGCATGCTGGGCGCCCGCAGGATGCTCGAGCTGATGATGATCCTGATGGACGAGGTGGATCCCTTCGTCCTGGCGGAGGGCACGCAGTACCTGCGCATCGTGCTGGCCTCGATGGTGGTCGCCCTGCCCATGATGGTGATCAACGCCGTGCTGCAGGGGCTGGGCGACATGAAGACGCCGCTCTACATCATGATCATTTCCAACATCGTCAACGTGCTGCTCAATTACCTCTTGATCTTCGGTATCTGGATCTTCCCTGAAATGGGCGTGCGCGGCGCCGCCTGGGGAACCGCCCTGGCCCGTCTGGCCGGCGCAGTCATCGGGCTGTTTGTGCTCTTGCGCGGCACGGCCGATATCCAGCTGCACCTGGTCCATGTTTCCTGGAAACTGGATTTTTCGGTTTTGCGCGGTGTTTTGAAAATTGGGATCCCGGCGGCGTTCGAGCAGCTGATCCGCCAGAGCAGCATGATTCTCTACACGGCACTGGTCGCCAGCCTGGGCACGGTGACCCTGGCGGCCAACGCCATCACGATGAACATCAACTCGCTGTCCTTCATGCCGGGCTTCGGCTTCGGTATGGCCGCGACAACCCTGGTCGGACAGTCGCTGGGTGCGGGACGCAAAGACCTGGCCCGCGCCTATGCCCGGCAGACCACCCTGATCACCTTTGTTTTGCTGGCGGCCGCCTCGGTCGTGATGTATTTCTTTATCACGCCGATTGCCAGGCTGTACAACGACAACCCCCTGGTTGTTTCGCTGGCCGCTTCGGCGCTCCGGATCTTCGTCATCTTTCAGCCGCTGTTCGGCATCTTCATGGTCCTGGCCGGGGCCTTGCGCGGCGCCGGTGACACCAAATGGGTCATGTACATCACGGCGATCGGCAACTGGGGCGTCCGATTGCTGTTCAGCCTGCTGTTCGTCTTCTATTTCGATCTGGGCCTGAATGGTTTCTGGCTGGCCATGGGCGTGGACATCGTGATCCGCACCGCCCTGATCAGCTGGCGCTTTGCCTCCGGCAAGTGGCAGCACCACAAGGTGCTCGGCGCGAGCCGGGTGAAAACTCAGAACAAGTCCGCGTAGATATCGTCCAGTGCGTAGCGGCAGACCGGATCCGCCTGGCGGTCGATCCACTGGCCGTTGGTGAAATCCGGGACCGCCACCGGGTGCCCGCCCAGCGCGACCGATTCCTCGGACAGGCAGGTGATGCTCATCCAGGCCGCCGCGTCATAGGCGTCGATCGGGGTGTCACGCCCGTCGCGGATGCTCTCCACGAAGGAGCGCAGGACCAGGTAGTCCATGCCGCCGTGACCGCCGCGTACGCCCGCCGCCTGGAACCATTTCCAGAGCGGATGCTCGTAGCGCTCCAGGTAGGGCGCGAAAGGCTCCCAGGTGTCATACTGGGGGCTGACGTTTTCCAGGTAGATCTGGTTGCCGTCTTCCATGTACAGTCCGTGAACGCCCTGCACGTAAAGCTGGCGGGAATAGGGCCGCGGCAGGCAGGTGTCCAGCGTCAGGCAGATCGTTTCGCCGTGGGCGCACGTGATCGTGGTGCTGACCACATCGCCGTTGTTCCAGGTCCAGGCGGCCTCAGGGGATTGTTCGCCTTTGTTGATCACCGCCCGGTTGTGCAGGCCGCGGGCTTTCGATGCGACCGATGTCAAGGTCAGCAGGCGGTTGCCGCGGTTGATGCCAAGCATGTTGCAGATCGGGCCCAGGGCATGGGTCGGGTAGTTGTCGCCGTTGCGGTGGTGGTAGTGGTGATGGCGGTAATGGTTGACTTCGATGCGGTTGACCAGGCTTTCGCTGAGGTTGTGGCCATACGCGCCGCGCATGTGGACCAGTTCGCCGAACACGTCCTGCTTGATCATGTTCAAGAGCGCCAGCTCGGTGCGCCCATAGCAGCAGTTCTCGAGCATCATGCAGGGCACGCCGGTCTCCTCGCGGGTCCGGACCAGCCGCCAGCATTCCTCGAGCGAGGTCGCGCCGCCGACCTCGAAAGCGGCGTATTTGCCCGCCTTCATGGCGGCGATCGCCAGCTTGACATGGCTGACCCAGGAGGTGGCGATCACCACGCCCTGGATGTCTGCTTTGTCCAGCATCTCGTCAAAGTCGGTGTAACGGTCAACCGTCTGCCCGGCCTTCTCCTGGACGATGGCAGCCCCCTGCTCGAGCAAGTCGGCGCGCAGGTCGCAGATGCCGTTGATCTGCACATTCTCCATCTCGCACAACAAGCCCAGCAAACCGCGGCCGCGGCCGCCCAGTCCGACAAATCCCAGTTTCGTCTTATCCATCTTCGTGTCTCCCCAGAATGATGCCTGTCGACATCGGCGGAAGCGTCAGGACAGACCCCTTGAGGCGGGGCTTACCCTTCTGGGTAACAAGATAGTCTGCCAGATCGAGGCTGTCAAGCACCGCCGGGGAAAGGCCGCTGCCGGCCAGGTCGACGGTGCAGCTCTCTTCGAGCAGGTTGTGCACGACAAGCACGGTCCGTTCTGTTCCGCTCATGGCCAATGCCGCTACACCCCGGTTCTGGACATCCAGCGCACGCAGGTCGCCGCGGGCGATCTCCGGGTAGCGGGCCTTGATCGCCAGGATCCGGCGATAGGTGGCCAGCAGCGAATCCTGGTCCTTCAGCTGCCGATCGACCGCAGCGACCCCCTCGATTGCCTGGGTTGCGCCGGGCGGCAGATACGGGCTGCCGGCGCCGTCCGCCGACCAGAGCATGGGCAGGCGCTTGTTCTGATCGATGCCGGACCCGGTCAGGCCCAGTTCCTCGCCGTAATAGATGAACGGGTTGCCCGGCGCGAGCAGGTAGAGCGCTGCCGCCAACTTCTGTTTGGGCAGGCTGCGCATCAGGAACCCCGCCGAGCGGGCATGGTCGTGGTTGGAGAGAAACAAGGCGTCCTTGGCTTCAGGATTGGCGGCCGCGATCTGCCGGTTCCAATCGGCGAGCCGCTGGGCAAAAGACAGGCCGTCCTTTTTGTTGATCGCCGCTGTGATCTGACCGTTGGCCTGGGCATAAGGGAAATTGAAAAAGCTGTCCAGCCCGCTGGCATAATAATTCGCGATCGCGCTGCTCTCGCTCCAGGCTTCCCCGACCAGGTAGGCCTTGGGGTAATCGGCCTTGATGCTGTCGTTCAGCCATTGAAGAAAGGCGATGTTGGCCTCCGGCTTGCCGGTGTAGAACGAGGTGACGGCATCGAGGCGGAAACCGGCGACGCCGCGTTCCAGCCAGAAGCGGGAGATCGCCAGCAGTTCGTCCCGGACCGCCGGGTTGTCCAGGTTCAGGTCCGGCATGCCCGAGACGAAGCGGCATTCATAATAGTATTTGTCGGTTATCTTGCTGTAGCCCTCGCCCTTGTTCTCCGGGGTAAAGTTGTAGTAGTCGATGTGGGGGCTCTGCTCGTCTTTCCACAAGGCGCTGACCGCCTGGCTGAACCAGGGGTGCAGGTTCGAGGTGTGGTTGACAACCAGGTCGATGATCACCAGGATGTCGCGCTCGGCCGCGGCGGCGATCAGGGCATCGAAATCCTCCAGGCTGCCGTAGGCCGGATCGATGGCAACATAATCCGTGACATCGTACTTGTGGTAGGTGGGCGACGGCATGATAGGCATCAGCCAGATGCCGTCCGCGCCGAGCGTACCGGATATGTAGTCCAGCTTGGCGGTTACCCCGGCCAGGTCTCCGGTCCCGTCGCCGTCCGCATCGTAAAAGCTGTGCACGAAGATCTCGTAGTAGTTGCGGTAGCCGTCGGAAACCCGCACCGGCTCCGGCTCGCGGGCACAGCCGGACGCCAGGCCAAGCAGCAGGGCCAGGAGAGCCGCCAGGGCCAGCTGCCGCTTCATCCCTTGACCGCGCCGCCGGTCACGCCCGATACATAGTACTTTTGCATGATGACAAACAAGATGGTGATCGGGATGGCGATCAGGACCGCGCCGGCGCAAAACTGGGTGAAATAGCGGTAGATGTTTTCCCGGGTCAGCATCTGGTACTAGCCCAGGGCAATGGTGTAGTTGTTGTAGTTGTCTTTCATGATCACGGAGACAAAGATAAAGTCGACCCAGGGCGCCATGAAAGAGGTCAGCACGGTGTAGATCACGATCGGCTTGGACAGCGGCAAGATGATGCGCCAGAAAATCGTGTTCTGGTTGGCCCCGTCGACGATGGCTGCCTCATCGAGCGCCCGGGGAATCGTGTCGAAGAAGCCCTTGGCGATGAAGTAGCCCAGGCCGGAGGCGCCGGAGTAGACCATGATCAGGGCCAGCAGTGATTGGGACAGGCCCATCGCCTTGAGGATGTAATAGATGGCGATCATCGACATGAAGCCGGGGAACATGCCCAGGATCAGGCCCAGGTTGAGCAACCCCTTCCTGGACTTGAAGCGCAGCCGGCTCAGGGTGTAGCTGGTCATCAGGACCATGACGGTCGAGATCAGGCAGGTGAAAATGGCTACGATCAGGGTGTTCATGAACCAGCGCGGGTAGTTGAAAAGGTGTGTTTCGGTAAAGAGCTTGGTGTAGTTGTCGAGCGTGTAGCTTTGCGGCAGGATGTAGGGCGTCCAGGCGCCCGGTTCGGCCCGGAACGAGATCAGGACCAGCCAGGCGATCGGGATCAGCCACAAGATACCCATCACGCTCAGGATGACATAGATGGTTGAATTGGCCGCGATGGAGCGGGCACGGCTGCTTTTCATTGGAAGCTCTCCTCCTTCCTGGACGAACCGGACAGGTTGTAGACCAGAAGCGACAGGCTGGCTGTGATCAGGAAGATGATGATGCCGATCGCCGAAGCCAAATTGTAGTCCTGGTTGTTGACCGTCAGCTTGTACAGCCAGGTGACCAGCAAATCCGTTTTGCCGGCCTGGTAGTAGTCGAGCGAGAGCGGCCCGCCGCCGGTCAGCAGGTAGATGACGTTGAAGTTGTTGATGTTGCCGACAAACTGGGTGATCAGGTACGGGGTCGTGACAAAGATCATGTAGGGCATCGTAATCCGGGTAAAGGTCTTGACCACGCCGGCGCCGTCGATGCGGGCGCTTTCGTAGAGGTCGGCCGGGATGTTCATCAGGATGCCGCTGGTGATCAGCATCGTGTAGGGGATGCCAACCCAGATGTTGATCACAATAACCGTGATGCGGGCAAAGAGGGCTGTCGTCAAGAACTGGACCGGCCCGATGCCCAGGTAGCCCAGAAAGACGTTCATCGCGCCCTGGTCGGCCAGCATGCGCGACATCAGGAGCAGGCTGACAAACTGGGGCACCGCGATGGTGACGATGAAGACTGTGCGCCAGAACTTCTTGAAGCGGATGCCCTTCTTGTTGATCATCAGGGCCAGGATCATGCCCAGGATGTAGTTGCTGAAGGTGGCAAAGAACGCCCAGACCAAGGTCCATTGAAAAATGCCGACAAAGGTCCGTGACTGGGTCGGATTGCTGAAGAAGATGTTGCGGAAGTTTTCCAGGCCGACCCAGGTGAACAGGTTGCCGGGCGGCTGGTGGCTCTTGTCGTAGTTGGTGAAGGCGATCAGGATCATGAAAATCAGGGGCAGGATCGTGAATACGATCACACCCACGGTCGGCAGCGACAGGAAGGTGACATGCAGGTTTTTATCAAACAGGTTCTTGACATCCCGGACGATGCCCGGCAGCCGTTCGCCATGGGCGGCGGCCTGCTGGTTGCGGTAGGCCAGGCGGATATTGGCCAGGTAGATGCCCAGAAACGCGAACAGGATGAAGAGGGTGACAACGCTAAAGAGCAGGATCAGCATCGAATTGTCGCCCTGGACATATTCGTAGATCTGCAGTTTCTCGTTCCAGATTTCCTTCTTGGTCGCGACACCCAGCGTCGGCAGCAAGGCCAGCTGGCCGATGCCGAATGTCACCATGTAGACGATGAAGGCGGCCTGCAGGAAAAGGAAGATCAGGCCCTTGGCGATCTGGCCGCGCAGAAAGCTGCCGGAACCCATGACGAAAAAGGACAGGCGTGTCTTGATATCCCCCTGGCGGAAGATGGTGCCGTAATTCCTGACAGCCCGGCCGAAAGACAGGGCGCGTTTGCGGATCCGGCCGCCGGTCCGCTGGGCCAGCTCGGCCGTGCGGCGGGGCAGGTGCCGGATCCCCTGGGACAGGCGATAGAACAGCCGCCGCAGCGGCGAGAGGGTTACATAGTCGATGTATTCCAACCCGATCACCTCTTTTTAACCTGCCGCGGCGCAGGGATAGGCTACCCCTGCGCCGCAGCGATTGTTACGGTCTCATCAACAAACACAGGCGGTTTTACTGTTGAATCTGGCTGACCATCTCGTCGAGCATTTCCTTGACGGTCTTGGCGTAGTTCTTGGCTTCCATCTCGGTGCCGAAGGCTTCTGCCGGGCCCCAGTAGGATCCGAGCACTTCCTTTTGTGAAACGGCGTACTGATTCTGCATGGCCAGGGCTGACAGGGCGATGTTGGCCTTAACCGCGGCGCTTTCAGCGGCCTTGATGTTGGCCGGGCCCATCTGGCGGGTTTCAAAGCGGGTGATCTGGTTCTTTTCGTTGGTCAGCCATTCGGCCAGGGTCATGGCGGCAACCGGGTTCTTGGTCTGGCTGTTGACACCGACCAGCTTGAAGCCGGCAAAACTGCTCATCTGGGTCTGTGTGCCGCCCAGGTTGAAGGTCGGCAGCTTGGTGGCTGCATAGTTGCTGCCCAGTTTCGCGGAGATTGCCTCGGCGTTCCAGGTGCCGCTGACGCCCGCCGCGATCGCGTCGCCGATGCCGCCGGTCAGAACCG
The DNA here is from genome assembly GCA_012523135.1 of Clostridiaceae bacterium. GTDB lineage: Bacteria > Bacillota > Clostridia > Saccharofermentanales > UBA5734 > JAAYBY01. The sequence continues at coordinate 41,286 of JAAYJD010000214.1, forward strand.
CATCTTCACCGGTCAGGAACGCCGCGTGGGCGGTGAAGGCCTTGATGGCCTCGCCAGCCATGACGCCCTTTTCGTTGTTGAAATCACTTACTTGCTTGCCGTCCTGGATGGTCAGCGTGCCGCCGGCTCCCAGGAAGAAGGACGCGATATACCAGCCGTTGGAGACATCCATGAACACTTTCTTGTTCTTGGCGGCGGCTACTTCGAGCATTTTGTCCAGGCTCTTGACATCTTCCTCTGAAAAGACGCTCTTGTCATAATAGAGAAAATAGCCGTTGTCAGCCGTCGACGGATAGGCGTACAGCTTGTCGTTGACGGTTGCCGCCTCGATCGAGCTGGCCATGTTGGCCGCTACGATGGCGTTCTTGTTGCGGGTCACTTCGTAGAGCGCGCCGGCGTCCACCATATCCAGGATTTGGTCGTTGGCGAACTGGAAAACATCCGCGGCCGCAGCCGGGTCCTCTAGAAAGCGCGCTTTGGCGTCGCCTTCACCGACCACACCCAGCGTGATGTTGTAGATGGCGTCGGTGTTGGCCAGTTTGAATTCATCGATCATCTTCTGCAGCATGGCCTGGTCTTCCTGGGAACCCCACACTTTCAGGTCCACCGTTTCTTTTGGTTTTGCGCAACTGGCCAGAATTGTGCTCAGCATGGCCAGGATTATGACAAGAATCATCAGTCTTTTCATCTTTTTTCTCCTTTTTCTTATTATTTTCCAGCAGCCGTCCCGGTTGGATCCGGCTGCATCAGAAACAGGGTCTGACTGAATCACCGATGACAATTTCGGTGTCCAGCACAATGTTGTGCCCGATGTTGATGCCCTTGATGTTCTGGATGATCAGGCTGGCGCTGCGCCGGGCAATCTCGTCCTGGGGCTGGCGCACCGATGTCAGGGTCGGGTTGTAGTAGCGGCCGATCTGGATGCCGTCAAAACCGATCACGGACACGTCGTCCGGCACCTTGAGGCCATGGTCGAAGATCGCCCGGCAGGCCCCGATGGCCATGATGTCCGACATGGCGAACAGGGCGGTGAAAGGCTTGTTGTTCCGGCTGAGTGCGGCGGCGATGGACCGGTAGGCGTCCTCAAAAGAAAACTTGGATTCGATGTAGCGGCTGTCGTCGAAAGCGAGGTCGTGCTCAGCCAGGCACTGGCGGGCTCCTTCAAAGCGGTTCCAGACCAGGTCGCGGTCCAGGCGCCGGCCTCCCAGGATGGCGATGTCCCGGTGTCCCTGGCCGACCAGGTGCTCGATCGCCTTGCCGGCCGCGGCAAAGTCGTCGACACAAACACTGGAGGTGTTCGTCGAAGCCAAATCGCGGGCCGACATCGTGGCCAGGACGCAGGGCACTTTGATCCGGGCGATCGACTGGGCCTTGGACGAGGGACTGCCGCCCAGAAAGATGACCCCGAGGGCTTTTTTCTCGGCCACCAGGGCTTCAGCAGCGGTGACTTCGTCGGCAGACTCGTCGATGTAATGAATCAGGGGGATGTAATCGGTCTTGTCGATAAAAAACTGGATGCCCTCGACAATGGGAGCGAAAAATTGATTCTGGAATCCTTTGACAATCACGCAGATGATGTTGGTACTGGTCTGCTTGAGGGTTCGGGCGGTCGCGTTTGGAACATACCCGGTTGCGGCTATGACGCCGCGAACGGCCTCGCGCGTCTGCGGGTTGACATCTGGCAGGTTATTTAAAACACGGGATACTGTGCTCACTGAAACACCTGCCAGTTTTGCGACTTCCTTGATTGTAATCATCAAATAACGCCTTTCATGCCCAGATGGTTCTGTTTGTATCGTTCCCGGTATCGTTACCATCCCGATAATTCCATTCTACCTTGATTATATGAAAAGTCAACTGTTTTTTTGTATCCGGCGTGACATTTTCACAATATATTTAAACCGATCGCGTTTTCATGAAACGTCTCCGGCCGCCAGGCGCACCGCATGATGCACACCAGCCAATCTGTGCTAAGATGGTTTAGAACCGTTCCGGCGGTTATCTTTCAATCAGGCAGGTGCGTATGATCAAAAACGATCGCTCTGAAAAGCAAACAGACAGGGCTGTCATGTTCATCCTGGGACCGGATGGGGTCGGCATCGACTGGCAGGAAAGCCTCGGCCCGCTCGACGAGCGCCAGGGCCGCTGGCAGCAAAGCTGCTATGACGCGTTCATGGCCGATGCAAAGCAGGCGCTTTACGACCTGGCCTTTGCCGGTCCGGACCTGCTGCAGACTCCCTCCTGCCGCTACCTGGGCGCATTGGGCCGCCGGTTTGTGCAGCAGCTCGCCCAGATGCCCGAACGCGAGTTTCTGCGTGAGAACCTGGCACTCGGCTTGTCCCCTGATCAGGCTGAGGAACTGACCGGCCAGGCGCCGTTCATGATCGGGCTGGAGCACCTGTCCGCCGCCTGGCTGAAACGCCACTGGGCCAGTCTGCGCACCGTTTATGTCCGGGAAATCAGCGGCTACGCCGGTACGGTGGCGGACTACCTGGCCGTTCGCCACGCCGCGGTCCTGCCGGCGGGGCGCGTCTTCTTCCACCTGGTTGAAAACAAGCGCGGCGAAGCGCCATTTGCCTTTCTGGCCACCTATGCGGTCGTTGACGATCTGGGCCATGTTCGCCATGTGCCGCTGAAAAATGCCCTGGTCCGCTACAAGGACCAGCCTGCCAAAATGCTGGAGCTGCTCGCGACGGTCAACAAGGCGGCTGAGCAAAGCGACTTTGTCCGGGAGATCGTCGCCTCCGGCGAGCTGTTTCACCCGCTGGGACTGGAAGCGGACGAAGCGTATCGCTTCCTCAAGGAAATCCCCCTCTACGAGGGCTGCGGGATCCTGTGCCGCATTCCGGCCTGGTGGCGCCAGCAGACCGGCCGGGCGCGCGTATCCGTCACCTTGGGCAGCCAAGAGCCGGCGCGGTTCGGCTTCGATACCCTGGTGGATTTCAAGGTGCGCCTGGTCCTGGGCGATCTTGAGCTGAACGAAGCGGACGTGGCGCAGCTGCTGGCCGAGACGGATGGACTCGCCCTGATCAAGGGCCGCTGGGTCGAGGTCGATCACGCGCGCTTGAACGAGGTTCTGCAGGCCTATGAAAAGGCCCGCAAGCTTTCCGGTCCGGACGGTATCGACCTGGTTGAGGCGTTCCGGCTGCAGGTGCGGGGAACCGGCCTGAACCTTGCCGACGCGGATGAGCTGGTCGAGGTCAGCCAGGGAACCTGGTTCAGCCATTTTTTCGGCCGGACCGGCGGCGCCCGGGCCTTGCCGCCCTGCCAGCCCGGGCCGCAGTTTACGGCCAACCTGCGGCCCTACCAGTCGGCAGGCCTGGACTGGCTCTGGCAGATGAAGCAGCTGCGGCTGGGCGCTTGCCTGGCCGACGACATGGGCCTTGGCAAAACGGTCCAGATCATCGCGCTCCTCGACGCGGTCCGCCAGCAGAAAGCGGAGAAAACGCTGCTGGTTCTGCCCGCCTCCCTGATCGGCAACTGGAAGCAGGAGCTGGACCGCTTCGCCCCGGCGCTGTGCTACCGCGTCCTGCACCCGTCGGAGCAGTCCGAACCGGTCCGGGCCGCGGCCGACCTTGACGGCTGCGACCTGCTCCTGACGACCTACGGGATGATCAGCCGGACGGACTGGCTCAAGGATATGCACTGGGACAACCTGGTGCTGGATGAGGCCCAGGCGATCAAGAACCCGGGGACACGCCAGACACGGGCGGTCAAAAAGCTGAATGCCGACTGGCGGGCGGTCCTGACCGGCACGCCGATCGAGAACCGCCTGGCCGACCTGTGGTCGATCTTCGATTTCCTCAACGCCGGCCTGCTCGGCACCTCCCGCGAGTTCGGCACTTTTACCCAGACTCTGCAGACCCAAAATGCCGGCTACGGCCGGCTGCGCCAGATGCTCAGCCCGCTGATCCTGCGCCGCCTGAAGACCGACCGGGCCGTGATCGACGATCTGCCTGAGAAAATCGAGATGAAGACCTACGCCGGGCTGAGCAAAAAGCAGGCAGTCCTCTACCAGCAGAAGGTCAGCGCGCTGCGGGAAGCCCTGGACCAGCCGGTCTCCCAGATGGAGCGCCGCGGCCTGATCCTGTCCTCGATCGTCACCTTCAAGCAGATCTGCAACCATCCGGACCAGTACACCGGGCAGACCGGTTATGACGAAAAGGAAAGCGGCAAGTTCGCCCGTCTGCGCGAGATCTGTGAAACCATCTACGAAAAGCGTGAGCGCGTGCTGGTTTTCACCCAGTTCCGTGAGCTGACCGAACCCCTGGCCGCCTACCTCGAGCAGATTTTCGGACACCGCGGCCTGGTTCTGCACGGCGGAACGCCGGTCGCCCGCAGACGCCAGCTGGTGGCAGATTTCCAGGGGCAGGCGTATATTCCCTACATGGTGCTGTCAGTCAAGGCCGGCGGCGTCGGCCTCAACCTGACCGCAGCCAACCATGTCATCCATTTCGACCGCTGGTGGAACCCGGCCGTTGAAAACCAGGCGACCGACCGGGCCTTCCGGATCGGGCAAAAGAAAAACGTTCTGGTGCACAAGCTGATCACAACTGGTACAATAGAGGAGAAAATCGATCAGATGATCGAGGATAAAACCGGCCTGGCCCGGGATATTATCCCGGAAAAGCAAGAGACCTGGATCACCGAAATGAGCAACCAGCAGCTGATGCAGCTGTTCAGCCTGACCGATTGAGTCCCGAAACCAACGAGGTGCCCCGATGGCCTACCATTCGTTTTACCGCCAGCCCCCTTCCGCCGCGGTCCAGCGCGCCAAAGCTGCCCGCAGCCTGGAAAAGCTGCAAAAGAAGCATCCGGACCTGGCTCCGATCCAGGTCAGCGGCCGCAAGCTGACCCAGACCTGGTGGGGCCAGGCCTGGACCGACAACCTGTCTCGCTACGCCGACTACAGCAACCGGATCGGGCGCGGGCGCAGCTATGTGCGCAATGGCGCCATCCTGGATCTGCGCATCGGTCCAGGCGAGGTCAACGCGCTGGTCCAGGGCAGCCGGGTGAAGCCTTACGATGTGACCGTCAGCATCAAGCCGCTGCGGGCCGAAGCATGGACATCGCTCAAGTCAGCGTGTTCCGGGCAGGTGGAGTCGCTGCGCGATTTGCTGGAGGGCAAGTTTCCGGCCAGCCTGGCGCGCCTGTTCACGGAGCCTGGCAAAGGGCTTTTTCCGACGCCGACGGAAATCCGTTTTCACTGCAGCTGCCCGGACTGGGCCAGCATGTGCAAGCACGTCTGCGCCGTTTTGTATGGGGTTGGCGTCCGGCTGGACGAAGACCCGACGCTCTTTTTCGTCCTGCGTCAGGTTTCGGTCGACGAGCTGGTCAGCCAGGCCGTCCAGCAAGCCTCCGACCAGCTGGTCGGCCGCTCAGCAAGCCAAAGCCGCCGCATCCTGGACAGCGACGACCTGTCCGGCCTGTTCGGGCTCGATCTGACCGAGCCGGAAGCGACCGCCCCCGCACCGGCTGTGAAGCGGAAAAGGAAATCCGCCAAATCAGATCCGCCATCTTGACAATGAAACAATAGCCAGTATGATGATATTAACCTGCTCCCGTAGTGAAAATATAAACCAGAATCTGTAACACGCAGGCGACAGGACTTATGCGCAAACAAACGAGACTGACTTGCTTGATGATCGCCCTGGCTGTCGGGCTTTGTGTCGCCCTTTTCAGCGGATGCGGCACGGACCCCGACCCCCTGCTGGACAACCAGGCCATGGCCCGCGAACTGGAGCGTCTAATGGACCCGGCCAGCGCATCGGGTGCCGGCGATGAATTTTACACATCATCGCCGAACGAACTGGTCGAGGCGATCCTGCGGCACAACGAAATCCAGGTCAGCTCCGTTGAAAAAACGCAAGCGACGTACGAAGTGAAATGCGTGATCACGGCCCCTGATGTGGCAGCCGCGTTGAAAAGCGTTTCCAGGCAATTACAGCAGCAGGACGAAGTCACGATGGATGATATCCAGAATCTGGTCCTGACCGAAATCGAACAGGCAGGGACAATATCGCTGTCGGCCGATATCTCAGTTGCACATGCGGACGGCGAACTGGTGCCCGCTTTGAGCGATGACATCATCGATGCCTATTTGGGCGGACTGTTGAGGTATATCGACGATTATGATTTCGGCCAATAGAAATAGGAACGATAGAGCTTTCAAGGTTCCATCTGCGTGGTCCAAGACGGCACTGGTCCTGCTGCTCACAATCAGCCTGTTGCTGGTGTCAGTCGACATGCCCCGGGCAACCAGTCCAGTCGTGTTGCCGATCGCAATCAAGAAAGGCCACGCAGAACCAGTTGAAGCCATCTCTGTGCTGCTGCAGGATGGCAAGCCCTATATTAACGCGTTTGACTTCCTGGGATTGACCCGTTACACGACAAGCCATGAAGGCACCATGCTTAAGATGGTTATGGGCGCGAAAACCGTGGTCTACGAGATGGTCAGCGGATCAGTCACGGTATTTGGAAAAGCGTTTCCGGCTGCGCCGGCAATCGAGTACAACAACATGACCTGGCTGCCAGCCGATGACCTGCTCCCCTGGTTGAACGTGCAGGTTTTGGTCGAAAACGGCACTTTGCTGATCATCCCGGACGCGCTCTCTTTCTGGGAGTTCTACCCGGATTTTGCACCCATGAGCTATTATTTCGATATTGCCGACGAGTTCGGCAGCAAAGCGGGGGCCTCCACCGTCATGTACTCGATGTTCCTGCTCGACACCTTGTTCAAAACCAGGGTGGACCGTTTTATCCCCGTGACCGGCATCAACAAGCCCGATGGTCTGTTTTCATGGCGTGATTATGACATTTATTTGGAATTGTTCCAGGAATTGGCCTATGACAAATACATGTCTGATGAGCTGCTCAACGATTTAGACGACTACACAACCGATTTGGCCGACTCGCTTGCGCTCTTCAAGGGACTGGCAACAGCGGGCACGACAGCAGAAAAATTTTATGCCAGCCTCAGCCTTGACGAACGTCTTCTGATCCAGCACATTGAGACGATGAAAGAAGTAAAAGACGCCCTGAAGGTCAAGCAGGTGGTCGACGCGATCTCGCTGGGCCTGAGCATCGTGGGGGCCAGCGAGGAATATGACGATGCGATCGCGGCCGTTTACGATGTCAAGAAAGCGAAAGCAACCTCCTTGGCCGAACAGGCTGCAGCGCACGCTTATATCCTTTATCGGCAGAATAAGGCATCCATAGCCGCAGTTGGGGGCACATTCGTTGCCGACATCATTCAGGATGCCGCGGAAGACATGGTGCTTGATGCCATCGGGGGCAGTTGGAAAGTCTATCTGGGCGGCATTGACGCTGTATTGTCCGGAATCTGGCCGATCAACGAGGCCGCCGAGGGCATCACCAAACTGCCCCAGATCGCGGTTATTCAGCAGGACGCGCTCGACGCGTACATCGAGCATACCGACTTGGCTAACCTGTCCTATAACCAGGTCCAGGCGGCCAGGCTGTCCGCGACAATGTTCCTGAGGGCCGCCAAGAAAGGAATTGAGGTCACCCAGACCCTGATTGACCGCTTTGGAGGCGAACAGATCAACGACGAGCGGATCGCCGAGTATGACAGCCGCCTGATGCAACTGGCCTTTTGCATGCCTGCGACCCTGAACGATTCGCAGGACGGCAAAACAGAGGCCGGTGCCAATATCCGCAATCTGCTGGCAGGACTGGTCAAGCACGAGCCGGTGTCCACGACAACAACCACAGCGGCACCGACAACACAAACCACGTCCACAACAGCGTTGGTCAAGGACGATCTGACCTTCATAACAGGTTTGCTGCATGCGACCCGTCCCGAGGTCATCGCGGCGATCGGCGCCGATTATACCGTGGTTGAGGCAGGCCCCGAAAGCACATATGAAGGCCTTTACGATCCCAAGCGCGACTTAACCTTTGTCTTTTACCCGGAAGGTACCCCGGCAGATCCGGAATACGGCATCGATGAGGAAGACCTGGACCGGGTCGTCGAGGTCGAGTGCGGCCCGGATGCTAGAATCGGGCAGACGCATGTCGGCATGTCTGTCGATGACATCATCGCCAGCCTGGGTGCGCCGAATGATATTTTCTCTCTCAACGAGGCAGGCGAGGTCTGGTTCTACCTGTTCCGGATGGACGAGCTTGCGGTTCTTTTTGGTGGCTACGGACCGGGCGACCCGACATTCAGCTGCACCATCTATGCCGACACCGCGCCGGATCAGGATACCGTAAACATCAGTTACAGCTGGCTGCTGCATCGCACGCTGGCCGATATTGAAAAATGGTACGGTCCGGCGGATAATCCCTACAGCCCGCGAGGAGCAGACGAGTACCTGAACCAGATTTGGGAAGGCTACCAATACGAGCAGGACGACCTGGTCTTCTTTACGAACGATCGCGCCGAGATCGTCTCCGTCGGCACAGGCACCCTCAACGCCGCCTGGCTGGGCACCGCAGAGGATGTCAAAACTGGCATGTCGTTCACGAAAATCCAACAACTGCTTGGGGACGCTCTGACCAAGGAAGCCTGGTATGGTGACGAGGAGGGAGCTTTCCTGCTGCCCGCACTGCAGTACCGTGTCGACGGATGCCTGATCGTGATCTTTTCCCGGAACAAAGACGAACCGCAAGCCGACGAGCTATTTGTCTACCGCGATTAAGTGCTCAAAGTCAGCCCTCCTTCAGCTCTCTCTGGCCCAGTACTCGCCGCCCAGGTAATCGAGCGAGGCCAGGCGCTTTTGCATCGCCTTTAAATCGAAGGGTTCCCAAAGTACGATCTGGGACCATTCGAGCATCTCACGGCCGGACTTGCTTTTCGGATTGGCGATGGCCGCCAGGAACCTTGCCCACCCGGACAGGCCGCCGACATCCACCGGCGGCGGATCGCCCTGGCCTTCTGCCAGCTCGCAGTAAAATCCGGCCAGCTCAACCGGGTCGCCCAAATGGACGGCATAGGTCCAGTCGTCGCCGAAATCGTAGTCATAATAGAGGAAATCGGTCTTGGCCCGCACATCGCGAAGCGTCACGGCCAGGTCCGACACCTGGGGCACAGGGGCTCCTCCCGGCTCGCCGTGCTCGTCGAAGAATAGATAGCGTTCTTCGGGCGGATAATCCCAGCAGTATATTTCCATGAACGGACACTCGGCGTCGGGTCCTGCCGCCGGGAAGAAACGGTAGTGGTGGTAGGCGAACAGGCCGAGCGAAGCCTGGATCGCCTGGTTCAGCTGATACAGGCTGGAATCGAGCGGAACATGCAGGACCCGGCGGACAGCCGGTAAGGCGCTGCCGCTGTCTTGACTGGCGATCGGCATGCCGAAGCGGGATCCGAAACGGCAGAGCTCGACGGTGACCTCGATGCCGGGCACCAGCAAGGCCGGGCGGCCATCGGTAAAACGCAGCGACCGGACGCCGTGCCATTTCGATGTGTTTTTTACGATGTCGATTGTTTCACCGGGCAGGAATGTGGCCAGAACCCGGGGCAGCACGTGTGAGTAATGGCCGTCGATCTGGATGTATCCGAAATATAGGATGTAGGCGATCCCGGTGTAAAAAGCCGCCTTGAGCGCCTTTTTGTGTCTGGCCGCTTTCCTGCCGGGTCGAGAGGTTATTCGCTGGCCGACATGGAAAAAGAGGCAGATATTCCCATGATCAGAGCCGTGACTGCGATCAGGCGGGTGTTCTGGAACGCGAAGGTGAAACCGGCCAGGGCACCGGTCAGTTCAACCAGGGCGTCGTTGAGTCCGAGCACGACCAATCCCATGTAATCCAGTTTCTCCTCGTCGATCATGCCGATGAGCTGTTCCTCGTGACTGGCTTCGTCCTTGACCAGCGCATTCAGCTGCGGATACTGCCCGGACAGTTTCCGGTAGGTCTCGACAGCCTTGTCCTCGCTCCGCTCGAGCATTTTCATGCCGAAGGGCAGGCCCAGAACCCGAGTCAGCAGCGTGAAGAAAAAGACCTGGAACCGGTGCGGCGACACATCCTTTTGCGTCATTTTTTTCAGCACCTGGTAGTGCCGGTACTCCTCCTGGCTCATCTTGAGCAGGACCTGGGCGTTGGCCGGGTCCTTGAGCGTTTCGCTGAGCCGCTTGTAGATGGTGCAGGCGGTTATCTCGTTTCTTTGTTCCGTGAGCAAATCCTGGATCATGGGCAGCCTCACAGGATACGTATTCCGACAGCCTGATTGTAACAGAACCAGAAATGCCAGGCCAGTTGCCTTGTTGTTCCCGGAGCGGTTTTCTATAATGGAACGAAAATGCATCCTGGTTCAGGATGACCTGGGAGGTCCCATGATCGACCGCTATCTGAACGATCTCGAGAACCGGCTGGATCCGGTGCAGGAAGAGGCATTGTACCGGGCATGGACTGGCTTTGCCGACGGGCAGGCAGGCACCGGGCCGTTTTGCCCAAAGCGGCGCACCCCGCTGCCGCCAGGCCTGGACTGGCCGGACATTCCGCTCAATGACGCCCTGGCGGACGAGGAAAAGATGTTGCTCAGCCAGTTCAAACTGTGCTCCGACCAGCTGGCTGCCAGCTCTGACTTGCTGCTGTCCGTGCGGGCCAATTATGGCGTCGGCATCATCCCCAGTTTTTTTGGCGCCGAGCCTTTCATCATGCCGGCCACCATGAACTGCTTGCCCAATGTCAGACCGCTGCCAGGCGGCAGTCAGGCCATCGGGCACCTGGTCGGCGCGCCGCTGCCGGATCTGAACCAGGGCTACGGACCTCAGGTTTTCCGCATGGCCGCGTTGTACCAGCAGGTCCGCGCCCGGTACCCGCGCATCGCCCGCTATATTCGCGTCGATCACCCGGATTGCCAGGGGCCTTTCGACATCGTCGAGCTGCTGTGGGGCAGCGACGTCTTCCTGGCCTTGTTTGACGAACCTGATCGGGTCCACGCCCTGCTCGACTACCTTTGCCGCTTTTACAGCTATTTCATGGACGCCTGGTTTGCCGCGATGCCGCCAACTGACGATTACCATGCCTATTTCGGGCGATTGCACCGGGGGCTGATCACCATCCGCGACGACTCCGCCATGAATCTGTCACCGGATTTGTGCCGCACATTCGTTCATCCTTATGATGCCCGCCTGCTTGACCGCTACGGCGGAGCGATCCATTTCTGCGGCCGCGGCGACCATTACCTGACCGATATGGTCCGGTCCAAGGGATTGTCGGCCATCGACATGTCCCAGCCGCATCTCAACGACATGAAGCAGATCCTGCGCGTGACGATCGACCAGGGCATCAACCTGCACACGGTGCACGACCCGTCCATCGACGCGCTGCTGGGTTCGAACCATGCCTGGCCGCGCTTGTCGCTGCGTTAGGGAAAGGAGCTGTCTTTGCGATGCCAACACCTTGCCTGATCCTGGTGACCGGTCGCCCGGGAGCAGGAAAATCGACTCTGGCCGAACAGCTTGGCCGCCAGTTGCATCTGCCGGTTGTCAGCCGCGACGCGCTCAAGGAAGGTTTTGTGCACACCTGCGGCAAACCGCATGACGAACTGCCGGCTGAAACCAACCGCCTTGTCACGGAGCTGTTCTTCAGAACCATCAAGGATTTGGTTGCGGCCGGTGTATCCCTGATCGCCGAGGCGGCGTTCCAGCATCCCGTCTGGGCGTCACATGTAACGCCTCTGAAAGCTCTGGCGCGCGTTGTCATCCTGGTCTGCCGGGTCGATGCCGGCACGGCGGCCGCCCGCATGCTGCGCCGAAGTCAGGAGGACCCGCTGCGCGGTTACTTCCATGGCAGCTTGAAAGAGGCGCAAACAGATCAGGAATACGAAGAACCCTGCCTTGACGTCCCGACCATCTATGTGGATACAACCGGTGTCATGACACCTTCCGCCGAAGTTCTTGCGGCCCAGCTGTTGGATGACTGGCTGTAAAATGTATGCCGATCCTTTGAGCGTTGCGCCGGCTGTCTGAAAACGGTAGGATAAGAGCAAGAGCAGTACCGATGGGCTGCCACCTGGCTGGGAGGGATGGACTCATGTACCAAGCAGACGATCAGCGCTATGCCAAGATGACTTATAACCGCTGTGGCCGCAGCGGTCTCAAGCTGCCCGCGGTGTCGCTGGGACTGTGGCACAACTTCGGCAGCTGCGACCGCTTCGACCAGATGCAGCAATTGTGCTACACAGCTTTTGACGCCGGCATCACGCATTTTGACCTGGCCAACAACTACGGTCCGACAGCCGGCAGCGCAGAAAGCAATTTTGGCCGCATCCTGCAAGATGGCCTGGGGCACTATCGCGACGAACTGGTCATCTCGACCAAGGCCGGCTTTGGCATGTGGCCCGGTCCTTACGGCGACTGGGGTTCGCGCAAGTACCTGATCGCCAGCCTCGACCAGAGTCTCAAGCGACTGGGCCTCGACTA
>JAAYJD010000215.1 GCA_012523135.1 Clostridiaceae bacterium
CCAGGTGATACGATATCGTCGCCTGGGTCATGTCAAAGCGCTGCGCGATATCGCCTGCGGCCATGCGCCCGGCTTTCAGCATCAGGAGAATGTCCCGGCGAACCGGGCTGGACAGGGCGTTCAAGGTATCTGGAAAGCTCAATCCATCGCCTCCTGATCTATTTAGAATAGTTTCTAAATAGATCATACAAACGGAGGGGGCGCATGTCAAGAACTATTTAGAATATTTTCTAAATAGCATGAAGCCTTTGCGATCGTTTCCGTCAGCCCATCTGCTTTTTCGATCCGTAGAATTCCCGCAGCAGGGCCATGTAGTCCGGCAGCTGGTCCAAAACCGGCCGCTCATAGGTGAAGACCAGCCCGTTGCACTTTTCGATCCGGCGGCCGTGCAGTGTATAGGTTTTTCGAAAGCGGCACGTGCCGTCCCGCTCGTTGTGGCAGTGCTGGCAGGTCCCCTGGTCGCCGACAAAAGGAGCCTGGATGAAATCCGGGGCGTGTTCCAGGTAATCCCGGTGCCGGTCGATGCCGTTCAAGAACAGCCGCAGCGCGATGTTGTCGTCGCGGATGTAGATGCGCGCCGCTACCTGTTTGGCTTTCACACCACGCTTGACGTAGATGACCATGGCACGGCCCCAGCAAAAGCCCGGGCCGATCTCGCCGTTGCTGGTATAGCCGATGGCGCCGATCGCCTGGTCGAAGGCAGCGATGAAGGCTTTGTCTGTATCAGAGATGAAGCTATATTGGGGATCCTGCAGGCGCTGTAGCATCGCAATCCCGCCTTCAGCCCCTTTGGCGCGTGGCCAGCTGGGTCTGGATGACCGCGTCCTCGCCCGGGTAGCGGTCACTGTCCGGAATGAGCCCCTGGCGTTCGACAAATTCCAGGGCCTGGGCCAGCCCCTGCTCCAGCGAGATGCGGACCCGAAAGCCGGGAATGTCGCGGGCGATCTTCTCGCCAGACAGGTGGCTGTTGTAGCGATAGCTGTAGAGGAACAAGTCGCTGACCTTGAAGGTGTCGCTCTGGTTGGCCAGCATCGTCTCCAGGGGAACCTCGACCATCTCGACCTCCCGCCCGACGATCTTCATCATGGTCCGGTGGTAGGTCTGCCAGTCGTAGGGCTTCAGGCCGACCATGTTGTAGGCCTGGCCGACGCAGACTGGCTGCTCGAGCGCGCCGGCAAAAGCAGCGGCGGCATCGTCGGCGTGCAAAAAGTTGCGCATGATGTACGGGTTGCCGGTAACAATCGGCTTGCCCTTGCGGATCCGGTCGATCCAGACATTGTCCATGCCGATCTGGCGTACCAGCTGCTTCATGCGGCCAAAGGTCACGGACGGGCGGATGACCGTCACCGGGTAATGTTCGCTCAGGTACTTGCCCAGGAAAAATTCCTCGGCCTGGCGCTTGATCAGGCCATATTTCCAGGTTGGGTACGACACGTTGTAATGCTCGCGGATCGGCATCTCAGAAGCCAGCAGGTCCCCGTAGGAGCCGGCCGTCGAACAGAACACGAGCCGGCCGACCTCCGGAAAGGCGGCATAATCGTCCTGGGCATCCTGCAGTGTGGCGCAGATCATGTCGATGGCGTAGTCGTACTTCCCCTGCCGCATGGTCTCGATGTAGGCCTCGCGCTCGGTCCGGTCGCCGAGCACAACCCGGGCCTCCGGGTGGGGCGGCAGGACGGATTTGCCCCGGCAATAGATGCTGACATCGTAGCCGCGTTCCACCAGCAACCGGACAATCGCGGTGCTCATGTTCCCCGTACCGCCGACAACCATAACCCGCTTCGACATGCGATCACCTCCATAACGGTTTCATCCTGATTTCACGAAAACACACCCGCAGGGGAAAGTCAACCGAATCCAGACATGCGTTGACAGCCGTTCCCGCCAATGCCTAGAATAAGATCGTTACGCCCAATTGCACAAGCACCCGCTTCGCCCAACATGAACAGGAGCACACCATGCGCCATTACATCCGCGAAATCCCATCCCATCTGCCGCAGCCGCCGATCGAAAAAGCCTATGACGTGATCGTGGCCGGCGGCGGGATGAGCGGCCTTTGCGCCGCCATCGCCTCGGCACGGCAAGGTGTCCGCACGGCCCTGATCCAGGATCGCAGCGTCTTCGGCGGCAATGCCAGTTCCGAAACCCGGATGCACATTTCCGGCGCCTCCTGCCACTGGGGCAAGCAGAACGCTGCGGAAACCGGCATCCTGATGGAGCTGCAGCTGGAAAACAAGCATCTCAACGACAGCTACAACTATTCCATCTGGGACGGCGTGCTCTGGTCGCTGGCGCTGAACACGCCCACCCTGGACTGTTACATGAACACCACCTTGTTTCGTGCCGAGTCCGACGGTGAAGCCATCGCATCGATCGCCTGCTACCAGATGAACACGGAACGCCACTTTTCGCTGCGGGCGAATATCTATATCGACTGCACGGGCAACGGCACACTCGGTTTTTTTGCCGGGGCGGAATATGCGATCGGGCGCGAGGCCAAGTCCGACTACGGCGAACCGGACGCGCCAGACGAGCGCGACGGCGAAACCATGGGCAACACCATCTATTTTGTCGCCCAGGACTGCGGGCATCCGGTCCGGTTTGTCAAACCATCCTGGGCGCATGCCTTCAACGAAAGCGATTTCAAGCATCGCTATCACGGCGATATTGTCGTCTACCACAACGCGGACGATGTGGTCGTGCTCAAGCCCGGCGAGGACTATGCCGACCATGCGGACGAACTGGTGGAAAAATACGATGTCCAGTCGGGCTACTGGTGGATCGAGCTGGGCGGCGACTGGGATGACATCATCGGCCAGGCCGAAGATATCCGCTACGAACTGTACCGGTGCGTCTACGGCGTGTGGGACCACATCAAGAACGGCGGCGACCACGGCGCGGACAACTATGAGCTCGTCTGGGTCGGCAATGTCGCGGGAACCCGCGAAAGCCGCCGCCTGACAGGCGATTATGTCCTGACCGAACACGACATCCTGGCCGGAAAGCCGCATGCGGACGAAGTCGCGTACGGCGGCTGGCCGATGGATGAGCATGTGGCCGGCGGATTTCGGGCCAAGGGCGATATCCCATCGCGCGTGCGCAGCTACAAGGGCTTTTTTAGCATCCCGTACGGCTGCTATTGTTCGAAAAACATCCGCAACCTGATGATGGCCGGGCGCAACATCAGCGCCAGCAAGCTCGCCATGGGCGCCACGCGTGTCATGGGCACCTGCGCCGTCGGCGGCGAAGCAGCAGGCATAGCAGCCGCCATGGCCGCCAAACGCCAGCTGACGCCCCGGGAATTCGGGCAAAAACACCTGCCTGAACTGCAGCAGGAGCTGCTCAAACAGGACTGCTACCTGGTCGGAACCAGGAATGCGGATCCAGCCGACCTGGCCCGTACGGCGTCGGTGACCGCCACCTCCGAGCGGCCCGGATTTGAGGCGGCCAAGGTCATCAACGGCGTCGCGCGCAACACCGATTCGGCGAACAACCTGTGGCGTTCCGCAGGAATCGGTTCGGCAGGCGAGACCTTGTCCCTGAAGCTTGCCACCGCCGCCACCGTATCCAGCGTCCGGCTGACGCTCGATCCCAACTTGTCCGAAGAACGCTGCATCTCGGTGTCCAAGGCGTTCATCGACAAGGAGCCGCGCGGCATCGCGCCCGAACTGCTCAAGGACTACGAGGTCAGGATCCTGCGCGAAGGCGCGGTCTGCTGGCGAAAACAAACACAGGACAACCACCAGCGGCTCAATGTATTGGATTTGCCAGAAGCCGTTACAGCCGACGAGGTTCAGATCCACATCACCGCGACCAACGGCGCGCCGGACGCCCACATCTTCGAAGTGCGGCTCTACTGAGGAGCCAGACCTGTTATGCAGATTTGCCGCCAGCTATGTGTGCTTGAAAGCGATGTTGTTCTGCACCAGCTGCTCGAAGCTGACCGGCTGGTACTGGTTGATTTCGACACAGGCGTTAAGCGCCTGGTCCATGCTGGCCAATAGCGGCCAATAGGCCGCGTCGCGCTTGTTGTGGATATGACCGTGCACCAGGTACCCGCCCCGGCCGATCCCGCCCCAGGTCATCATGGGATAATGGCATAAGGCCAGCTTATGCTTGCCGTCGCTGATCTCCACGTAACGTTCGACCGATTTGAAAAAACAGGCGGTGTCCACCTTGTTCAGCCAGCTCTTGTCATGGTTGCCCAACACCAGGTGCTTCTTGCCCTTGAGATGCTGCAAAACTTCGGCCGGATGCGCCTGCATGCGAAACATCAGGTCGCCGATCACGTAGACGGTGTCGCCGTTGGTCACCACCCGGTTCCAGTTGCCGATCAGGGCCTCGTCCATCTCTTCAAGGGACGCAAACGGCCGGTTGCACAACCGGATGATGTTGTTGTGGCCCAAATGCAGGTCTGACGTGAAATAGATCATGTTGTCCTCCCGCTGGCTTTGCCATGCCTTATTCCAGCATACCGCCAGGCGAGGATCCGATCAAGGCAAACCGGATTCACGGTCTAACGCCTGGAACCGGACATCCGTTTCGCTGTGCACCTTTTCTTGCAGGATAGATGCCGATGCGGTACGCTGATATCAGCATGTGGGATTATTCCTGTCATATCCAGGTCAAGCCGAAACGGAGGGATGAACGATGCGTACGCAGATTACGTATTTCGACGAAGAAGGCAAGCAGAACACGCAGGAAACATTGCTGCTGGCCAAACAGCGGGCCCAGGAACTGGGTATCCGGACGGTCGTCCTGGCGTCGTCGCACGGCTATACGGCGCTCGAAGCCGCCCAGGTCTTCGCCGGGACCGGTATCGCCCTGATCGCCGTGACCATCTCGGCAGGTTTCCGCGAGCTGGGCTGGTGCATGACCGCAGATGAACGTGCAGCCGTGGAAAAAGCCGGGGTCACGGTCCTGACCTCCCAGCTCAGCTTTGGCGGCGGGATTGAAGACGCCTTTAGCGGGGACAGCTCGCCGCAGGCGATCGTCGCGCACACCTTCTACTGCTTCTCGCAGGGGATGAAAGTCGCGGCTGAAATCGCCGTGATGGCGGCCGAAGCGGGCCTGGTCGGCACAGACGAGGACGTGATCGCACTGGCCGGCTCCAGCGAGGGCGCCGATACGGCCATCGTCCTGAAACCGGCCTGTGCCAAACAATTCAAGCAGCTGCGCATCAAGGAAATCCTCTGCAAACCGTACATCGGGTAGCGAACTCAAGCGGCCTGGATCGGCTTGATTGGGGCGAGCCATGCAGATTGTCATCCTGCAAGGTACGGATCGCTACGCCCGAACGGCGGGCCAGCTCACCAATAGAGTAGCAGGATTGGTGTTTGTGTCGCACGCGTTCACCTCATGGCTTCAGGATACAATGTGACGTAACGTCATGAACAAGCCTTGTTGTATGCGGTGGTTTTTACCTGGCATTTATTCGTGGTAAAAAGTGACGTGTCACGACACTTTTTCGTTGATAAACGTGTTTCTTCAAGCCCTGAAGCCATCTGGCAGATCATGGATTACTGCAAGATGCCGTGATAAAAAACAGTCCATATATAAAACGGCGCATGGCCACAGGCGCTGCCATGTTACGTCGCCTGCTCCGTCAATGCCCGCGCAAATCCCAATCCCGCAGAACAAACCGGCTGTCGCCCCAGGTCTGAACCCGGTAAAAGGCCCCGCTGTCCGGGGACACCTTGAAGGAGACCGTGCCCAGCTCGATGCTGTCGATGCGCGGCGTCGTCTGGCGTGCGACCTGGCAGCTCCATTCATTGGCGGCGAATGGCCGGTAGAACGCGGCCAGTTCCTGCTCGGAGAGGTCGCTTTTGATTAGGATCGCGCCATAAAACTGCATCCCGTTGCCGTTGCCGACCAGCTTTCCGGCCTTGGCGACCGCGTCGACCCGCTCTGTCCGCTCAGGCAAGGGCAAGGCGCATAACGCGTTCTTGACCCGGACAGCCGTCAGATCGTTCACGGCAGGCACGCCGAAAAGGAAAAACAAAAAGGCAGCCAACAGGACCAGGATCAGGCTCTTTGCCAGGATGCGTGCGGTTTTCATGGTCACCAAGCCTTTCTCGAGCATTCTATTCGCCGCGCCAGCGCCGGACGATATCCACCATGTTCAGGTAGCCTTCGATCGGTACAAAGTCCGGGATGGAATTGCCCGACCCGAACGCGATGCCGCCTTTGTCCTCACAGGCGGCAAGCACCGCGTGGATGTAATCCCGCATGGCCGCCCGGTCCAGCCGGCAGACCGCGTCGGTGTCGATGCCGCCGAAGTTGCCGATCCGGTCGCCGTAGGTGGCCGCCCAGACCGGGAAGGGCGCGATCTGGTCCTCGTTCGAATGCTTGGCGTCGATGCCGGCGGTCTGGATCAGGTCCTCCATGACGTTGAAGATGTTGCCGCATGAATGCAGCAGGAAGGGCTTCCCCCGGGCGTGAACCTGGTCGATGATCCGCTTGTAGGCCGGGACGATGTGGGTGCGGATGTCGTCGGCCGACAGCAGGGTCGTACTTTTGAATCCCAGGTCGTCTCCGAAGCGCATGACGCAGTACAGGTCGCTGTAACGGTCCAGGAACTGCTGCCAGATGCGGCCGTTGGTCTCCCCGACCTGGCGGAACAAGTCTGCGTAGAGCTCCGGGTCGTCGGCCTTGATGTAGCAGAGCGCTTCGAAGCCGGTGATGTCCTGCACGCACTCGAAGATGCCGTTGCCGGGTCCGCCGATGGCCTTCATGCCGGCCGGCATCACGGCCGCGAGGGCGTCGAACGGGTCCCGGTAGGCGGTCCAGAAGCGCTCAGGGATTTCCGCCCATGGGTAGCGGTTAAAATCCGCGCGCGTCTTGATGACGCCTTCGACGTGCGATCCCAGCGCGCCGCTGCCAGGCATGACCGGCCCGATGCAGCATTCGAAACTGACGGTGTCGTAGCCCATACGCCAAAAGAAGTCGCAGTACGACCTGAAGAAGGCGCGCTTGTCAGCCTGATCGCCCTGGATCTGGTCCGCAAACACAACCCCGAGGATCTTTTCCATCTGGTGTGTGCTGATCAGGTGCTCGTACAAGGGCAGCCGCCTGGCCTTGATGTTGCGGGCCGCGTCGACGACATGGCGGTAATCGGGTTCAAAAATCTTCATCGCGTTGCTCCTGGCAAACCCAAGCCTGAGCGGATCGGGCGCTTACGCCCTGGCCGCGAAGCGCTCAACCGCGTCGATGCACTGGTCCAGGAAGGCGCTTTCACCCAGCGTGTTGATCTTGAAGAACAGCGCCTGGCTGCCGCCGGACGTGATGGCGGAGACAAACAGCTGGTTGTCATGGCCGAGCACCGAGATGTTCAGGCTGACCCGGTTGCCCCCCGCCATGCTGTAGCGTTCATAGACACGTACGGCCAGGCGTGTCTGGCCAAGCATCCTGTCGCTGCCGTCTTCGAAGGATGCCGACACGCTTCCCTGGGTGATGGCGCTGTGGATGTGATTCAAAAAGCCATCGAAATCACCTGTTAAAGACCGTTCATATTTTGCCATACATACCTCTCCCATGTCTTCGTCTTGATTCTCATTGTAGCATAAGCGGACATCCATACTGTCCGTGCGCTTCCGATGCAGCCTGGATATCCCGAAGTTGAAAAATGGATCAGCAGGATGCTTTGCCGCAACACGCCCTTGTTGGCAGCCAGGACGCCTGCAGGTACAATAAAATTTAAATGCTGGCCAGCTGGCCGTGATGTTGGGAGAACAGCCATGTTAACACAGCGCGGACTGCTCATCTACCCGGAGGAGGTCGGGCCCTACTGGCGCGACCTGCTGCTCGATCCCGGACTCAACCTGGTCGGCATCCACCCGGCCGGCGGTGTGGATGCCGCGCGTTCGCTGGAGCGGCTCCTCGAATTTGTCCAGACACCTCCTTTTTGGGATTTCGCCCACCGCCTGACCCGGGCCGGGTTCAGCCTGGAATACGAAATGCACGCCATGTCCTGGCTGGTCCCCAGGGATTTGCTGGCCGCACGGCCGGACTGGTTCCGGATGAACCGGCAGGGCGAACGCGTCAACGATTTCAACCTGTGCCCGTCCAACCCGGACGCCCTGGCTGTTCTGGGCCGGCGCGCCGCCGAGCTGGCGTCGCATCTGCCCGGCAGCAGCAACCGCTTTTTCTTTTGGCTGGACGATGTCAAGGACGCCGCCTGCCATTGCCCGCGCTGCCGCCACCTGACCCCGTCCGACCAGGCGTTGATCCTGACCAACCAGATGCTCCGGGGCGTCCGCACCATGAACCCGGCGGCAAAAATGAGCTACCTCGCCTACCAGGATACCTTGCCCGTTCCGGTCAACGTGACACCCGACAGCGGCGTCTTCCTGGAATTTGCGCCGATCGGACGGGATTCGAGCCGGCCGATCGGCGATCCCGGCTGTCCGCAGAATGCCCGCGAGGCGGCGCCGATCGACGCGCTGCTCAGCTTTTTCGGCAAGGAAGACAGCCAGGTTCTGGAGTACTGGATCGACAACTCCAGGTTCTGCAACTGGCGGCGGCCCCTGAAGCGGCTGAACCTGGACCTGGCGGTCTTGCATGCGGACGTGCGTTTCTGCCTCGAAAAGGGTTTTTCGGCGGCAACCAGCTTCGCCTGCTTCTTGGGCGAGGATTACGCGAACGAATTCGGTCCGCCCCCGGTCCAAGCCTACGCCAGGGCGCTCAGCCAAAATGACTGAACTTGTTTCTTACGTGTCGAAAAGGGACAGCTGCCGCTCTTTGACCTCGAACGCATGCAGGTACGAAAAAATCGCATTGACACCGAGCAGGATGCCATGCTCCTGGCAGGTGCGTTGCAGAATCGCAGTCAGGCGGTCGTTGTCGGGGCTGAGGCAGACATATGCCTGGCCGAAACGGCGGATGTAGGTCTCCTTGAGCCCCGGAAAATGCTGGTCCAGCTTGCGATAGAAATATTCCCGGTTGCCTTGACGCAGCGTCAGGCCAAAACCAAACGAGAAGATCGCGCGCACCTTGGCCCGGATGCAGCTATCGAGCAAGCCGCGCAGGTTTTCCTCAGTGTCGTTGATAAACGGCAGGATCGGCGAAAGCCAGACAACGGTCGGAATGCCGGCAGCGCGCATCGCTTCCAGGACGGCGACGCGTTCGCGTGTGGTTGCCACATGCGGTTCCAGAATCCGGCAGAGCGAATCGTCGTGCGTGGTCAGGGTTATCTCCACCACGGCCTTGGTTTCTTCGTTGATGCGCCGGAGCAGGTCGAGATCGCGCAGGATCAGGGTTGACTTGGTCTGGATCGCGATACCAAAGCCGTAATGCGGGATCAGCTGCAGGCTTTTGCGGGTCAGCATGAGCTCCTGTTCCACAGGCATGTAGGGATCGCACATCGCCCCGGTCGAGATCATGCAGGGCTTGCGCTTGCGGCGCAGCTGGGCCTCGAGGATCGTCAGGGCGTCCGTCTTGACTTCGACATCTTCAAAGTCATGCGCCATCTGGTAACAGGTACTGCGGCTGTCACAATAAATGCAGCCATGCGTGCAGCCCCGGTAGATGTTCATGTTGTTCTTCGGCGACAAAATGGTCTTGTAGGGCGCAAAATGCATCGTCTCTCTCCGGCAGCGGGTGCAGGTCAGGCAAGAGGTACACCCCAAGCATAGCGGAGACGGGCGCGTTTGACCAGATCACGGGGACACGACTGGTCATTTGCGTCAGACCAGGTCGTAGTGGGCGGGATTAAGCTTTTCGGTTTCCCCGAGCATGGCCCGGATAAAATCCTCTTCGTCTGCCGCGATCTGGTCGAGCTGGTCTTCGATCCGGTCCAGCCAGTCGGTTTCGCGGCTGTCCAGGTTCAATTGTCCTGCGGCCAAGCCGCTGCGCAAAGCTTCGACGGCCGCCCGGGCGGCTGTCTTGCTCCTGGAAAAGGGGCCTTTGCTGTCGGCCACGATTTTCGCCGCGATGGCCACGACGACATCCGGGCGCAGGACGTAGGCCTGCGGGTCGAGCGCGCTGTCGCTGTCGGCGTGCAGGTCGCGCAAGAGGCGGGCCGCCTCCGGACCGCGCCTGGTCGCGCCGTTCATCAGGCGGCAGTCATAGGCCAGCTGCTCCATCGAGACAGTCGGTGCGTAGCCGCCCAGCAGCTTGATGTGCTGCACGGACTCGTTGCTCCACAAATCGGCGGCGCAGGCGGCGATGTTGCCGACCGGGCTTGGATGCGCCACGGCGCTGCTGCGCCCCTCCATGGCGATCGGGATGCCGGTGATGGCCTTGACGTAGACACCCTCGTAGCC
>JAAYJD010000216.1 GCA_012523135.1 Clostridiaceae bacterium
CCCGCGCCCGCTCCATCGAGCTGACCGATGTCTGGTATACAGGCCACTATATCGTCGAAGGCGATAATCGCGCGATCCGGGAAAAGGCGTATGCCACCGCGCCCCTGTATCCAGTTGAAACCCTCACTGCCAGGCACGACATCTTGTTGCTCAAACGAATTGACGCCCAGTACTTCGGCTCCGATTACGCGGTGCTCTGGGACTTTGCCAGCGGTACGGCGACGCTCGATCGGGATTATTCAGACGACATCATCTCGTTTCTGCCCCGGGCCGGCGAATCGCTCCAGGTCGTGCGCATCTACGGTAAATTCTGGTTCAAGCTGCAAGCGGCCGACGGCAAGAGCGGTTGGCTGAAATGCGTGGGCGGCCAGGTCCAGGGCTATGACCAGGTGATGGGCCTGACGGCATCTGACCTGTTCGACGGCATTTTCATGGCCGGCTAATAAAAAAAGGGGCCTGGCGTTGACCAGACCCCTTTCTGAGATCGATGGCTCAGCTGAGATCTTCCAGATTGACAAAGCCCGGCAGGGGAATGTGGTCGAGCGAAACCAGGGGGATGCCCTCGTATTCCGTGCGTTTTTCACCCTCGGTCAGCACGCAGGCGATCACCGAAATTTCGAATCCGATTTCCCGGGACATGGCCAGGACCGCGTCGATGGTGCCGCCGGTCGAGACGACGTCGTCGATAAAGCAAAGCTTTTTGCCCTGGAACTGGGCGTACTTCTCTTTGCCGATCCAAAGCTCCTGCTGGTTTTCGGTCGTGATCGATTTGACGACGATGTGCTTGGGATCCTGCATGAAGCCTTTGCGGCTCTTGCGCAGCTCCAGGTAGCTTTGATGCTCAGACGCGATCGTCTGGGTCAGCCCGGAGGATTTGGTCTGCACGGTCACGAACGAGTAGAAATCGAAAAGAGACAGCTTTTGCTGCAGGGCCCGGGCGGCATGCCGGTTCCACTCCGCCTCACCGGTCATGTCAAAGGAATAGATGAAAAAACCGTTGCCAAGATCCATGAGCGGCAATTCGACGGGATAATCCGGGCCGAGATGGACGGTCCAGAAGGCAGGCCAATTCTTGTTCATTACCAATACCTCATCTTTACGCCAGGCCGATATAGGAGCCGAAATAACGCACCAGGACGCCGACAACCATGCCCAGGAACGGGTTCTTGGACCAGGCGGTCACGCCGAGGGCGATATAGCCGCTGACCGGCTGCTCCGACTGGGCGACCGTGGACAGGTTGGGAGCGAAGGTCAGGGCGAAACCGATCACCAGCAGGAAGCCGGCGATGCTCTGGGCTGGCAGGTATTTGCCCAGGCGTCCGATCAGGCCGACCAGGATCAGGATGCCCATGGCGAACATAAAGACGATGCCGCACAGAACCGGCCAGGGGGCGCCGGCCGTTCCGGAGATGATCGCCTCGATCGGCGGTCCGCCGAACAGGGCGCTGGGGAAGTCTGCCAAAGAGTTGATGATCGAGAGGTGGTCGAAGTTCTGCTCCATGCCGGCGATGCTGGCGGTGATCGCACCGAAAGAGATGTTGGCGCCGATGTTCAGCATGACCAGGCTGAGGGCGCCCAGGACGACCGCCAGGTTGATGGTCGGCTTGATCACCTTGAAGTCAGACCAGTATTCCTTTTTCCAAAAACGCCACTCGTTGCTCATCTGCAGATGGTCGCGGCCTTCTTCAATGACCGCAGACATCGTCACGCGCCGTTTCTGCAGGAACAGGTAATCGGCCGTTGAGATGAAGACCGAAATGAAGATCGTCCAGACAACTTTGTTGGGGTCGTTGAGGAAGATCGCGTAGGCCGCGATGGCCGAGACGATCGAGATCGCGGTTGTCCGCTTCTCCTGGCCGAACATGTCCCAGGAGACACCGGCCAGGATCAGGCCAACGCCGCTCATCATGCCGGAGAGAATGGTCACACCGGCAAAATCAGCGATTTTGGTGATGCCGCCGAAAATGCCCAGAACGATCATCAGGAGCGCTGCGAGCAGGATGGAACTGGTGTTGTTGCGCAGGTTTTTCTTGATGCTGGCCACGGTGATGGTTTCGGCCTGGGCGGAGATCGGGGTTACCGAACCGCTGAAGAGATTGCCGAACGCACCGACCAAATAAGCAAACCCGGCAGGTTTCAAGGCAAACCCCCGGGCTTCGGCATAGAGTAGCTGCGGAACGCCGTTGATGATGACGGCAATCACAGCCAGGATGAAGGGACCGACAGAACTGAGAAATTCCATTGATTGACCACCCCTTTGCGTATGATGCTACCAATATAAACGATTCCGCCCGTTGCGACAAGAATTAATTTGCCAGGCAAAGAAATTTCGCGCAAACAAAAACAGCACCTGAATGCATTCATGTGCTGTTTCTGCGGAGGTAAGCATGAAAGGAGCGAACCACTGATCACCACATATTTAGATTACCAAAGTATCTTGAACAAGTTATAGTGCAAGTGTGAACATTTTGTGTCGTTTGGGACCAATCAGCCCAGGAATCGCCTGGCGATGCCAAACAGGACATCGGTCAGACCTAATCCGGATGTCGGTTCGCGGAGCAGGCTCGCCTGGTGCGGCTGCGGACCGTATTGCTGCTCGCGCAGCCTGGCTTGTTCTTCCTGCAGTTTGGCGATCTCCTGTTCCCGGGCTTTCGCGAGACCGCCGTCCTGGATGAAGCGGATGATGTGCATGAGTTCCAGGCGTTCGAACCAGATTCCATGCGCCTTGCAGACATCGATGACGACGCCGGAGCAACCGGCGAAATTTTTCTGGTTCATCAAGTTGCCGCATTCGGGGCAGGGGATGTAGAAGTGGTTCCGGACGGTGGCTGTTTGCGGCGTGGCCATATCAGGCCCGGAATGAAACAGGCTGATCTGCTCTTGCTGCTCCCGGTCGTTGCAAATCTGCTGAAAGGCGGCTGTATCGAGCCAGATACCGCCGCAGCCGAGGCATTCGTGCAGGACGACGCCGCCCACGTCGGCAGGCTCCAGGCGCTGTTCGCAGCTGGGGCACAGCCATGTTTCCACGCGTATGGCGTCCCGGCGCGAGACCACGCTGCCGCACGACGGGCAGTGCTTCATCCCGAGGAACACGGGACCGAAACAGGCCGGACAAGCCGTGACAGCCAGAACGGAACGGCAATAGGCACAGCGCGCGCCATCTTCAGCTGCGGGGGCACCGCAGTTCGGGCATTGCAAACTTCTTTTGGGCATAGCGTCGGGCATGGCGGCCTCCTTTTCTCCAGTTCATTTTATCATCGGCTGGTGGTTTGGGATACGGTCTCTTGCGCAGCCCGGCACCGTGTGCTAAGGTCAAAGAGATCTGGCGATATCGGATCCGACACAACAGGATGGTAAAAATGCGACGCTCCGTGACAAGCTTGATGCGCGTTCCGTTTCTGGCGGCACTTATGTGCCTGGCCGTTATGCTGTCTGTTGGCTGGACCGGCCAGGAAACCGCGGCAGCACCGGACCGCAGCGCTGAACCGATCTATGCGGCCAACCCCCAGCTGGTCCCGGTCGATTACGATTCGCCCGCGCTGCTGCCGCCAACGCCGGATATGGGGAGGGCTTATGTGCGCCGGCTGACCTTCATCTGCGATTCCCCGACCTACTGGATGTGGCCGTTCGGGCTGCTGCACGGCGGGAAAAAATCGACGCAGATCTGGACCGGCCCCGAGGGTACGATGACACTCGCTTACCAGGGCAGCTACGAGATTCTCGATCCGTTCGACCGGGTCGAGCGCCCGATCCGCGAGGTCGTCCGCCGCCATAAGCCGGATATCCTGGTCATCGCCGTGGGCATCAACGGCATCTCGTTCATGAAAGAAGATTACTTCAAGGCCGAATATATGGACCTGGTCACGGACATCCAGCGGATCAGTCCGAACACGACCCTGATTTTACAGTCGATCTACCCGATCACGCGCCGCTACAAGCATTGGGGCAACATCACCAACGTGAAAATCAGCCAGGGCAACCGCTGGATCTTAAGCATCGCCGAAGAGACGGGCTGCAAGTACCTGGATACGTTCTCGGTGCTGCTCAACGAAGCGGGCAACGCCCGCGACGAGCTGATGATGAAAGATGGATTGCATCCCAACAAGGACGGGCTCAGCCTCATCCTGGACTACATCCGGACCCATGCCTATACGCCGGCCAAGATCCGCAAGGCGCGCCGTCCGGCCAACCTGTTTCCAGCCTGAACATTTTTTGAGCATACTTTTTGGCACGTATGTCCTCTTGGCGGGTGGCCTTGCGGCACAGACAAGGACAAAAAGCGAAAAACAATGAAACACTGCCATCGTTCGGTGGTTGAATGAAGTTTGTTCAATGGCCGGCAACACGACTGAGATCAGGATCCGCATGGACAGCGATTTGAAAGCGCAGCCTGAAATATTGTTCAACGAGCTTGGCATGGATTTCACAACGGCTTTCAAATATTTTCGTGCGCCAGTCGCAGCGGGAGGGGCATATTCCTTTTGAGGTGTCCCTGAATATGCCTAATAAAAAACGGTTGCGGCGATGCTGGAAGCGGAAAGGATTGAGCATGATCCATCCGTAAAAAGATATAGCAACCTTGACGAGCTGTTCGCCGACCTGAAAAAACAAGACAGAAAAAATATGCCGTCACGCCGATCGCAACGTTCAGGCAGGTCGATACAGGCGATGCAAGGCAGGCGTAAAGGGAACATCAGAAGTCGGTGAATATAAATTCTTGCGCTGACCTTATCCTGAGCGCTGACATGCCTGTTGTCAGGGAATGATGCGCCGGATCGAAATGACAGGACTCCTGCCGAAGACCACCGTCGCCTCCTTGACGGCGCCGCGATCGGGATAGTAAGTCCGGTCTGAACTGGACGCGTGCACATAGCGGCCGTTGCCGATATACAGGCCGACATGGTCGCAGATGCCGTCGTCTTTAAACCAGTCGAAACAAAGAATATCCCCGATCGCGATGTCAGAACTGGACACGGGACGGCCATATCCGGACTGGTCCCGGGCGGTCCGGGGCAACTTGATACCAAAAAGGGTTTTGTACACGTACGATGTGAACCCGGAGCAGTCGAACCCGTCCTCGGGCGACATGCGCGCATAGACGTAGGGTGTTCCGATCAGGGAACGGGCCAGTTCGATCAGGGCCTGCTGCTCGGACTCGCTCAGACCGCTGCCGGTCGGAGGCGCGGGTGTGGCCGTTGCGGGCGGCGGCGACGGTGAGGCGGCCGCGGTCACAGTCGGTGTCGGTGCCTGGGTCGGGGTGGCAGTCGGCACAGCCGTGGGCTCCGCGGTTGGTAACGGTGTCGGAGGGACTGTCGGTGCGGGTGCCTGAGTGGGTGTGACTGTTGGCGCAGCGGTCGGTGCTCGGGTTGGCTTGGTTGTGGGCGTCACCGTCGGGGCGCGGGTCGGTTTCGGAGACGGCGTGGCGCTGGGCGACGGTGTCGGCTTAGCGATAAACTGCTTGCTGATCAGGCTGTTCAAAACATAGCCGGTCTGCCCGTCCGGGCCTGTAACACGAGACCAGTCCAGGCCGAAACCCAGGCGCTTAACCGGATCGCCGCGTGTCAGTTTGCCGATGATCGCAGCGCCGGTGTTGGGCATTTCACGTAAATCACCCTGTTCCCTGACATAGAAGACCGTGTGATCGGGAACGAACACATCGACCGGAACGCCTTCCTGGGGGATGCCGTTGCTGTCAGTGTGGCGTGGGTAGGGCGTTGGCAGTGGCGGAGTCGGCGAAACGGTAGGCGGGTTGGCTGCCCGCGGTGCCGTTTCTCGTGGGACAGGTTGCTCAGACGCCTGGGTCGTACGGCTGTAGTGCAGCAGGGCGGCCTGTGTGGTCATGTCCATGAAAAGTGTCTCGGATCCGGTGTCCGGTGCACTTTGCGTCTGACCGGTTTGTGTCGTTGTCACCGGTTCCAGGCGAATCCAATATGCTGCCTGGCTGCTGGCGTGCCAGATAAGAGCGGCGGCCAGCAGCGCCAGCGCCAGGCAGGGGAACAGGACGATCCAGGACAAACTGGCCGGCTTGTTACGGCGGGTTAAGTCCGGCAGGTCCGGGGAATCATGTCTCGCGCCCTGTTTCATGCGATTCACTCCCTTGGGGGAAGTGCGGGAACAGCCGGTAGGCCGTGATCTTGGAAAATGAAAACTTCCCTTGCCCGAAACGGGAAGGGAAGCCTGTTCAATGCTTCTTCCGATCGGCAACTGGCTGCCCTGCGGGTGATGTCCCGTTTAGGCCCTCTAGTTTTGCGCCCCCGGATTTGTCCGGGTTTGCCTTTGTCGCTGCAAGATTTGCTGTGTTTCCATTATAGCGCGGCTAACTGCCGGCCGCAAGATGCCGGATAACCAGTTTTCAATAAGCCCCGTATGCTTTGGCGGCGGAAACATAGCGCATGACATTTTCGGCGGGCGTCTGCGCCCCGATGCCTTCCTCGCTGAAAAGGATGAACCGGCCCCCCGCCTTGGCTGCTTCCAGGCAGCGCAGCACATCGCGCTCCACGTCGTCCGGTGTACCGAACAGGAGCGGATGGGTGACGCCGACATTGCCCTTCAGGCACAGCCGGTCGCCGAAGTCCCGCTTGATCTTGGCCAGGTCGCAGTCGCCCATGGGCGGCGGCTGAAGCGGGTTGACGCTGTTGACCGCCGTTTCCCGGTATAAGGCTTCAACGACGAGACGCGCCTTGCCGCAGCAATGGACCTCGACCAGGATACCGGCCTGGCTGCAGATTGCCGCCGCCTTGCGGATGAACGGCAGACAGAGATGGCGAAACAGCCCCGGTGTGGACAAGGTCAGCATGCCGGATCCGGACAGTTCGATGTAATCGACACCGGCATCGATAACCTGCTCGACGGCGCGCAGCAGATGGCGTTCGGCTTTTTCCCGGTAGAGTTCCAGGCAATCAGGGTAGTCCGTTATAAAATAGGTCGCCGCGGCCAGTCTCCCCTCGAAAACGTCCGTCAGGGCATGCAGACCGGGGATCGAGGCTGAACCGGCGCAGGTGCCGTTCTGGCCCATATACGCGATCGGCTCGCGGATCGACGCCAGGTCGTAGTCCGTGTCATCGGGCAAGCCGTATTTCAGCCACAGGTGAAAGTCCCGTTCCGATTTGATCAAGCCTTCCGTTACCGTCGGGGACTCATTTTTCATGATCGTTTCCGCCGAGGTCAGATCGCCTTCCGGCGTATGGATCACCGTGCGGCGCTCCAGCTTGTCTGCATCCAGCTGCGTCAGAGTGCTCTCCCTGCGCGGGTCCCCGGGACGCGTTTTTACGGCCGGCCTCAGGTACAGATAGCCGTCCAGGCCGAAGCGGCGCTGGGTGTCGGCGACGACGCGCCACAGGGGCTGGTTCTGGTACGCGTAGACATCCCAGCCGATCAGGCCTTGCTGATAAACGGAAAACATGTTGGTGATGCCCAGCTGCACCGGCACGCGATCGGGCATTTGGCCGGACATGGCAGCCAGGATACGTTCTTTTCCACTCATGGTCTCTTGCATTAATCTCACTCCTTGCTCACATGTGGCTGATGGCCTGGGCGGCCTGGCTGACGGTTTCGGACAGCTTCTTTTCATCGGTCTGCCGCAAGCGGCCAAGCGGCAGGTAAAGACCGAGCGATGCGACCACAGCAGGGCCCTGCCAGACTGGCGCCGCGAACCCGGCACTGCTGCGGTCCAGGTGGCGGTGGACGGCTTGCCCGCTGATGGCCGCGCAGCTGTGGTTCCACGCCTGGCGTTGTTCGGGTGTCAGGAGCCGGTCCCGGTCATCTTCCGGCAGGTGGGCCAGCAGGACGCGCGTGGTGGCCTTGCTCATCACGTCACGGATGTAGAGCGGGTCAAAGGGGATCGGCGGCAAACGATCCGACCGAACTTCGTCGATGATGTAGAAGCGGTCCTGTTCCTGGATGGTCAAAACCGCCGTTTCCCCTGTTTGTGTTGCGAGCGCTTCCAGGTGAGGCCGGGCCCGCTGCACCAGCGAGAGGCGGTAGTTGCGCCTGTGCGGCAACTGGAAAACCATCGGGCCGAGGGTGTAGCTCTTGTGCGGATGGACTTTGGTGACATAGCCGCGGCCGACCAGTGTCTTGATGATGTTGGCGCAGGTCGACGGGCTGATCGCCAGTTCCCGGGCGATTTCGCCCAGCCGGAATTCGCGGTCAATCTGGCTGGCCAGCAGTTCCAGAATGTCACATGCACGGTGGAGCACCTGGATCACGGCGAACACCTCCAATTGAATTCCATATTATTGAATACATTCATTAATGCGCGAACTTGAACGGCTGTCAAGATCCCAA
>JAAYJD010000217.1 GCA_012523135.1 Clostridiaceae bacterium
ACCGTCGTACGCCGGTAGGTTGCAGGTGACATGGTCAGGTGCGCTCCTTGTCGTCACGAGTCTGGATCAAGCCCAGCAGATCGGCATGAACCGCCCGGCTGGCGGCCAGAACGCTGTCGCCACGGCTCAGGCTGGGGTCCTGTCCCTGCAAGTTGGTGATGGTCCCGCCCGCCTCCCGGATCAGCAGGGAAACGGCGGCATAGTCCCAGGGCTGCAAGGTCATTTCAAAGAAGCCGTCGAGACGCCCGCAGGCGATATAAGCCAGGTCGAGTGCCGCCGAGCCGGACCGGCGTACCTCGAGCGTGCGCAAAAAAACCTGTTCGACCAATTGGAATGTCGTATGCGCCAGCGTGCGGTCATACGGGGTCGTGCCGAAGCCGACCAGGCTGTCTGCCAGCCGGGTGACAGAACTGGTTTGGATCCGCTCCCCATTCAGGAAGGAGCCGCCCTGCTCCGTAGCCAGGAACAGTTCGCCGCTATAGGGGTTGAAGACGATGCCGAGTGTCACGCGGCCCTCTTCGGCCAGTGCGAGCGAGATGGCCGAATGACGGTAGTCGCGCATCAGGTTGGTGGTGCCGTCGACCGGGTCCAGAATCCAGGTCGGCCTGACAAAGCTGGTTTGGTTGACATCCGATTCCTCGGCCATGACCGCAAAATCCG
Source organism: Clostridiaceae bacterium (assembly GCA_012523135.1). GTDB lineage: Bacteria > Bacillota > Clostridia > Saccharofermentanales > UBA5734 > JAAYBY01. Next base: position 661 of record JAAYJD010000217.1, read on the forward strand.
GTGTCCGCTGCTTGAGCTCGGCCAGAATGTAGCTCTGTACTGCCAGGTCGATCGCCGTCACATAATTGGCGGCGCCTTTTTCCAGAACAGCATAAGCTTTGGTTTGCAAATTAAGAATCAGCCGGCCGGCTTCGCGCACGATCTGGCTGATTGATTCGAGCCATTTTTCATCTTTGGGCATCAACATTTGTTTCACCTGCCTGCCTGGCCGTTCAGCCGGCCAGCAGCTCTCATCCTACCATGAGCCGGCAGGTCGCGCAATCGAAAACGAGGTCGTTGCTTCTGTTACTGCGGCAAAACCGAAAAAGGGTAACAATAAGAGACAAAGATAGAAGCTGCCTGGCGGTCAATACTGCCGGGCAAACAGATAAAGGATGTGTTGACCATGACCAAGTTATATACCACAACGGTGACCAATACGGGCGGACGCGGCGGCGGTCGTTCAGAAGCATTTGACGGTTCGTTTGCCGTCGCGATCGCCCCGCCGAAGGAAATCAGCGGCAAGGCCACGACCGCGACCAACCCGGAGCAGCTGTTCGCCGCCGGCTACAGCGCCTGCTTTAACAGTGCGCTCAATGCCGCTTTGCGGGATGCGGGTGTTTCGTATAAAACAAGCTCTGTGACTGCAACCGTTCACCTGCTTAAGGACGAAAAAACCGGTTATGCCATCGCAGTCGAGCTGACGGTCGCCATCGACGATTTCTCGCAGGCCGACAACCAGAAATACGCCGACCTGGCCCACCAGATCTGCCCCTACTCTAAAGCTGTCAGGGGCAACATCGACGTGACCGTCAAGGGCGCTTGAAAAAGATATGAAAAAAGGCCTGGCTCTGAAAATGGAACCAGGCCTTTTTCGTTGCCATTTAGACGGATTGCAGCAGCATGGCGCGGCTGCCAATCAATATGACCGACAGGTGGCCGTCTTTTTTTACTTCATAGGTCTGATCGCACGTCAAGCTCCGGTAGTTTCCGGGTGGGACATCGCTCAGGGTTATCATGCCGTTTTTCGGTTCGACCAGGGCGACCAGAAGATAGGTTTTCCCATCTGCGCCTGCT
>JAAYJD010000218.1 GCA_012523135.1 Clostridiaceae bacterium
AACCCGATGGCGCCTTCCGGGGACACCAGGTAGAAGCTGTCCTCGTCGGCCGGATTTTCCGCGTCGTGGGTTTCGGCGATCGAGGCCAGGCTGGCCGGGTCGTATGTTTCATCTGATGTGGAAAATTTCCAGCCCGTACAGCGGGTCATGGCCAGTTGGGCGGCCTCCGCAAGCGATCCGAATCGTTCCATGTCCGTTCCGTCCTTTCCTGTTCCGCTCACTTGAAGAGCAGGTTGCTGCAGCGTGAGCAGCGGTCGTTCTCAATCGGGTTCATCATGCTGCAGACATTGCAGTAGATGATCCGGTCATGGGTCTTGTCATATTTTTCGTAGGTGCCGAACACCGGGTGGAAGCGAACCCGGTCACCCACCGCCAGGTAGTCGTACATGTGCCGTCCGCTGTCCCGCTCGACAATCCGTTTCTTCTTGCCGGTGTCCGTCCGGATGCATGTCGTGAACTCCATGTAGCTGGTGTAGGTGTCGCTGGACTTGTCGCGGTCCTGCTTCTTCTTTTTATCCCGGCTGACCACGGTCCCTTCCCAGGGCGGCTTGCGCGCGTTGTGCATGGCCACCAGGTTGACAACCAGCATCACCAGCGCGATACCGACTCCGATGATCACGGCCTCGCCAAGGGGCATATCGTCCAACAGCAGCCCGGCAAGCGGGAAGCCGATCAGGGGGACGAGCACCAGCACCCACAAGCAGCCCCTGGAGGTCTTTTTGTTCTTGATGGCTGCGGCCAGAATCTCCGGATGGCTGCTTAAGGCGGAGAAACCGATCTGCGGCGCAGCGGCTGCAGGCGGGGCGGCCGGGGCAGACGGCTGCAGCGCTGCGCCGCAGTTGGCGCAAAACATCGCGTCGCCGTCCAGGCGGGCGCCGCAATGCCTGCAGAAGCGGGAGGTCTGGGGTGTCTGGGTGTCCATATGTTTTCCTTTCTGTCTGCTTTTATTTTTCTGTTTATTTTTGGCTTTCTTTTTGCCGATCAGGCCGGTAGCCAACAGGCCCAGCAGGAGGTAACCGGGAAGCGCGAACAGGTGGTAGAGGATTCCCCAGCTCCCGATCTGGTCAAAATCCGTCAGCCTGGCCGGCTTGTTGACCATGGGCAGGCCGGGCAGATAGCGGATCCTCTCGGTACGCACCTCACCCTCCTGAAGCCGGGGCCAGGCTTCGTCGCTGGTGTACATCGCGAATCCGCGGTATGTCTTGCCGCTAACCGAAAAATGGTAATGCATGGAAATGGTCCGGGAACGGTTCTGTTCCGCCTGGCCGTCATCCCGGCGGCTGTCGTAGCTGTCCACCACACCCGAAACAGAGTCCCCCAGCCAGGCCAGCAGCAAGGTGCTGGCGCTCAGATAGAAAGCAAAGAGCAGGCAGGCGCAGATCAGCGCGAGGATGAAAGGATTGATCCGCTTGTTTTTTACCTTTGCCATGCCGTTACCCTGAAACCGAAGCGGATGGGCAAACAGAACCGCAGGCGGCCCTGCCGGCAAGCGCGGATAGGAGGTGAAACGGGACATGCGGCCGTGTGACGCAAACAAACATGGCTGACCCTCACGATATCGGGACACGCCCGACGGCTTTTTCGTAGCGTACCATGAGGCAATGCGAAATGCAAATCGTTACAGTAATGGCAACGAGGCATTTTTCAGCTTACATGTAGCATTTTGGCCTCGCTTAGCGTATTCATAGTAGAGGGGGACGATCAGATGCATGAGAAAAGGCGGTGCACGGCAGGCGAACTGGAAGATGCGATCAGGCTGCACGGCGACCAGGTCTACCGGATGGCCTACGCCGTCGTCCGCAACCGGGCGGATGCGGACGATATCTTCCAGGAGGTATTCCTGAAATTTTACGAAGCGGCGCCAGCGTTCGCCGGCGCGGAGCACCAGAAGGCCTGGCTGCTCCGGGTGACGATCAACCGCGCCCGAAGCGAGCTTCGCTCAGCCTGGCGCCGCCGCGTTGTCGCGCTGAGCGAGGAGGTCGCGTTTTCCGACCCTGAATCAAACGACCTGGACCAGACCCTGCGGCGGCTGTCCCGCCCGCACCGGACGGTCATCCACTTGTTCTACTATGAGGGCTATACGACAGCCCAAATCGCCGTGTTGCTCGGCAAAAGGCCGTCAACCGTCCGGACGCAGCTGACCCGGGCACGGGCCAGCCTTTCCCGGCTGCTGAAGGAGGATGAAGCATGTTTTCTGACCGTTACCGAAAAATGAACGAGCAAATATCGCCCGGCCCGGCTCTGACCGAACAAACCATGAAGCGGATCATCCGGCCCCGGCGCCGGACCCGGCTGGTCCTGGCGATCGTTCTGGGCGCGTTGCTGGGCCTTTTGGGCACCACGGCGCTGGCTGCCAGGGCCGTGACCGGCGACTGGCTGGGCTTTCTGGTCAAACCCGGCTTTCCGGCAGACCTGGCGGAGCTGGTCGCCGAACCTGGCACACAGGTGGTCTGCGGCGACTACCGCGTCACACTGCAAAGCGCCGTCGGCGATGGGACGGCGTATTATGTCCTGGTCGATATCGACACCGTGTCCGGACAGCCCCTGACCGCCGATCCGCTCCGCCCGCTGGCTTCTAACCTGCTGGCCAACATCCAGCTGGACATGCAGATCGACTCGGACAGCCCGGACTTTTCCGGCGGCTGGACGGAGTACCGGATCGATGACCAGACCGACCCGGCGCGGGCGACGCTCATCATCCGGGCCAGCCTGCACAGCTCGGGCCGCAGACCCTCTTGGATCATGCTTGACATCCGGCGCATCCTGGCCGTTGTGCCTGATCCGCCGGCTGCAAAGCAGGTTAGCCTGGCCGAGGGAACCTGGTCGTTCGTCATTTCCGGACGGTCCGATCCGCAGCAGGTGACGGTCAGGACAAAAGGGATGACGATCAAGGTGACGCCGCTG
>JAAYJD010000219.1 GCA_012523135.1 Clostridiaceae bacterium
CCGTGACGGCCATGCCCGACTCCGGCATGGGGATCTGCAGTTTGTCCATGATCTGGCGGAAGCGGTCGCGGTCTTCAGCCAGGTCGATCATGTCGGGCGACGTGCCCAGAATACGCACACCAGCCTGCTCCAATTCCCCGGCGATGTTAAGCGGGGTCTGGCCGCCGAACTGGACGATAATCCCCAGCGGCTGCTCCTTTTCGTAGATGCTCAGCACATCCTCAACCGTGAGCGGTTCGAAATAAAGCTTGTCCGACGTGTCGTAGTCGGTTGAAACCGTCTCCGGGTTGCAGTTGACCATGACACTTTCAAAGCCCAGGTCGCGTAAGGCCATCGCGGTGTGCACACAGCAATAGTCGAATTCGATTCCCTGGCCGATGCGGTTGGGTCCGCCGCCCAGCACCATGACCTTCGGGCGGGTGCTGACCGGGGTTTGGTCGGGTGCGTTGTATGTGGAGTAGTAATAGGCCGCATCCACGACACCGCTGACCGGCACCGGCTCCCAGCCCTCGACCACGCCCAGGGTGATGCGCTGCTTGCGTATCGCCTGTTCGCTGGTCTTGAGCAACTTGGCCAGGTAGCGGTCGGCAAAGCCGTCCAGCTTGGCTTGAATCAACAAATCATCCGGCAGCTGTCCGCCCTGATACGCCAGAATCTGCTCTTCCAGCTGGACCAGTTCCAGCATCTGCTCCAAAAACCAGGGCTTGATGTAGGTAAGCTGGTAAAGCTGTTCGATGTCAGCGCCCTTGCGCAGCGCTTCGTAGAGGATAAACTGGCGTTCGCTGGTCGGCTCGACCAGCCGCTGCAGCAGGTCTTCCAGGCTGCGGTCATGGAAATCGCGGGCAAACCCGAGTCCGTAGCGGTTGATCTCCAGCGAGCGGATAGCTTTCTGCAGGGCTTCCTTGTAGGTCTTGCCGATGCTCATCACTTCGCCCACGGCGCGCATCTGCGTGCCGAGCTTATCCTGAACCCCGACGAATTTCTCGAATGCCCAGCGGGCGAACTTGACGACCACATAATCGCCTGACGGCGTATAGCGGTCGAGTGTGCCATCCCGCCAGTAGGGAATTTCATCGAGTGTCAGTCCAGCGGCCAGCATCGCGGAAATCAGGGCGATCGGGAACCCGGTGGCCTTGGAGGCCAGGGCGGACGAGCGCGAGGTGCGCGGGTTGATCTCGATAATCACGACCCGGCCGGTTTTCGGGTCGTGGGCGAACTGCACGTTGGTGCCGCCGATCACCTCGATCGCCTCGACCACCCGATATGCATACGCCTGCAGGCGGGCCTGCAGTTCGGCGGAGATCGTCAGCATCGGCGCTGAACAGAACGAATCGCCGGTATGAACCCCGACGGCGTCGATGTTCTCAATAAAGCAGACCGTGATCATCTGGTTCTTGGCATCGCGCACCACTTCCAGTTCGAGCTCTTCCCAGCCCAGCACCGATTCCTCGACCAGGATCTGCCCGACCAGGCTGGCCGCGATGCCGCGCGCGGCGATGACGCGCAGTTCCTCGATGTTGTAGACCAGGCCGCCGCCCGTTCCGCCCATCGTATAAGCCGGCCGGATCACCACCGGGTAGCCGAGCGCCTGGGCGATCTGTTCGGCGTCTTCGACCGAATAGGCCGGCTGGCTGCGCGGCATCTCGATGCCGAGACGGTTCATGGTTTCCTTAAACGCGATGCGGTCTTCGCCGCGCTCGATGGCATCGACCTGGACGCCGATAACCTGGACGCCGTATTCGGCCAGAACACCGGCTTTATGCAGCTCAGAGCAAAGATTGAGGGCCGATTGGCCGCCCAGGTTCGGCAGCAGGGCATCTGGCCGTTCCTTGGCGATAATCTCAGTCAGGCGCTGGCGGTTGAGTGGTTCGATGTAGGTGGCGTCGGCAATACCAGGATCGGTCATGATCGTCGCCGGGTTGGAATTGACCAGCACGATCTGGTAGCCCAGGGCGCGCAGCGCCTTGCATGCCTGCGTGCCGGAATAATCGAACTCGCAGGCCTGGCCGATGATAATCG